>NZ_JAKJSP010000077.1:0-25529 GCF_050337085.1 Photobacterium sagamiensis | reverse complement strand
GGTCACTTTCACTTCGTGAGTGGTGCCGTCGGCGGTTGCCACCGTGATGGTGCGCGTCACTGGAGCGCTATTGCTGTCCAGCGCCTGCACAACTCCGTGGTTGTTGTTCAGCTCGTAGGTCCAGTTCCCCTGGTCATCGATGCTGAAGGTACCGTAGTCGCCATCGGCCACTTTGGTCTGCTCAACGAACACCGCTTCGCCTGTGTCTGGATCTTCCACGTTCAGTTTGCCGCCTGTGCTCAGGGTGGCATCTTCTTGCACCGCGCCCGCGTCGGCACCGTCTTCGTTTGGAGTCACCACCGCTTTATCAGCTTCGGAACTAACCGTTACTTTTACTGTTGCACTATCGTTAGCCTGACCATCGGTCATGACATAATCGAAGTTAATGTCGCCGTTGAAGTTCTCCGCTGGCTCGAAGCTGATCGCGCCCTCTGCAGTCACTTTCACCACACCGTTAGCCACCGCGATAGTCTGGGCTTCGCCAGTCAGTTCAACATTGTTGATTGACTTGACCGATAGCTTGTCGCCATCGAGGTCAGTGTCGTTTTTCAGCAGGTCGAGTGCGACTGAGCCATCTTCAGCAACTGTGGCTGTATCTGCAACAGCGACAGGGCCGTCATTGACCGGCGTCACACCAACACTTACAGTTATCGTATCTGTGCCGCCGTTGCCGTCGCTGACCACCACGGTGAAGCTGTCGCTGCCGTTGTAGTCGGTATTCGGGGTGTAGGTCCAGGTGCCGTCGGTATTGACGGTGACACTGCCATTAGTGGGCTCGGTGCCTTTCGCGAAGCTCAGGGTATCGCCGTCGACATCGGTGGCTGTTAGCTGGCCGCTGACCGGGGTGTCTTCCTCGGTGGTGACGCTGACGTTATTCGCTTCAGGTTGAGTATTACTGTCACTGTCTGAGACAGAATCATCAATTACAGCGCTTTCTTCATCACGTTCTTCATCTAGCAATAGAGCGCCATCTTCTCTTACAGCAGAGGTTGAATAGTCTGCATTCGCTATTGTTTCTTCGGCCTGACGTTCTACTTCAACGAAATCGAACCCACCGGTGTTACTCGTTTGATTACCCGCTGCCGTTTCCGGAAGTGAAAGCGTCGGATCGTCACCGGATGCAATCAGGGATTGAATTGCTGCAATTTCGTCATTGAACAATGCTTCAGCTGAAGTATCGGGAACGGATTGTTCGTTACCGATATTGAGTACGGAACCATCTTGCTGAGCGATGGCAATCTCAGTGCCATTATCGAAAAGCAGAGTGGCCCCATCTGGGATCACATCATCAACGGTCAGAGGATGTCGGGCATTATTGAATTCAGCAACGGCACTTCCTTTTATAGCGGTAATACGTCCTGATTGTGTCGTGATATATGATTCCATAGCCTCGATCTCTACCCTGATATGTTATTGATGTTTTTATAGTTAGATGTTTTTGTTTTTATATTTGCGCGGTGAATTGAAATCCCGGTGATTACAACGAGCAAACAGCAAGATAATAACAATTATGTCAAATAATTGGAATGGAGATCTCGGTGCGCGTCTGATTTTTGACGTTTAGGTCATTAGTTATGGGTGATTGTTTTTTGGTCGTTTTTTGAGTGGAGAAGGCGGTGAAAATGGGTATTGTCACTGGGCTTGATTGTTTATCTGGTCGAAATCAGCGAGAATAGCCCTAATTGGGTTCATCCTTCTTTTTCTCTTTCTGTTGCTGTATGAGATTTGATCGTATCAACAGAGATCGGCTTTTACATATAAAGAATACTGTAATGTCACTAACTGAATTTCAAAGCGAAGTCTCTAAAAGACGAACTTTTGCTATCATTTCTCACCCGGATGCGGGTAAAACAACAATTACTGAAAAAGTATTGTTATTCGGAAACGCGATCCAGAAAGCCGGTACTGTAAAAGGTCGAGGCTCTAACCAGCACGCAAAATCAGACTGGATGGAAATGGAAAAAGAGCGTGGTATCTCGGTAACCACCTCGGTAATGCAGTTCCCGTACAATGATTGCCTGGTAAACCTGCTGGATACCCCGGGACACGAAGATTTCTCGGAAGATACTTATCGTACTCTGACTGCGGTCGATTCATGCCTGATGGTTATTGATGCGGCTAAAGGTGTCGAGGATCGTACCCGTAAGTTAATGGAAGTTACCCGTCTGCGTGATACGCCGATCGTTACCTTCATGAACAAACTAGACCGTGATATTCGTGATCCGATGGAGCTGCTTGATGAAGTTGAGAGCGAGCTGAACATTGCATGTGCACCAATATCATGGCCAATTGGATGCGGTAAAGAGTTCAAAGGTGTTTACCATATTCACCGTGATGAAGTGATTTTATACGCAACGGGTCAGGGTCACACTATTCAAGAGCAGCGTATTATTAAAGGATTGGATAATCCTGAGCTGAATGCTGCGGTAGGTGATTATTTAGCGGAACAAGTTCGTGAAGAATTAGAGCTGGTGCTTGGTGCATCACATGAATTTGATCGTGAATTGTTTCTCAGCGGTGAATTAACACCAGTATTCTTTGGTACCGCCCTGGGTAACTTCGGTGTTGACCATATGCTGGAGGGTTTGACTGAGTGGGCACCTACGCCATTACCTCGTCAGGCCAATGAGCGTGACGTCGAAGCGACAGAAGAGAAGTTCTCTGGTTTCGTATTTAAGATCCAGGCCAACATGGATCCTAAGCACCGTGACCGTATTGCGTTCATGCGAATTGTATCGGGTACTTATAACCAGGGCATGAAAATGAACCATGTCCGTATCGGTAAAAATGTGAGTATTTCTGATGCTGTAACCTTCATGGCCGGTGATCGTACTCGTGCTGATAAAGCGTATGCCGGTGATATTATCGGTCTGCATAACCACGGTACGATTCAGATTGGTGATACGTTTACCCAAGGTGAACAGCTCAAGTTTGCAGGTATTCCTAACTTCGCGCCAGAACTGTTCCGTCGTATCCGCCTTAAAGATCCACTGAAGCAAAAGCAGCTGCTTAAGGGCCTGGTTCAGCTTTCGGAAGAAGGCGCGGTACAGGTTTTCCGTCCGTTGCAGAACAATGACTTGATCGTTGGTGCGGTAGGTGTGCTTCAGTTTGATGTGGTTGTTGCTCGCCTGAAGGCAGAATATAACGTTGAAGCCATCTACGAAGGCGTAAACGTTGCGACTGCACGTTGGGTTGAATGTGATGATGCGAAGAAACTCGAAGAGTTTAAACGCAAAAGCCAGATGAACCTGGCATTGGATGGTGGCAACAACCTGAGTTATGTTGCGCCAACGATGGTGAACCTGAATCTGGCGAAAGAACGTTTTCCTGACATCGATTTCCGTGCAACACGTGAACACTAATAGTTAATAGTGAAAACGAATCAGCCGTCACATTTGTGGCGGTTTTTTTGTTTGTTAAAAGATGATTATTGCTATACCCAACCACCTCGAGATGCTGAATCTCGCATCTTGAGGTAGTTTGGGTGTATACTCCAGCGGTTGCATAACATGCCCAGCTAGTATTGTTTGGTGTGATTGGTATTAATTGTCAGGGAGTCGACGATGGACGTTGCGCAGAGCCGTGAAATATATTCCGGGGTAGGGGCTCCTTCACCATTAGGTACTTCCGTAAAAGAGACGGGAGTCAATTTCAGCTTGTATTCCAAAGATGCCACTCAAGTTACCCTGCACCTGTTTGCTGACCGTAATTCCGATAGTCCTTCCCTCTCATTTGTACTCAAGCCATCGATTCACAAGCGCGGCCATTACTGGTTTATCTTCATTACCAATATCGGTCATGGTCAGATTTATGGCTTTCAGGTTGATGGCCCGTGGTCACCTGAAAAAGGCCTGCGTTTTGATAAAGACAAAGTACTGATAGATCCATACAGCCACGCTATTTGCTTTAGTGATCATAACAACAGGCAGCGAGCTATCGAACCGGGCTCTAATATGGATGCCTGCATGAAAAGTATAGTCGTCGATCACCGGGTCTTTGACTGGCAGCAAAGCGAGTCTCCCCGCCATTCGCTGACTGATACCTTGATTTATGAAATGCATGTGGGGGGATTCACCCGGCATCTGTCTTCTGGCATAACGGAAGAACATCGAGGTACTTTCGCGGGCATTATCGATAAAATCCCCTATCTAAAATCCTTAGGGGTCACGGCCGTTGAGTTGATGCCGGTGCAGCAGTTTGATGTGTCTGATGCGCCGCAGGAGCAAGAGAACTACTGGGGTTACAGCCCGATTAATTTTTTTGCCGTGCATACCGATTACAGTGTTGGAAAACAACCGCTGAGTGCCATTAATGAATTTAAAGAGCTGGTCAGAGAGCTGCATAAGGCCGGTATTGAAGTCATACTTGATGTGGTGTTTAACCATACCGCAGAAGGGGGCGAGGGGGGGCCGACATTCTGTTTTAAAGGGTTACAGAATGGAGCCTATTACCTGATCAACCGGAAAGATGGTTCATACGCGAATTATAGTGGTTGCGGTAATACTTGTAATGCCAATCACAGTGTATTACGGCGGATGATCATTGATGCGCTGCATTATTGGGTGACCGAAATGCGCGTTGATGGTTTCCGTTTTGACCTCGCTTCAGTTCTGGCTCGTGACAGTCGGGGAGTACCGATGAAAGAGCCGCCGCTATTGTGGTCAATTGATTCCGATCCCATTTTAAGTGGAACTAAAATTATTGCGGAAGCCTGGGATGCGGCTGGTTTGTACCAGGTAGGTTCCTTTATCGGTGACCGCTGGAATGAATGGAACGGTAAATACCGAGATGATGTTCGGGCTTTCTGGCGGGGTGACAGTGGTAGTGTCACCCGCTTTTCATCCCGTATGCTGGGCTCGCCCGATATCTATGGCAGCCGCCATCATTCGTCCCATCGTTCTGTGAATTTTATCTGTGCCCATGATGGTTTTACCCTCAATGATTTAGTGAGCTACAACCAGAAACATAATCTGGCTAACGGAGAAAACAACCGGGACGGAGATAATCACAATGTGTCCTGTAATTATGGGGTTGAAGGGCCAACCGATTTTACTGAGATTGAGATCCTGCGCCATCGTCAGTGCAAAAACATGCTGGCAACACTGTTTCTATCGCTGGGTACGCCGATGATCAGCATGGGGGATGAAGTCCGGCGAACCCAGAAGGGTAATAACAATGCGTATTGTCAGAATAACGAGATAAGCTGGTTTGACTGGCGGTTAGTTGATAAGCATGCCGATTTGTTGCGGTTTGTAAAACTGCTCAGCCAATTCCGCCGTGCAAAGCCAACCATTGAGAGGAATATGCATTTGTCACTGAGCTCGGCATTGGAAAGTGTCGATATTTGCTGGCATGGCCTTAAGCCTCATCAACCAGACTGGTCAGAACATTCCCATTCGCTTGCTCTGACCGTCAACCATCCTATTACTAAAGATGAGATCTATGTGATTTGTAATGCGTATTGGGATCCGCTTGAATTCACATTGCCGGAGCGGGAGTTAACTGGCTGGCATGTACTGATTAATACGGCTGAAAGCAGCCCGCGAGATATTTATGCGATTGATGAAGTGCCTGCTTATCCTTATCAGACCATATTGGTAAAAGGCCGTACTATGGTGGTGATGATAGCGAAACTAATATAGGTCGATTAATCTTACAAGATGAGAAGGGGGGGGAAGAAAATGTGGAAATGGTTGAAACAAGGTGTGGTTAAATACGATCTCAACCACATGATAATAATTAATTTTTCATGCTAATAGATAGCCATTGTCATTTTGATTTCCCGCCATTCTCAGATGATCCTGCATATTATCTTGAGTTGGCTCGCCGTGCCGGAGTGGAGGTTATTGTGATCCCTTCGGTAGGGGAACGTAACTGGGCGCTTGTTGAGCAACTTAGCCTGCAGTATCCCAACCTCTATTATGCTTTGGGCCTGCATCCCTTTTTTAGCCACGAGCATAGTGATACCGCTATCTTTAATCTGGCTTCGCGATTAAGCACTGTCACTGAAGGTGATGAAAAGAAAAAATGCGTTGCTGTCGGTGAATGCGGACTAGACTTTGCCATTGCAGATGTTAATAAAGAACTGCAAATCGAACAGCTTAAAGAGCAGATCGTGTTAGCGAACCGCATGAGATTACCCGTAATTTTACACTGCCGAAAAGCTTTTACCGAGATGATGGTGGTTCTGAGGCAAAACCCGCCGATTTCTGGCGGCGTGTATCATGGTTTTAGCGGCAGCATTCAACAAGCCAAGCAACTTATTGATCTAGGTATCAAAATTGGAGTCGGTGGAACGATTACCTATGATCGGGCGAATAAAACACGCCATACTATAGCCGGTCTGCCATTGGCAGAGCTTATGCTGGAGACTGATGCTCCGGATATGCCCGTTGCCGGCTTTCAGGGTGAACCTAACCGGCCTGACAGGCTATGCAACATTTTGCGAGCTTTAACCGAAATACGAATGGAATCGGAGCGGCAGATAGAAGAGGTGACAACCTTAACTACAGCTGAACTTTTTCATATTGATTTGTGATCTGGTTCTCATTATCTGAACGGTTGCGCTAAACGGTTGCGCGAGTTGTCCGGGTGATCGTGATCTTGCTCACGATTAGCGCTAAACTCTCATCTCCTTTCCTTGGAAAGTGTGATGTTCGCATTACTTTATCTGTCTCCGCATGAGTATAATTCGCTGGACTCTTAATGAGCCAAATTGTCGAGACGCCAAACTTAACTACTAAAAGGGAAGCCATAAACTATGAACGTGTTTATGAGCCTGGTTGGGATCGTAGTACTGCTAAGCCTAGCAGTTCTGCTATCAGATAACCGTAAAGCTATTAATTTACGTACTGTTGGTGGTGCATTTGCCATCCAATTTTTATTAGGTGCATTTGTTCTTTATGTACCTGTAGGCCGCGATGTGCTTTATGGCGCGTCTCAAGCTGTTGCCAATGTAATTGGTTACGGTAATGACGGTATTAACTTCCTATTTGGCGGTTTGACGTCAGATAAGATGTTTGAAGTATTCGGTGGCGGCGGTTTCGTATTCGCCCTGCGCGTACTACCTGTTATCGTATTCTTCTCTGCATTGATCAGTGTGCTTTACTACCTGGGCATTATGCAGATTGTCATCAATGGTCTTGGTGGTGGTCTACAAAAATTACTGGGCACTTCTCGTGCGGAATCCATGTCTGCGACAGCTAACATTTTCGTTGGTCAAACGGAAGCTCCACTGCTTATCCGTCCGTTCGTACCAAAAATGACTCAATCTGAGTTGTTCGCAGTAATGTGTGGTGGCCTTGCTTCTGTTGCCGGTGGTGTACTAGCGGGTTATGCTTCTATGGGCGTGCCTCTGGAATACCTAATCGCAGCATCATTCATGGCTGCACCTGGTGGTCTGCTGTTTGCTAAGATCATCAAACCTGAAACTGAAACGCCAATCGAGCAACTAGCTGGTGGTGATGAAGACGACGCTGACAAACCAGCGAACGTTATCGACGCAGCTGCTGCCGGTGCGTCTTCTGGTATGCAACTGGCACTGAACGTTGGTGCAATGCTACTAGCCTTCATCGGCCTGATTGCGCTAGTGAACGGTATCATGGGTGGTATTGGTGGTTGGTTCGGTATGCCTGAACTGACACTGGAACTGATCCTTGGTTATGTTTTCTCTCCACTTGCATTCCTAATCGGTGTGCCATGGGAAGAAGCAACCATCGCAGGTTCTTTCATCGGTCAGAAACTGATTGTGAACGAATTTGTTGCTTACCTGAACTTTGCCCCTTACCTAGCTGAAGGCGCTGAAGTTGTTCTGTCTGATAAGACTAAGGCAATTATCTCATTCGCATTGTGTGGCTTTGCTAACCTGTCTTCAGTAGCAATCCTACTGGGTGGTCTGGGTGGTTTGGCGCCAAGCCGTCGTCACGACATCGCTCGCTTCGGCATGAAAGCGGTAGCAGCAGGTACATTATCTAACCTAATGTCTGCAACGATTGCTGGTCTATTCGTGACTATCAACGCGCTGTAATTACTGACTCGTTCAGTAAGAGCAACAATATAAAACGCCACAGCTTAGCTGTGGCGTTTTTTTTTTGAGCTGGATTTTAGTAGAGCTTTTTTCAACAGATTTCGTAATAACGCAGGGTGGAAGGTGTTATTTAACTCATAAAATCGATTGCGCTCCGCTTTCTGCAATTTTCTTTTGCTAGCATCATTCCATTGATTCAAGCGGCACCTCTTGGACTGCAAGCTACACTCATAAATATGAACTGAAAGACAGAGTGATAGGTTTATGAGTGAAGTATTACTGGCAATCTTAGCGGGATTTATCGTCGGTGTGTTGTTTTCGGCGATCAAATTACCCATCCCTGCTCCTCCGGTATTGCCGGGAGTGATGGGAATTGTAGGTGTCTATGCCGGTGGGGTGGCTTATCATTGGATTCTTGAGAAAATTATGACTGGTTAACAGGCTTTAAATTATTACTTATTAGTACCTTAATGCCTGTTATGAATGTAAACATATTGTCCACGTACGGAAACACGACTTTGGTGGTGACACTCATCAGACATTGCTATTATTGGTGAGCGCCATCATAAACTGACAATTGCTGTTTCAGTATTCCCCCATCGTGATGGGACTGCTGTCACGATTTTACTGGACAGCACAAACTAGCAAGGCGCTCTTTCTCCGGTCTCTGTGTTAAGAGCTGAGAGTTCTGAGCGTCTCGCGCGGTGAAAAGGATATCAATCAGGTAATGCAATCTCGCGTTGTTTACCTGAGTCTTCAAGGAACCAAGTCCGCTCATCTAACTGTTCGCTGTAGGCGGGCCGTTTGGCGGTTTGGAAAAAAGACTTATCGTCGAGCGTATGGAACAGTTTCTATAAGCTTGGTAGAAAATAACTGGACTGGAGATAGTCATGAGCGATTTAAAAGCTGCTGCACTACGTGCACTTAAATTAATGGATCTTACAACTCTGAACGATGACGACACTGATGCAAAAGTGATCGAACTGTGTAAGAACGCTAAAACAGCCGTAGGTAACACCGCAGCAGTATGTATCTACCCACGTTTTATTCCTGTTGCTAAGAAGCAACTGCGTGAGCAGGGTACACCTGAAGTCCGTATTGCAACGGTTACAAACTTCCCTCACGGTAACGACGATATTGCAATTGCAGTCGCTGAAACTAAAGCGGCTGTCGCTTACGGTGCAGACGAAGTTGATGTTGTTTTCCCTTACCGCGCCCTGATGGCGGGTAACGAAGAAGTTGGCTTTGAACTGGTTAAGCAGTGTAAAGCAGCATGTGGCGATATTCTGCTAAAAGTTATCATCGAAACGGGTGAGCTTAAAACAGCAGAACTAATCAAGAAAGCCTCTGAAATCTGTATTAAAGCAGGTGCTGACTTTATCAAAACGTCTACAGGTAAAGTGCCAGTTAACGCAACTCCAGAAGCTGCTGAAATCATGCTAACTGTGATTAAAGACATGGGCGTTGAGAAAACCGTTGGTTTTAAACCAGCTGGTGGCGTTCGTACAGCTGAAGATGCACAAGCATTCCTTGCTATGGCAGACCGCATTCATGGCGGTGACTGGGCCGACAACATGCACTACCGTTTTGGTGCATCCAGCCTGCTGGCTAACCTGCTGAACACACTAGGTGAAGGCGAAAAAGCGGCTGAAGGCGGCTACTAAGTCTGAATCCATAAGGTGGCATCGTTGCCACCTTATTTAGTTTTACCTGCAACTATTCATTGTTCCTGCCATTACGCAATAGCTTGTGTGGACTCGTGCATCTCGATGATGACGAAATATGGGAAATAACTGATATTTCTCATTCAAAAACAATCGAATAGTTATCTATCCTACGAATAACACCAGATTGGGAAATATCATGTATTTACCACAAGAAATTATTAGAAAAAAGCGCGACAACATTGTTCTAACTGCTGATGAAATTAACTTCTTCATTCAGGGTATTGCGAAAGAGACTGTTTCTGAAGGCCAGATTGCAGCATTTGCAATGGCAATTTATTTTAATGATATGACCATGGATGAGCGTGTAGCACTGACCTGTGCAATGCGAGATTCAGGCATGGTGATTGACTGGGACCACATGAACTTTGATGGCCCAATTGTCGATAAACACTCTACCGGTGGTGTAGGTGATGTGACCTCTCTGATGCTTGGCCCTATGGTGGCGGCATGCGGCGGTTATGTACCGATGATCTCAGGTCGTGGCCTGGGTCACACTGGCGGTACACTTGATAAACTGGAATCAATTCCAGGCTATAACATTACCCCTTCAAATGAAGTGTTTGGTCAGGTGACCAAAGATGCGGGTGTTGCAATCATTGGTCAGACGGGCGATTTAGCGCCGGCTGACAAGCGTGTATACGCAACGCGTGATGTTACAGCGACTGTTGATAATATTTCTCTTATTACAGCCTCAATTCTGTCGAAAAAATTAGCGGCAGGCCTGGGCTCGCTAGTGATGGATGTGAAAGTCGGTTCTGGCGCGTTTATGCCAACCTATGAAACATCTGAAGAATTAGCAAAATCTATTGTTGCCGTAGCAAACGGCGCCGGTACTAAGACGACGGCACTGCTGACGGATATGAACCAGGTATTGGCTTCGACTGCTGGTAATGCACTGGAAGTGCGTGAAGCCGTTCAATTTATGACCGGTGAGTACCGTAATCCTCGCTTATTTGAAGTGACCATGGCACTGTGTGCCGAAATGCTGGTAAACAGTGGCTTGGCTACTGATGTGGAGCAGGCGCGAGAGAAACTGCAGGCGGTACTGGATAACGGTAAAGCGGCAGAGTGCTTCGGTAAAATGGTTGCAGGTCTTGGTGGCCCGGTAGACTTCGTGGAAAACTACGACAACTACCTGGAAAAAGCTGAAATCGCGAAGCCTGTGTTTGCTGAGACCACTGGTTTTGCTTACTCAATGGATACTCGTGGTCTGGGTATGGCGGTTGTTGGCATGGGCGGTGGTCGCCGTGTTGCTAGCGACACTATCGACTACGCTGTAGGTCTAAGCGATATGATCCGCCTGGGCGATGCAGTGAATGCTGATACCCCTCTGGCCGTGATCCACGCTCGAACTGAAGCACAATGGGAAGAAACGGCTAAGGCAGTTCGTAGCAACATTACAATTGCTGACCAGAAGCCAGAGCCTACCCCTGAGGTTTACCGTCGCGTTCGCCCAGAAGATGTTTAATGGAGTCAAAATGAAACGTTCAATTATCCTTGTGCTCGATTCTTTCGGTATCGGTGCGACAGAAGATGCCGTTGATTTCGGCGATGTGGGTTCAAACACCATGGGTCATATTGCACAAGCTTGTGCACGTGGCGAAGCTGACAACGGTGAGCGTAGTGGTCCCCTTCACCTACCTAACTTAAACAAATTAGGTTTGGGTAAAGCGGGTGAAGAATCTTCGGGTTACTTCCCTGAAGGCCTGGATGCCAATGCTGAAATCACCGGCGCTTATGGCCACGCGAAAGAGCTGTCTTCTGGTAAAGACACCCCGTCGGGTCACTGGGAAATGGCTGGTGTACCGGTATTGTTTGAATGGGGCTACTTTACAGAGCACACAAACAGCTTCCCGCAAGCGCTGCTAGACAGCATCGTTAAGCGTGCGAATCTTCCGGGTTACCTTGGTAACTGCCATGCCTCGGGTACTCAGGTTCTGGATGACTTGGGTGAAGAACACATGCAGACCGGCAAACCTATCTTCTATACTTCTGCAGATTCTGTATTCCAGATTGCCTGCCATGAAGAGACGTATGGTTTGGACAACCTGATGACGCTTTGCCAAATCGTTCGCGAAGAACTTGAAGAGTACAATATCGGTCGTGTTATCTCCCGTCCGTTCATCGGTGCAGGCAAAGGCCAGTTCGAGCGTACAGGTAACCGTCGTGATCTTTCTGTTGAGCCACCTGCAACAACATTGTTGCAGAAGCTGGTCGACGAGAAAGGCGGTGACGTTATTGCTATCGGTAAGATTTCTGATATCTACGCTGACTGCGGTATCTCGAAAAAAGTAAAAGCAACAGGTATCCCTGCACTGTTTGATGCAACACTAGAGCAAATCAAACAGGCGGGTAACAATAGCTTGGTATTCACCAACTTTGTTGATTTTGACTCAGCATATGGCCACCGTCGTGACGTTGCCGGTTATGCGGCTGCGTTGGAGTATTTTGACAAGCGACTACCTGAAATTCTTGAATTGCTACAAGAAGACGATGTGCTAATTCTTACTGCAGACCACGGTTGTGATCCAACGTGGGAAGGTACTGATCACACGCGCGAGCACATCCCTGTATTGGTAACGGGTCCTAAAATTAAGGCCGGTTCATTAGGTCGTCGTGAAACATTTGCAGATATCGGTCAGAGCCTTGCTGAATACTTCGGTACTTCTGATATGGAATATGGTAAGTCTTTCTTATAAAACAGTTTAGCTAAATAAGGAAACAATTATGGCAACTCCACATATTAATGCTGAAATGGGTGATTTCGCTGACGTCGTTCTGATGCCGGGTGATCCGTTACGTGCAAAATACATTGCAGAAACGTTCTTAGAAGATATTAAAGAAGTCTGTAACGTACGTAGCATGCTTGGTTTTACCGGTACTTATAAAGGCCGTAAAATCTCAGTGATGGGCCATGGTATGGGTATCCCGTCTTGCTCTATCTATGCGACTGAACTGATCAAAGACTTCGGTGTGAAGAAGATCATTCGTGTTGGTAGCTGTGGCGCTGTACGTGATGATGTGAATCTGCGTGATGTAGTGATCGGCATGGGTGCCTCTACGGACTCTAAAGTAAACCGTATCCGTTTTGGCGACCACGATTTTGCAGCACTGGCTGATTACGGCATGGTGCAAAACGCAGTAGAAGCGGCGAAAGCAAAAGGTATCGACGTTAAAGTTGGTAACATCTTCTCAGCAGATCTGTTCTACAACCCAGATTTTGATTTCTTCCAAACAATGAAGAAGTACGGCATCGTGGGTGTTGAGATGGAAGCGGCGGGTATTTACGGTTTAGCAGCTGAGTTCGGTGCTAAAGCACTGACTATCTGTACGGTTTCAGACCACATTTTACGTGGTGAAGCGACAACGTCTGAAGAGCGTCAGCTAACGTTCAACGACATGATGGAAATCGCACTGGAATCTGTTCTGCTGGGCGACGCTGAATAAGCGTTATCGACAGTAACACCAGATCTAAAAAAGACGACCATGCGGTCGTCTTTTTTTATGTCTTGGTGTTGAGTATCGAGATACGAGTTACTAGATACGAGTTACTAGATACGAGTTACTCTCTACTCGAATCTAGTCACTTACCCTAATCCTTCGCATTTGCCGTTAGTAAGAATGGGAAATGCCAGATATCTTTGCGGCGACCAAAGGTATAAGCCAGTAAGAAGCCAATAAATAACGCTGCCAGTACTAAGCCTCTGACGATATTGGTCATATCTTCGAGCTGGCTATTGGCATTTTCAACGAGCTTGCCATGTTCCAGAGTAATACGAATAAATCCAATGACATGTTTATCCGATAAGATAGGCTCGACAATTTGCTGGCGACCGAAACTGGCGACCGATAATGGCGTCGCTAGGCCTGTCACCTGCTCCAAAGGCATCGCGTCTTCAGTTTTCGCTAAAGTGATCCCTTCCAGGTTATAGATACTGGCATCAAGGATCAGCGACTCTTGAGAGATCTGCTGCACCAGAACCTGAAGTTTGTCCTGATTATTTTCTAATACGTCTTTTTCTGCCGTCTCTGCAGCTTGGCGCACTACCATACGTGATAACGACTGGGTTTGCTCACTCAGCATCTGGTAGTTACGGATATTGAGTTCTGAGCCATATTCCAGCATGGTAATCAAACCACCTATACAGATGATTAAGACAAAAAGTTGCCATGCGCGCTGTAATCGTGTCTTCTTGAGTTTCATCATAACCAACATAAATCAGCAATTAGCCTTGTAGAACAAGGATAGAATACCTTATATCTCCAAACCACCTAAAGATGCAGAGTTCAGCTCTGAATCTCGATCCTTGAGGAGGTTTGGGTATATTCTACACGGCAAAAAATAAACGATTGCCATATTGGGGCTTGCCCTGACAAATTGCAATAGGGTACTTTGATGGTAGAAGTAAAGAGTTGCGTGGGGGTAAAAGCTGGAAACATCAATTATTACACCCAGGCCGCTTTTGAATTAAATGGATAGCATGAACATGGATGCGCAAAGAGTGCTTACAGTAAAAAAACATTCCTCATTACAGCAACGTTTTCCTGAAACGGTTGCAAGCTCTAATATCGATAAGAAGCATGCCAGTTGGCTGTTATACGGTCGTAATATAACTCGTCAGCATATTGAAGAGATGAGTCAGCAGGCGGGTGAAGAACTCAGTGTTGTTGCAGCATGGAAAGTCGGATCTTATGACGCGTTATTGATCCTCAACGAGCTGTCTGATGATTTAGCCGCCGCCGTGATCCAGCAGCAACTTGATTTTGCCCGAACTTCTGAGCTACCGGATCTTTCTGAACCGGGTTTGGTTGTAATGGATATGGACTCGACCGCCATTTCGATTGAATGTATTGACGAAATTGCGACGCTCGCGGGTGTCGGCGAGCAGGTTGCAGCGGTGACTGAGCGTGCTATGCAAGGTGAATTAGATTTTGAACAGAGCCTGCGCCAACGTGTCGCGGCCCTGAAGGGAGCCGACGAGTCCATTTTAGAATCGGTGCGTTCAACCTTGCCATTGATGCCGGAACTGCGAGAGCTGGTGGCGACATTGCATCAGTATGGCTGGAAAGTGGCCATTGCCTCCGGTGGCTTTACCTATTTTTCAGATTATCTGGAAGATGAACTGGATTTGGTGCATACCCAGTCAAACACCTTGGGAATTGTCGATGGCAAGCTGACTGGGCAGGTCGTGGGTGATGTTGTTGATGCACAGGTGAAAGCAGATATTCTGCGTGAGCTGGCTGAACAATACGATATACCACTGCATAATACGGTTGCCGTCGGTGATGGGGCGAATGATTTGGTGATGCTGGCGGCGGCGGGATTAGGTATTGCTTATCATGCCAAGCCGAAAGTGGATGCTGCAGCACCGACAGCTATTCGCCATGCTGATCTTGGTGGGGTGATGTGTATTCTGTCAGCATCCCTGTTACCACAAGGTATAAGCTGGTAGATACTATTTTTTTATCCGGATTAATAAGAAAAAGAGCAGTAAGGCTCTTTTTTCTTTTCAGTCCAATTCAGGCAGTACGTGGTGAGCAGGGGAAATCGTGTTATCTGACTCAACGGCACCCTGCTGATATTTACGTTTTAGCAACTCTTTATGGTTTTGCTGCAGGGCTTGTAAAAGGGATTCCTCTTTTAGTGGTTTAGTCAGCACTGCGTTAGCACCGGCAGCAATAAAATCATCGTGGGTCTGTTGAAATGCATCAGCAGTAAAGGCAAAAATAACGGTTTTTCGATTTAAGTCATTGCGGATCAGTTTAGTGGCTTCAATACCATCCATCACTGGCATATGGTTATCCATGAGGATCAGGTCAAAGTCTTGTTTTTTGACCAGCTCTACGGCCTGTTGTCCGTTTTGAACGCATTGCACATGATGGCCTTGCTTTTCACAAAAAGTCTTCGCGACCAGAGCATTAATTTTATTATCTTCAACGACTAAAATATCGAGCCCTTCAATCTTTACCGTGTACAGGTTATCGCCCGGCTCAGGCTGTACTGCCGGATGCGATTTGTCCAAGGCTAACTGCACCTCAAAAACGGTTCCCGTGCCAATAGTACTTTCTACGGATATCTCTCCGTCCATAAGTTCAACCAGTTTCTTCACAATGGACAAGCCTAACCCGGAGCCTCCATATCCCCGTGTGGTCGAATTTTCTGCCTGAACAAAGGGTTCAAATAATTTGTCGATCCTCTCTTTTCGAACACCGATCCCGGTATCGGAAACAATTAGCCGCAGGTTGACTATTTGGTCATTTTCACCAGTGAGTTCGAGTGTTAATTTTACCGTGCCTGAGTGAGTAAACTTCACCGCATTACTCAGCAAGTTAAACAGGATCTGACGAATTCTGGCATCATCAGCGAACAGGTGAAGTGGTGTGTCAACTGTGTTGCAAACCTCAAGGGTTAACCCTTTCTGATGACACAAAGACTGATAAATAACAGAAATTGAGCGGATGATATCGTCTAGCTGAAAATCAACTTTATTTAACTCCAGCTTACCCTGTTCAATTTTTGAAAAATCAAGAATATCACTAAGTAATGTCAGTAAGTGGTTACCACTCTCATAGAGCACTTTCATCTGTTGTTGCTGTTCATGGTCGGTCAGCGTTTTCTGGATGATTTGTGCCATCCCCAAAATACCATTGAGCGGGGTGCGTATTTCATGGCTCATGGTGGCCAAAAAGGCAGATTTTGCCCGGTTTGCCTCTTCAGCGGCCAGGCGAGCATTATGACTGTCTTCCTCGGCCTGTTTTATCACAGTGATATCAAGCCCTTGGGCGATAACAGCAGTCGTCTTACCGTTGACTATTACCGGTGCCATATTCCATGCAAATGAACGGCCTTGCCTTGTACTGAGAACAATATCCTCAACAATATTGCCGGCAACAGCTTGCTGTAAATACACAGCGGCATCGCGTTCAAACTGTTCAAAATAATTTAGAGAATGGGACTTCTTAATATGAAAACCAAGGCATTTCTTTGCTGCCGGATTTATGTGTTGAAGCGTTAAATCGGTATCCCAAACAAGAATGGGGGAAAACGCAAAGCTGAACAAATCATATAATGAACGCTCTTTCTCGCTAAGCTGAACCAGGGTTTTCTCAAAGGCTTTGCCTATACGGTTAAATTCGCTGATATTGCCAATATTATAAGGCTGGAGATTGTGCCGCATGGTGGCATTTCGCGCATAATTAACCAGTTGATTTAGCGGGGCTAACGTACTTCGACGGAAAAAATAAACAACCGAAATTGCCAGAATGATGATCAGGGCAGCCCCAATCATTGCACTTTGTAAATATTGGGATTTCAGCGTAACGATATTGTTGTTACTGTGCAGGATGACAAAGGAAAGCCCACTTATATTCTCTTTAAGCTGAACCGGGATTTTATGCAAATAATCGCTTTCTGACGTTTCCGGAGCAGATTGGGTAATATAACGGTACATGGTTAAATAGTCCGGGTCATCCGACCTGATCGATGACGCTAAAACCTGCCCGTTATAAGTGATCATCAGTGCTTTGCTGCCACTGGCCTGCCGCATCTTTTGCACCAACGTAGCGTTGTCATTCAGTACCACGGCCACGTACAGTGCTGCCGCAACTTTGCCCGATTCAGGCAAAATAACAGGTGCCTTACGAAGGAGGATCTGGTTCTCACCCAATACGGTTGTAACAGAACGAAGGTGCCAGCCGTTTTCCGGCAGGCGCTCTGCAATCAGTCGGTTTAATTCAGGTACACCTAGGCCGAGAGAAAGGCTGTTGCTGTCATTCCAGATCACCGTGTGATCCATGGCTATAAATCGAAAGTCAGGGCTACTTTCAGGGGTATTTTCATCAAGCCCTGAAAAGTAACTGTCTAACTCACTGGCATCTTGTTTTTCAAGGCGCTGGTGAATAGCTAACTCAACAACACTGGTATCCTGGCCATAACGTAGCGCGCCAAGCTGAAAGCCCAATACCGCGTGTAACAAGTGATCAATTTGCTCGAAATGGTGCTGGGTTTCCCGTTTTACTGCCTGGTACCCAGACTGAAAATTTAGCACCATAAGAGCAAGGAAGACGACGGAGAAGCTAGCCAGCAACAGTCTTAAGATAATATGCGAGAGAGGTTTTTCTTGGTGTTTTGCCATCATAATCACCTGACTTCGTTATTGGTCGGAATAACGAAAAGCACGGTGTTTTAAGGTATTGAGTCGCCCTTTGCTGATCCCTTTGGTGACCAGCACCAGCTCACCGGAATAAACCAGTGGTACAGGTCTGCTTTGCTGATCAAGCTTAATAGCCTCAGCCATAGCGACACCGGTATCATCGTTCATTCGCATGACGGTTACATCTAAGTCAGCATTTTCAATAGCTTCAAGTTCAGCAGAGCCGCCGCCCCAGCCGTTAACCCGTACCTTATTTTGCAGTCCCAGCTGTTTTATCGCGTCAACGGCACCAAGGGCAACATCGGTTGAACAAGCATAAAAAAAGTCTAAATTCGGGTATTCACGTAATGTCGACAGGGCGGCCTGATAGGCTGACTCACGGTTCGCTTTGGTGTAGTACGAGGTTTTAAGTTTAATGGCTTCGGCGCTTTGCATGGCATCAATAAAGGTGTCGCCCCGTGCAGCACTTACGTAGCCCTTGGAAAAATACAACATGCCATAATCAGCGCTTCGGGGGAACGCGGCTTTGTAGTAATCCGCTAACATCCAGCTGCCTGTTGCATGATCAAAGCCGACATAAAAAAAAGGCTGTTTATCCTGCCACGCCTTTAAGGGCGTCGTGATATTTTGCAGGATAATTTTAGGTCGCCCCTTACTGACAACACGCTCGATAAATTTTTTATGGCGCAGGGTATCTAGGGTAAAAATCAGATAATCGGGATCGGACTTTAACGCCTCAAACAAATTCCGGCTTTGTTCTCTCGGCTCTAATGATGGCTTGGTAAAAAACGGCTCCAGTTGGTAAGGAATGGCAAGCTCTGTCATCCTGGACTCAAATGCCAATATATTCCTGCGCCAATAATCGGACACTTGCTCAGCAGGGAAGACAATAGCTACTTTTAATGGCTGCTTAGCTCGAAATATTGTCGGGTGTGCTGGTAGCTGAACTTGAGCAGAAAATGCTATGGACAATGGTATTTGCTCGGGATGGGTGGTTAGGTACTCGCTTAATCCCCAATAATCATGCAGGGGGTCAGCAGCCGGTACGAGGCTTGAAAAAAAGCCAATGACGAGCACAAAATTGAGTTTGATCAGCAAGTTGTCCATAACTAACAGTTCATCCTTAATCCATATTGGTGTGCTGGGAAATTAGACATGCACATCAAAAAAAATAGACTATTTCAGCGAAAATGTCCGATTTATTAGAGATCTAACTGCTGCAGAATGGAAAAATGTTAAGGCGGATGATGAAGGTCACCTTTTGGATGGTCTCTGTTATATCCAAATCACTTCAAGATACAATGCTCATGCATCTTGAAGGAGTTTGGGGATATTAGGGCCTGTTTATCTTTCAGCATAATTGCTGCTGGAGACTATTTTTTCAGCTAACAAGACGGAAGATATGCCATGTAGTTGCCCTACTTAAATATCTGACAACGCAGTTAGATGGAAAAATAGCCCCAGCCCTTCGGGTAAAGGCTAAAAAAGCTTCATACTGCGTTACTCAGAGCTCATTTAGAGTAACTAAACCTCTCTCTTCGTGCCTTGTCTGAAGACTTTTTTAGTCTTTACAGCTGCAATGTTGAAAGATAAACAGGCCCTTGTATTAGTTAATTTCGAGCCTGACTAAGACTTCATCGGTAATATTAAATATCTCGCCACAGCCAATTAACGAGGTGAATTCCATTTCCAGTGCGCGGGCACGGTGCATGGTAAGGCGAGCTAACTGACCGAGTTCTTCACGGATCAATGCCGTCATTGGATTTAAGACCGGCACCGCGGTTACACGAATAGCGATAAACTCCCCGTGTCGTCGCGCTTTTTTGATAAAGCCAATGCGTTGCTCGGCATCATCAAACTCATCTAATAGTTTACTTTCGATATGTTGAATAGTGTCGCCCTGGCGCTGTACCCAAAGATACAACTCATGGATAAATGGTTGGCGAATTTCAACCGGGCGCATGGTTTCAGCCAGCATCCGATTTACCCGATTTTTAAAGACAGGATGCAGTGTGAAATGATTTCCGCCGGCTAGTTGGTTGAACAACTTTGGTAACGTAGGTAATGGGAAATTACTGCCAATCGCCTTGATAGTGACTTTATGCTCTCGCTTTTCGGCAAAATAAGGCACGCAGTTCAAACGTGTTAACAGCATTTGATGCATCGCCAGCAGGAGCTCCCCTGTAGGCAAGTTCTCTTGTGCTAACTTCAGCTTAGCTTCGTTGTGCTTGATCAGACGGCGCAAAAAATGCTCGCCCTTTAGTGCCTCTTCTCCGCTACCTGTCATTAGCTGAATACTACGGCAATCAGGGCTAACCCGGACGATGCGATAAGGCATATTTCCCAATGGAGCGTTTTTATCAAGCTTTTGTAACTGAGTGAATTTAACTGTGACTTTATCGTCTTTTTTGGTCTGAAATGGTTCAGCCAGAGTCAGGTGCAGCCCTCTACTGGAAAAGTCGACAGTCACTCCGGCGACAGTTCCCATTTTAGGATGGTGAAGCTCGACAGGAGTCTGATAGATAAACCGGGATTCGCTTCGTTGCGGTTTCGGATCGAAGAAAATGCCTTTGGCCTGACAGATTGGATTTCGCTGATGTCGGAATTGCCCCAAGGTTTTTGCCGGTAGCTTAGGTTTGGCAGTCAAGCGGTAGTCATGCTGGGCCTGGCTATTGGTTAAGTCTTGCAATACGCCAATATGTGTCAGATCTTGAAACTGTTCAACCCTGTCTTCTGCGATATCATGAAGGCGTTTGAGATCTTCGGTTTTTAACGGATACACCGTTAAACGGGTAACTCGCCAGCTCTTGCGTGAGGCACCCATCTGCCAAAATAGCTGACGCTGCTCCTGACTCATTTCCGGTAGCGCTGCGGAATAAAAGAAGGTTTTCTGCTCATGTTCAAGATTAAAGCTGTAGATCAGGGTACTGCATTGCTTGAGTCCGGTTTTGCCCAGGCTCGCCATACGTTCTTTTGACAGCAAATGATTGAGTACGGGCTGATTACGTTCGTCGTGCCAGTCTTTCCATATATTGTGGTTCTGCTCTGTGAGCAGGCAGTACTTCAGTTCAGTACCGGAAAAAAACAGCGGCATGCTGGAAGTATGCTTCAGAAAGCAATGTTCATAGCCTTTGGTGCGGGCCTGGATGATTTTATCTTCGTGATTATTTCGGGTGCGATTGTTGGTTGTTTTTTGGCTGCGATCAATGGCTTCTCTTATCGCAAGATTGTCATCTAATGCGATCAGCCGCAGCCATTTAAAGCTATCGTTGTCTTTGTTGCTATCGATACCTAAAATTCGGTATTCCGTTCCTTTATTCAGGCGGGAATCGTTGTATTCTTCAGCCAGTAAAGGGAAACGCGCAATGATTGTCTGACCTAAATTGTACTTAAATGCTGACGGTACTTTGAATTTAGCGCCAGAATAAGAGAGATCAGATGTCACGCCATGAACGCTCTGACCGAGTGGCAGACTCAGATTTACCTGAGTGGCAATTTGCAGACGATTTTCCTCGCGGGTCAGGTAATGGCCAAAGCGAATGAGCGTGGCATCAAATTGGGTATCGCGTGCCGACTGTTGAGGATTTTGCGGGTTAAGCTTTCCTTGCTGGTGGAGTACTCGAAAATTATTACGGGTATTGGTTAAGGCTTCATACAGGCCAGTACGATATCTCCCGCCATAGACTTTAATACGCCTGTGATAGGTATTTATGGCAACGTCATCAAGCCAGTGGGTGAGGCCATGCAAATCGTATGGGCGGCATTCCCCCTTTACTCGTCCGCGAAGATCAATAATCTTCTGGCACGGAGCCATTATGCGATTAAGTTCAAACTTGATTTTCAGGCGAGTTGGCCCGGTTTCGTCCAGAGTCAACAACTGGAAGACTTCATTAAAATCTTCACTGTCATAAACGGGAAGAAGTTGTTCGATTAGTCCGTTATAGTCATCCATCAATATGCTTTTTTCTGATACATTACCCCGTGGTTTATTATCTGCATTTTGCAGCAAAACTTTAGTGTGTATTGGGTTTAATCTGCTAAAAACGATGTTTAAATATTCTTTTTGAAAATAGTGCGTGGTTGATCGATAAATTAGGATGCAAGATGGCAAAAACAAAGCGCGCTTATGTGTGTAGTGAGTGTGGCGCAGATTTTCCCCGTTGGCAGGGGCAGTGCAGTGCTTGTGCTGCCTGGAATACAATTACAGAGTTTACGGTTCCGAAAACTAAAGCCGGAGTAGGTGCCGCAAGTGTAACCAGCAGTTATGCTGGTGCCGCGACGAAAATTCAAAAACTGTCTGAAATTGAAAACAAAGATATGCCTCGTTTTAGTTCGGGGATCGGTGAGTTCGATCGCGTCTTAGGCGGCGGAATTGTACCGGGATCGGTACTATTGCTATGTGGTGATCCGGGTGCCGGTAAATCAACCTTATTACTACAGAGTATTGGCGCTGTTGCAGCAGGAAAATCGGCTCTGTATGTATCAGGTGAAGAGTCTGTTCATCAAATTTCACAACGTGCCAAGCGTCTTGGAACACCAAACCTCGATAAAATCAGTGTGGTTGCTGAAACCTCGGTGGAGCAGGTGTTAAATCACGTTGTTCAGCAAAAAGTAGAGTTTGTCATTATTGACTCTATTCAGACAATGACAGTGGCACACTCCGATTCGGCAGCCGGCAGCCCAAGCCAGGTAAAAGAATCGGCGGCGGCGTTAACACGTTTTGCTAAAACCGAAGGGGTAACCTTCGTGATTGTCGGCCACATTAATAAAGACTCGAATGTGGCCGGACCCATGCAGCTGATCCACATTGTGGATGGTTTGTTTGCCTTATCGTCAACCTCTGATGAGAAGTTCAGGGTATTGCGTACCTCCAAGAACCGATTTGGTGCAGATTCGGAATCTTGTTTTTTTGCCATGACAGAACACGGCATGAAACAGGTGAAAAACCCATCGGCAATATTCCTTAGCCGTTCGAATAAAAATCACGCCGGATCAGCCTGTACGACCTTGTGGGAAGGAACCAGACCGTTGCTGGTGGAAATCCAAGCGCTGTGTAATAACTCGGTGACAGAGAATCCGCGTCGGTTATCCGTTGGTTATGATACCAACCGTTTGGCGATGTCGATTGCGGTGCTGGCCCGCCATGGCGGGGTAATGCTGTCAGACATGGATATTTTCGTTAACTGTGTGGGCGGTATTAAGATTGAGGAGACCTCTGCCGATCTGGCCGTGCTACTTTCAATTTATTCGAGCTTTAAGAATGCACCGATCCCGCAAGATGTTTTAGTCTTTGGTGAAATCGGCCTGAATGCGGATATTCGTCCGGCAGCAAATGGGATAGAGCGGATCCGTGAAGCGGCTAAACAAGGTTTTACCCGGGTGATTGTGCCGAAAGCAAATGCCAGTCGCAAGATGAACGGTGTCGAGGTTATTCCGGTCGAAGACTTGCAGGAAGCCCTGGAGGCATTTGAGCGTGTTGCTCTGTAACAAGCATCTGTAAATTATTGTGATTGAAATTAACCCAAACAAAAAAGCGAGAGCATCGGCTCTCGCTTTTTTATTGTCGTCCGGCTTGTTGGAATTGGTATAATCCTACAGCTTCTGCTTATCGGTTGATATCGTCTGAGTACTGGCTGTCTTTATGGGGGAGAGCCGTTCTGGAACATGGGTTAACTGCACCTGCATAGAGACAACGTTACTGATCATCTCAAGCAGTGCTGCCCATTGAACAGTTTTTTCTTTTTCAAACAACGAGTCAAAATTTTCGGGCGTCCAGGTCACAAATGATCGCGGATTAAGGGCGCGGCCTAAAAAACGAATTTCATAATGTAAATGCGGACCGGTTGATAGCCCGGTGTTGCCAGACATGCCAAGTAAATCCCCTTTACGTACAAACTGGCCTCTTTTGATTTTGAATTTACTCATGTGCGAATAAGTGGTCGCAAAGCCTAATGAGTGGTTGAGCTTAATGAAGTTACCCGAGCCTTTATTACTTGGCCTGACGGCTTCAACGACCCCGTCAGCAGGGGCATAAATAGGTGTGCCTGTGTTGGCCGCAAAATCGAGCCCTCGATGACGTTTTCTTTTTCCGGTTACGGGGTGTATCCGGGTGCCAAAGCCTGATGACATCCGAATACTCGGGGTCGGGCTGCCATTAGGGATCAGGCGAAATAACGTCCCTCTTACCGCAGAGCTGATTGCGGCACTGTCGATGCGCTGTTCTAAGGTCACATCTTCGCCGTTTTCATTTTGTAGCCCTAAGATGGTTTCAACATCATCAATACGCTGGGCCAGCAGTGCCAGGGCTGCTTTTTTATCTTCCAGTTGCTGAATCAGCGCCTGGTTGGTTGCGCTCTCTTCAGACAGCGATTCCGTGAGTTGTTCTGTTTCTACATTCAGCTGATTTAGCTGGGAGGATGAAAAAATAGTTTGCTGGTAAAGTGCGTAAATGCTGTAACTGCCACCGATTAAAATAGCGGATAGTGTGAAAAGAAAAAGGGCAATATAGCGTTTTTTATAGTGGTTGATCAGATAATGGGATGTTCCTCGGTGATCTGATACCGAGATGCAAAGACTGTTGGACATGATGATTGGTTAACTTCTACTGCTTGTTAAGGTGATTTTCTAAATCTGTCAGTTGTTCCAGTTCGCGATGTAATAGTTCATCAGTTCCGACGTTTAGTTCGACAAGGCGTTTTAAGTGGCTGGCACTGTCAATATCAAGGTGGCGTATTTTCATCCGCAAATAATCGCTACAATAACTGACCAACTGAGTTTCCATCGTCAGTTCAATGTCGCATTCATGTAAGCAAAAGTTGACCGTGTACTGGGGATCGGCGCTGGGCTGCCAGTCAGGCGGGCAGGTAAGCAATATCCCTTTTAATGATAAATCACGGACACCAGTTTGCCATTCACCTTCTGCCTGACGCAACGTAGCGGGTGATTGGTAGAGGATGCGTATGAATTGACGACGTTCAGTCATAGTGATCTTATTTTAATGATTATCGTATAAGTGTACGTATAAACGAGGTTTTTCTCTAGTGATAGGATCACAAAACCATATATACCCAAGTAACCTCAAGATGCTCGTTTCAGCGAGAATTTATTGGCTTCTAGGTAAGGCGCTGATTTGAAGACATAGTGGTTCTACGTCAAAAATCAGCAACGCAGCATAGAAGTCAATAAAACTCGCCCTTTGGGAGTGAGTCAGCGAGTCCACTTCTGCGTCAAATGAGCTTGAAAGGGACAACCATTCCTGTGCTCATTTTCCTTGAATTGAACTCGCTGAGCTCACTCTGAATCCTGCATCTTGAGGTCACTTGGGTATAACCCTGTATTTTGTCAAACAGGTTTTTATTGAATTTGGCGTGAGATCAGGTGTGAACAAAAAAAGGGCTGCATTGGCATAATGCCGATCAGTTAAGGATCAGTTGAACGATCCTATGAGGCTGACATAATCCGGAATCAGTTAATGATTCCGGATTTTTTTATGCAACTTTCAGATGCTCTTGCCTCCGTTTCCCTTAACAGCCGTACTGACTTTCAAAGTCTTGCTGATGTTCTCGATCCTGCTCTTATCGAACAAGGCTTGAATCAAGCTGGAGTTGCGACTATTCGTAGACG
>NZ_JAKJSP010000018.1:0-165157 GCF_050337085.1 Photobacterium sagamiensis | reverse complement strand
AGTGTGGGGTCTCCCCATGTGAGAGTAGGTCATCGCCAGGCGCCAAATAGCTTCATGCTGAATAGACACTGCGGAGTGGTAGTTCAGTTGGTTAGAATACCGGCCTGTCACGCCGGGGGTCGCGGGTTCGAGTCCCGTCCACTCCGCCACGTATTAAAGCCTCAGTCTAACGACTGGGGCTTTTTTACGTTTGTAACAATATAAATAGACACCGCGAAGTGGTTGTTCAGTTGGTTAGGCTTTTTATTGGAGAGCTTAGCGGCCTGTCACGGCGGGGCGCGCTGATTTCAAGCAGTAGCAAGGTAAGCGGGTATTCCTACCCACCTAGCGATTAGGAGTGATTAAAGGTAAAAGGTAGCAGATCATCGACATCACAGTCTTCATCACGCTGTGGTAATTCTGTAAGGACATGACGCATATAGGCGTAGGGTTCAACACCATTGGCTCGACAACTCAGCATAATACTGAACAAGGTCGCACTCGCATTCGCCCCACTTTGGGTATCCGCGAACAACCAGGCTTTCCGACCGGTCGCAACCGGACGGATATCTCGCTCAACACGATTGTTATCTATCGGGTAAGCACCATCATCGACATACTTTTCAAGGTAACCCCATTGCTTGAGCGTATAACTGACCGCTTTTCCCATCGGACTTTCAGGAAGTAGTTGTGAAGCGGCTTTTTCAAGCCAGGCTTTGAACGCATTGAGTATGGGGATGCTTTCTTTTTGACGTACCGTGTATTTTTCTGACGATGGCTTGTCTCTCAGCCTTTTTTTGATGCCATACAGCTTTTGGATATAACTCAGCGCTTGTTTAGGGCGACCCGCTTTCTTGGGACTTAAGTTGAAAGCATCGTTGAACTTACGCCTGGCATGCGCCCAGCATTCAAGGTGTGTCACCTTATCAAGCATGCGCCATGCGGCATAGCCATCTGTCATGATGGTACCATCATACCCCTCAAGAAATTCTTTGGGGTAAGTATGCGCACGGCCCGGTTGGTACTCGAACAGCACCACAAGTGTTTGACTCTGCTCTGGGCTGGAGTAAGCCCACAGGTAGGATTTTGTTTGTGCTTTTCGGTTCGGCTCTTTGAGTACTTGCAATGTTGTTTCATCACCATGAACCACGCGCTCATTCAGGAGTGCTTTGTGCATAGACTGATAAATCGGAGAGAGTAATGTGGCTGTTTTTATCATCCAGTTCGCCAATGTTGTACGTTGGATATCAATGCCCACACGTGCCAGCTCTTTTTCAATACGATATAACGGCAGACCATCAGCATACTTACTGACTGCGACGGTTGCTAATGTTCCTGCCGTGGCAATACTGCCGGGAAGAGGTTGTCGAGGCATGGTCGCGGTGATAATTTTGCTACCTTCCCCGTGATTTTCACAGTGACGGCACGCATATTTCTTACGTTCGTGGCGCAGGACTTTCACTTGCTTGGGGATGATGTCGAGTTGCTCTGAGGTCTCGACACCGATGCTATGAAGTTCACCTTGGCAGCATGGGCAGGTTTTCTCACCCTCTGGCAAATCGTACTCGAGAACCTCTCGCGGTAAATCTGGGTTAATGGGCTTGCGACCGCGTTTACGCGTGTAAGTGACGGTTTCCATTTCCGGCTTATCGTCAAGTTTCTCGTGATCTATCAGTGATTCCGCTTCGTTGAACAAACAACCTTGAGCTGGGAACTTCTCGCTTTGTGGCAAGAAACGCTTGGCTTGAGTCAGCCGAAATTGCTCCCACATTTCAGCAATGCGGGTTTCGTATTCTTGGCTGACATTTTGAACCAAGCTATCGATGTAGGCTTGGATTTCTGGGGTGATGCCCGTGGGCTTTTCAAGTTCCTTTTGCATACAAAAAGTATAGTAAAAACAGCCGCTTTAACCAGTTTAATTGGCTGTTTTTATGGTATTTTTAGGCTTGATAATGCTTGGTGTGCCACTGCATTTTGCCAGTTCAAGCCATCGAGCAACCACCGTAGCTGGCGAGCGGTAATTTCCATCGCTATGGTATCTTTCGGGTGCCTGGGCCAGCTGAATTTTCCTTTCTCGAGGCGGCGGTAATGAAGCCAGAACCCGTTGGTATCCCACTGCAAGATTTTGAGTTTGTCACGGCTGCGGTTGCAGAACACGAACCAGTGAGGGCTGACAGGATTAAGCTCCAAGACCTCTTCAACCAACAGGCCAAGTGTATTGATGGACTTTCTCAAGTCAGTCACCCCCGTAGCCAGATAGACGTTACCAGCAGGTGGTGGGATCATGGTAAGGCCTTGATGATGTCTGGCAGGCAACCCCATAACAGTAGTGTCATTGACGGAGATCCGGTAACCACTGGGCGTCTCGATGACAACAGCAACAGAAGGTGACGACATCGAAATAGGAATGATGACATTATCGGCTTCTTGCGGCGGATTAGTAATTTTCTTTTGCCAGTTATAAAATTGTGATTGAGCAATCTGATTTTCCTCGCACCAGATTGTTACTGTCTGTCCGCTTTCAGCTTGCTGTTGCAAACGTTGATTCCATAAGTTCCACTTGTCTTCGCGTGTCATGATTTAGCTCCATTTATAAAGGAGCTTTATCAATACCAATCTTTTATTTTAAAGAGAATGCGGGGCGAAATGGGCGCTTACGTAGCAAGTCCCGTCGACTCCGCCACTTAGTAAGAAGCCTCAGCAGAAATGCTGAGGCTTTTTTCGTTTGCCCAGTAAAGCTGGCAGATCCGTTTGTTTGAAAGAACACAGAGTCATTCTTATTGAGGGAAGGCAATTTGAATGGCAAGGGCGCTATGGCAATGACATTAACGAACTTACCAATTCTATCTATACCCAAGGGCATAAACTTTTCACTGAATCGACTTGTGCTATAAAATCACACCGAGCAAGACTATATTTATCTATAACACCGTCATAATCAGTGAAAGCTTGATTGACCAATTTATGCTATTTATGTTAGTGCACTTTCAACAATGAAATGTTTACTTAATAAATCAAGTAGATTTTCTTTGTAAGCTTCGTGATCCTTATTTCCGAGTAATCGTGCTAATTCTTGTCCTGTTGGAGAGAAACGATAATAGGTGAAAGTAGTGCCCTTCTTCATTGCTTTTAACATGTTGGAATTGTTTTGATAGCTAAAAGGCAGCGTATGGTCTAGGGAGATCTCGCCTGATTCTAGTTCTGTTCGCAAGAGTAACCCTAATTCCATCAATATGAGGAGATTTGAGTAAGGAAGTTGGTAGTTGCCCAACTGCAGTTTATGACTTGAGTTTTGCTTGAGTAATGGAAACCGTCCTTTCTTTATATTAATTCCGGTTAGTAGTCTTTTGCTGCTGTCATTGCCAAAATGGCAGGCGAGTACGCTGGCACGCTGGAAAGTTTGTGCCTCTCTTTGAGTCATATTTTGTAATGTTTCTAAGGCTTTTAAAGATACAGAGCCAGCAGATAGGATTTCTTGCTTTAAGATCCTTCCCCACAGTTTTTGCATCGATGTTCCGTGAATGTTCTGGGCCATCGAAAAGAAGCGTACAAGCCAGTCAGGATCGGGGTCACCTGCCGTTTCATCGCCACATGCGTCATGAGCGAGTTTAATGATTACCTCAAGATTATGTTGCTTACGTTGTTGTTCTATCTTTTCTCTGTGCTCAGTTCTTTGTTGTAGGTCCTGTTCATGTGAACGGCTGATCATTGCATTAATAGCATAAAGAGATGCGATCTCTTTAGTTCGTTCCTGACTGTTTTTTATATAGCTGCTTTTCTCATTTTTCTCTTTCGTCGTTACGATGGTTTTTGGTGATTTTGATGCGGTGGCATCTTCGTCGTGTTCGTTGCTCATAATTGCCCCTGATAAAGATTCCCTGATTATAGTTTTACCAGTTCTTCGTATATATTATCAATAGGCGTGACTTTGGTGTTGAATAATGGTTAAATTTGTTAATTATTTTGTTTGGTGAAAATGCGGTGGCTGGAGGCGTTGATGAATAAGTCAGGTAAACGGGTTGCAGACATTTTACTGGTTTTAGGTTATGTGAGTATGTTGGCTTATCTTGCTTCTCTCGTTTAATGAGATCAGATAAGCCAACTTTAGCTCATTGATGAAAGCTAGCTCTTTCTATTACATATCATCGTATTCTTCAAGGCCAACTCCATCAAGTAAGTAACCTACTTCGGCCATTTCATGGTTGATATGCTGAGTCTTTAATTTTCCTACAACATAAACCACATCCCATAATTGCTGGATTGGTGCTCCTTTTTCAAATTTCACATAGAGTATTTGATTTGGTGGTGGTGGTGGGACATGAATGCATGCACCAAAATACGGAACTAATAAGAATTCTGTGACAAATTTATCATCACCTTCTAAAGGAATGACAAAACCTGGAATTTTCACTTTGCTACCATTGAGTTCTTCGCGTACACCACCAATCATTGATTGTTTCGCTGCTTCCCCATCGTGATTTGAGAAAGGCATCTGATTTTGATCAAACTGATTTCTCTCTTGTTCTGGAATTAAATCAATCCAGTCTAAAGTGAGTACATCATTAGCATTGCTGATCAGAGGCAACCAGCAGCATATTGCAATTAACCACTTTTTCATTATTGTCCGTCCTATACTCTTATTGTCATGCCGTCTGCTAATGAGTGTTGATAAGCACGCATCGCGGGGATGAGCCCGACCATGATGCCGGCAATTTGCACTAATCCCAACAGACTTAGTTCATGCGATGTTGGTGCTGTGATTTTGATATGAAGTCCAAATTGTTGTTGAATAAGTGGCTGTAAAACTTGCAGTATGCCAAATAGAAGGGCAGTACCAACGGTAATACCTATTGCCGTCAGTACCGTCGCTTCACTTACCAGTAAAAAGAAAATATGGCCAGGTCTGGCACCCATAGCCCTGAGGATCGCCATCTCTCGGCGCCTTTCATTTAAGCTGGTAAGCAAGCTGGTTAACATACCAAGCAGGCCCGCAACGACAACAAAAGCTGAGACGACCAGTAATGCCTGCTCAGCAACAGACATCATTCCCCAAAGCTCATGTAGGGCAATGCCCGGCATGATGGCGCTCAATGGTTCTTTCTTGTAGGTATTGATATAGCGTTGTAAGGCGAACGTTTGGATTTTAGATTGCAGACCTAAGAGCGCCGCCGTTATCTGTTTGGGTTCAAATTGATGGTTCGCTAAGGTTATGGCATCTGGTGTATTACCAAGCCTTGCTCCGGACTCCCAGCCAACGTGAATAGCTTTGATAGCAGCTAAAGACACATGAACGCTTCGATCTACAGGTGTTCCGGTCGGAGCCAGGATCCCGACGACTTTAAAAGGCAGATTATCGTGGCGATTGAATGCTTGATCACTAATACCATGTGCAATGACGATGTCGTCACCTAATTGATAGCCTAGTTTTTTGGCAACCTCTGCACCTAACACCGTTTCGAATAGGTTAGTAAATGTACGCCCTTTAGATAATGAAAGGGCTTGTTTGTTTCCATATTGGTAGCGTTCGAAATAGGTTTGATTGGTTCCAATTACACGAAAGCCGCGATGTGAATCTCCGAGTGAAATGGGTATTGCCCATTTTACTGCTCGGTGCTGGCTGATCTCCTGGTAACTCTGCCAGTCGATATTATTGGTTGCATTCCCAATACGAAATACTGAATAAAGCAATAGATTTACTTGTCCTGAACGAGAACCAACGATGAGATCGGTACCGGAAATGGTATTGGCAAAGCTCGTTTTAGCCTGGGTTCGAACTCTTTCTACCCCCAGTAGCAGGGTGACAGAAATAGCTACGGTCAATAGAGTAAGAAGTGCCGTTGTTTTTCGGTTTACCAAGCTTTGCCATGCCAATCGTAGTATTGCACTCATTGTGTGCTTCCTTTGTATGCGTGATTGATATCATGGAGAGCGATGCTACGATCGAATAAGGATTCCAGAGTTGCATCGTGACTGACAAACAACAGTGTGGTTTGAGCTTGTTCACATTCATTCATCAGCAGTTCGATGAAAGCCTCCCGGTTATCATGATCTAATGAGGAAGTCGGCTCATCTGCAATCAGTAATTCAGGTTGGCCGATTAATGCTCTGGCTGCCGCGACACGCTGTTGCTGGCCGATACTTAACTCAGAAATAGGCCTGTTGAGGCAACTTTGCGGGAGATGAAGTTGGTTTAAAATCCGTTTGGCCTCGGCTTCCAAACTATCCTTTATCTGCATTTTTCGCCGGGTTGAAAAGCGGCAAGGTAACAGTACATTATCAATGACTGAAAGATAAGGAAGTAGATTGAACATCTGAAAAATGTAACCAATGTGATCGGCTCTGAACTTATCTCTCTGGGTAGGTTTGAGATGACTGAATGACTGTTGCAGAAGGTTGATACTTCCAGTGCTTGGATGAGTAATACCGGCCAATAAACTTAGCAAGCTTGATTTACCGCTCCCACTTGGTCCTTTAAGAAACACTTTCTCACCTTTTTCGATGTATAGGTGAGGGATGTTGAGCAAGTCTTCCGTTTGGCCTGGCCAACGGAATGTCAGGTTATTGAGTTCAATAACGTTCATGGTTTTTCCTAAAGTGGGGGAATGATATCCCCCTGATATGACTAAAAAATAAAAGTGGTGCTGTTTGGCGTTAGTTGACTCGCTTGCTGACTTTTTTCAGTGATAGCCTGCACGGTGATTTTTTCAGTCGAAGGAAAAAATTTAAACCAGCTCAACTCCATTTGTTGTAACGCATTGATCTTCTTGCAGTGATAATTATATTGTGCGGAAAAGGATCCGTGCTCTCCATGGCTGTCATGCTCATGCTCATGCTCATGCTCATGCTCATGCTCATGGTGGTCGTGGTGTTTATCATGACTGTGCTCTTTGTCATGATGAGCGGTTAATGTTTCAGTTATATAGCTGTCGGTAAGTTCGCATTGTGCTTGCTGGTTAAAGCTAAACAACTGTGTGGTTTTTTCTAACCGAGAGAGCGCTTTTTGAAGAGCTTGTTGCTGATCGTTGGTTTGTGGAGCATGTTCAAAACCAACGATATCAGCGGCAGGAGCGGTAATTTCGAGTAACAGATCTTGACCATCTTGGGCAATATTGAATTCTACAACCCCGTGCTGATGAGCTTCATGTTGACGAAAATACTCATCGGCAGCAGCGGTTGTTGATAAAAGGGTGCTAACAACTAGGGCGCAAGCCGTGACGCGCGGTGGAAAAGTCATAATAATTCCTTACGATAAAATACGATTGAGTAGATTTATATTTTGACATCAGGAATGTATTGGTGGGGCACGGGCAAATTGTATTGAAGGCTGTGTGTAGCCTTGAGAGGTGGCTAGTATTAGGTGATTGAAGCCATGGCTGATTTCAGCTGGCAGGCTGATAGAGAAGGGCGTTGTTGCATCATGAGCAAGATGGCAAATGCTACAATCCTGAACATGGTGGTGTGGGTTGATGGCCTCTAGTTTATGGAGTGCAGTAATTGGCCCGATTGAGTAAATCAGGAAGATCAGAAAAGCGATGCAGAAACGCGGCAATCTAAGCCATTTTTTGACTGTCACTTAAAGAGAAAAAGCCATAACCAATAATATTGTAATAATATAACATTACTTTTTAGCTTTGGTCATGACTTTGTCTGCATGAAGGTAAAGATTAACGCCAGATGATCACAGGTTTGTTTTAACCAGCTCCATGGCTTGATCTATTTCTTGTGGTGTCAGTTTACCTTCTTGAACAAAGAGTACCTGACCAGTTTTATTCAATACAATAATGGTAGAACTTTCTTCTTGTAGTTGCCATGCTGACCGCACAGTGCCATCAGCATCGACTACCATGGATGACCAGGAAAATTCTTGCTTGCTATCTTCAGCTGAAGACTTTACCAAGCCCCCCGTTCCCCAGATTGAGTCATCTTGGTTTATGATGGTTGTGGTCTGATATATTTCTGCCGATAAATTTGCGGCTTTGATTGCTTCTATGATTTCGGCATTCATTTCTTTGGCTGAGCTACGACCGGCAATAGCCTGAATCACCCGGACTTTGCCTGTTAACTGTGTACTTTCCCATGGCTGATAGATGACTTTGTCACCAGTTAGCATGATTTCCCCTTGATCAGACACTGTGACATTAGGCACGGTTTGTCCGACTTGAATATTATGTGCGGCTGCAACACCCGGTAATAATGCAGCAAGTAAAGCAATCATTGGCTTCTTATTCATTGTATTTATTCCATTTATTTTTTAGATTCATCACTATATTAGTTAGCTTTTGATGTTCTGGTTATACCAGTTAAGAATAATCGATCTCAATCACTAAATGCTTTAGATTTTATCTAAATTGCGAAGTTCTCATGGATTTGTGCAAAATATTGTATATCGTTTCTATGCAGGTCATTAAAATCTGTTCTAAAGTTCTTATTTGTATTTTGGGTGAAAATGGCAGATAAACACTGAAGGTTGACAGACAGTTTACATAATATTCAGACTAGATTTTTGAAACGAATTGGAATTCTCAAGGTCTATTACTATGTCAATTATGTGAGGGAAACATGCTAAGAATATTTAAACAATATCGCCCCAACCAAATTGCGCGCTACGTGAAAAGTTATTTTCGTGGTCGGTTGTTTATTGTTGGTATTGGTGCCTTCGAATTTGATTGTGGGCGGTTATTACCACCAAAAAATCAGAGCCTTAAGGCTCTTAATGCATTATCTGAAGTAAACAGAGAAATTCAGTCTTTAGCTGCGGACGTCATTTAGCCAGAGGTTGTTGCTCTGGCCAGAAAATCATTGCGGGGCTAAACAAATCCCCGTTCCGCCTAAGCCGCAATATCCATCAGGGTTCTTGGCCAGATACTGCTGGTGGTAATCTTCGGCAAAATAAAATGTGCCAGCCAATTCTATTTCTGTCGTAATTGAGCTGCCAGTATGTTGTTGTAGGGCCTGTTGATAGCGCTCTTTACTGGTGTTGGCATGTGTGAGCTGTTCTGGCAATGTAACATAGACCGCGGAGCGGTATTGGGTACCGATGTCATTTCCCTGGCGCATGCCCTGAGTTGGGTCATGATTCTCCCAAAAAAGAGCCAGTAGCTGAGCCAGGCTTATTTGCAATGGATCGTAAATGATCCTGACAACTTCAGCATGCCCTGTTTTACCTGTGCAGACCTCTTCATAGGTTGGGTTTGGGGTGAAACCACCGCTGTAGCCCACTGCTGTACTATAAATACCGTTTTGTTTCCAATAGAGTCGTTCGGCTCCCCAGAAGCACCCCATTCCGACAATGAGCGTCTCGTGTCCCTGAGGTTTATCATCATTGAGTAAAGTGCTATTTACGGCATGAGGCCGGGACGGAATGATAGGGGTTGCTCGTCCGATTAGCGCTGTGTCTTGGATTATCAATTGCTGTTTCTCTGGTGACATTGTTAGATCCTTTTACACTGTCTGTTAGATAGAAAGTAGAGGAATACGGCAAGACAATCAATATTCAATGTTTTTCAGATAATAAATGTTGGCAGTTATGGCTGGCTTTGTCAGAATCACTTATGCGCATACCTGAAGTGAAACTCTTATAAATGAAGCACAATAAGAATGACTAACATTTTAAAACGGTTTGGCATTACCGCTGTAGCTATTATTTTTTCAAACTCGCTGCTAGCGGAGACTTCGCTTGAAATTGAGGGGTTAAAAGGAAAGCTGAAAACCAACGTTGCTGCTTATGTATCAGCGATCCCTAAGGATGATTACAGTACGACTTTGCGCTTTCGTGAGCAACTTGAAGGCGAGATTAAAGATGCGCTTAAAGCGCTAGGCCGCTATCAACCTTCATTTTCTTATCAGGTTGACGAAAATGGTCAGGACACAGAGATCACTGTTACTGTGGAGCCTGGACCGATCACCCGTATTGCCCGAAGCAATATCGTAATTTCTGGAATGGCAGAAGATGATCCGGATTTTATTGTATTAGTGAAAGATAGTGGTTTAGGGCTTGGTAAGTCTCTCAACCATGGTAAATATGAAGCATTGAAATCGTCCCTCTCCAGCCTGGCACTGCGAAAAGGTTACTTTGATGCTGAATTGACAAAGAGTGTAATGGAAGTGGCGCCATCACGAAATGAAGCTTTTATTACGATCGAATTTTCCGCAGGACGGCGTTATAACTTTGGTGAAACGACTTTTACTGGAAGTCAGATTGAAGAAGACCGGCTGCAATCGTTAATTCCTTTTGACGAAAATGAACCGTATTTAGCCTCCAAATTAGGTGAGTTTAATCATCGCTTATCAAATGTAGGCTGGTTCTCTTCTATTTTTGTTGGAGGTGACGTTTCCCATTTAGATGACGAAACGGTACCCATTCAAGTCACCCTTGAACCACAGGTGCGTAATCAGGTTGAAACCGGTATTGGTTACTCGACGGATGTCGGGATGCGCTTGAAGTTTAACTGGAAAAAACCGTGGTTGAATAGTGCTGGCCATAGCCTGAATGTAAAAACTGAATTATCGAAAGCTCAGCCAAAAGTTGAGGCGACTTATAAAATCCCTCTTGATGATGTGCTAAATGATTACTATCAGGTGGTTACTGGGATCCGTTATGTTGATAACCACGATACCGTCAGCATCGAAAACAATATCGGACTAGAGCGTCATTGGCGCTTGGAGTCGGGTTGGAAGCGCGTCGCTTCTATTCGCGGGTTATATGAAAATTATAATCAGGGTGCGAATGAAAGTGGTGTTTTGAGAATGATTCTCCCGGGTATCAGCTACAGTAAAGCCAGAGCCCGCGGCGGTGCAATGCCTAGCTGGGGGGATAAGCAATTGATGTCTATTGAGTATTCAGATCCTGCGTTCGGTTCAGATACACGCTTGGCGCGCTTCCGTGGTCGTAGTGCCTGGATACGTAGTGCCGGAGAGGATCACCGTGGGCTGTTACGTGTCGATGGTGGTGCTGTGATTGCCGATAAAATTGAAGACGTGCCGCCATCGATGCGTTTTTTCGTCGGTGGCGATAATAGTTTACGTGGTTATAACTATGAATCTATTGCTCCTAGAGATGATCAGGGGCAGTTGATCGGTGGTCAGTACATGCTGACCTCATCGCTTGAATATCAGTATCGTGTCTATGGCGATTGGTGGGGGGCCGTCTTTTACGATTACGGCTCAGCCTGGATTGATAACCCTCATTGGCTGAGTGGTACCGGTGTCGGGGTGCGATGGGCATCGCCTGTCGGCCCAATTCGTCTTGATTTTGCATGGGGACTTGATAGGGAAGAAGATAAGTTCAAGATCCACTTTATTCTGGGGCCTGAATTATGATCTGGGTGAAACGTATTTCTCTGGGGTTGCTGGCTCTGATTTTATTCTTAATCATTGCCGTTGCGACACTGCTCTATACCTCTACCGGGGTAAAACTGGCGATATGGGGAGCACAAAAAGCGCTGCCGGCCTTGTCGGTTGGCAGTAGCAGTGGCGCATTGCTTAAAGGCTTCCAGTTAAACCAGATCAAATATCGAGATGAGCTGGTGGACTTAGCAGCTGATAACCTCAGCCTTAAGCTGAATGACAGTTGTTTTTTGATCCCTGAAGTGTGCGTCTCTGAGCTTGGGTTGACGGGGATCCGTTTTAGTCTGCCTGAATTGCCGCCATCAGAAGCAGATACGGAAGAACCTGCATCAGGGCCCGTAACGGATGTGGTTATGCCATTGCCGATTCGAATTGATCGTGTGCGTCTTGATGATATTGCGCTAGACATTCTGGGCAACAAGATCACATGGCAACAGTTTTCTACTGCTGCAGAGATTGAAGGCAGCCATTTGGTACTAAAACCAACCGACTGGCAAGGTATTGAGCTGACACTTGCGACGGCTGCTGAAGGAGATATGGCTCAGCCAGTAGAAGAAAAACCATCTTCTGAGCCTATTACTTTACCGGAAGTCATGTTGCCAATGTCGTTTGATATTCAGCGCTTTACTGTGAGGGAGTTCAAGCTTAATGGCGACATACCGCAACAGGTCAATTTGCTTGAACTTGTTGCAAGTGCGCAATCAAGTGATATCGCTATCAGTAAATTGGTTTTAGATGTACCGCAGGCGAAGCTACAAGCAACGGCAGATGTGTCGTTAACCGGTGACTACCCATTATCATTAGATGCGAACGCTGATATTGCAATGGAGCCGCTGCAAGATCATCAGCTCGCTCTGAACGCATCGGGTTCATTGGCAAAGCTGACTTTAGATGCAAGCCTGAAAGGGACGTTGGATGCGCTTGTTTCGGGGCAACTGTCGCCACTCGATCCGAAGCTACCGTTTGATTTGGCTGTTTCCAGTCATCATATCCAATGGCCAATTGAGACAAAACCTGAGTTCGAGGCTGCTGACACCTTAGTGAACGCTAAAGGCAGCCTTGATGGTTATAAGTTTGATCTGAAGAGCAAGGTTGATGGCGAGCCAATGCCTGCTGTTGCGGTGAGCCTGAATGGTAAAGGCGACTTGAACAAGGTCAACCTTGAGGCGCTTAAGGTCGATACTCTAGGCGGTACCATCGTCGGTAAAGCGAATGCTAGCTGGAAAGATGCCGTGAAGTGGCAGGGACAACTTGATTTCAGCCATATTCAACCAGGCTTGGAATGGCCGGAGGCTGAAGGTGATCTGAGCGGGAAATTACGGACATCGGGTGGATTGACGAAGCAAGGTGGCTGGTTTGTTGCCTTGCCGGAACTGGCCATCGACGGGGTTGTCATGAAGCAACCCTTTACCCTTAATGGGCAGTTAGATGCCAAAGATCTGAAAGGTAAAGGTGACATTCAGCTGGTTACCCGCGGGCTGACTTTAAAGCATGGTCCGAATGGATTAACGGCAAAGGGTAAGCTGGCGAAAGAATGGGCCATGACAGCTCAGATTGACGCGCCTGATTTAGCACAATCTTTACCTGGGCTGCGTGGACGAGTTCATGGACAGGTTGATTTATCGGGAAAAAGGGCTGAACCCGAGATAGATCTGGCACTGAATGGTGATGCTCTGGGATGGCAGGAACTGGCGAGTTTGCAGTCTTTTGAGCTGAAAGGACAAGTGACGCCAATGCCTGAATTAAAGGCGGATATCAGCCTGTATGCCGCCAATGGTGAATATGATGCCTTTAAACTTGATGATCTGCGCCTGATCTTCCGTGGTACCGAAGAGCGACATACTTTAACCCTTGATGTGAATGCGCAGCCCGTCAGCGCAGAGCTCGCTCTGGCAGGCAGGCTTGATCGTAAGACCGGCTGGCAGGGAAGCTTGGATCAGGCAGTGATTGAGACCCAGGTTGGTTTATGGACATTGGATCATCCCACGAAACTGGGCTACGGTTTGAAAACCGAGTTAGCCAATGTCGCCGCTCATTGCTGGCGGCAGGGTAAATCGTCACTGTGTTTAACAGAAGATTTAAATGCCGGAACATCAGGCTATGCTAAATTGGCGGTGAACAACTTCGATTTTGATTTAATTGAGCCTTATCTTCCTGAATCGATTGTGGTTAAGGGGGAGGTTGATGCCAATCTGGAAGCCGCGTGGGCACCTGAAACATCGCCGTTTGTGAAAGCACTGATTAAACTCCCTACGGGATCGGTAACTCAGGAGCCGGAGGCTGATCAACCCCCTCTTACAGTGGGTTGGGATAAGATCACGGTCAATGCTGAAATTAAAGATGATGTGCTGAATGCAGATTGGTTAATCGCGATAACTGATAATGGTAACTTCAGTGGTGAGGCTCAGATCACTCAGCTAACGGCTGAGCAGCAGCTGAAGGCCAGTGTAAAAATAGATCGACTGATGCTGGATATCCTCGAACCTGTCATTAAGGATTACCACGAGTTTGATGGTCAGGTTGATGCCAATCTGACCGTGACAGGCCCTGTAATGCACCCTGCTGTGAATGGTCTGCTCCAGGTGACAAAGGTTAAGGCTATCGGTCGTCAAGTACCGTTCGATGTTGAACAAGCCGATATTCGCGCAACCTTCTCGGGGTATAACGCGACTCTGGAAGGGGATGTGATCACTCCGGATGGTAAATTGCGAATTCGCGGTAATGGTGACTGGCAGGATCTGACAAACTGGAAAGCTCAGCTGGATGTGAATGGTCGTGAACTGGAGCTCCATATCCCGCCAATGCTGGCACTGAAAGTGTCTCCGGATCTAACCATTGCAGCCTCCCCCAATAATGCGGAGATCACCGGGAATGTTGCTATTCCATGGGGGCGGATCAAGATTGATCAGCTGCCGGAGTCGGCGGTATCGGTGTCGGATGATGAAATACTGTTAACAGATGATTTACAGCCCGTAGACGCTGAGCAGAAGATACCATTTGATCTGAAAACCAATATTTTGGTGAAGATTGGTAATGATGTAAAAATGTCAGCTTTTGGTCTTAATGCCGGACTGATCGGTGAGCTGAATGTTCGTCAGAAGGACAAAGGTCCGCTGGTTTACGGGGAAGTGAACCTTCAAGATGGTACCTATCGTTCATTTGGTCAGGAATTGGTTATTCGTAAAGGCCAAATCTTGTTTAATGGTCCGGCAGATCAACCTTATCTATCGATTGAAGCGATCCGAAATCCCGACAACATTGAAGATGATGTGGTTGCAGGGATCCGGGTCAGTGGGCCGGCCGATGCCCCCCAAATTGATATATTTTCGGATCCGGCCATGGCGCAGCAAAATGCCTTATCGTATCTTTTGCGTGGTAAAAACCTGGACAGTGAATCGGGTGAGAATAATAGCGCGATGACAACAGCGCTGATCAGCATGGGGATCGCAAAAAGTGGTCAGCTGGTGGGCAATGTCGGTGAAGCTTTCGGTGTTCAGGATCTTGCATTGGATACGGCTGGTGCGGGTGATGAATCGCAAGTGACCATTAGTGGTTATATTGCGCCCGGCCTGCAGGTCAAATATGGCGTGGGGATATTTAACTCAATCGGTGAATTTACGGTTCGTTATAGGCTGATGAAAGATCTCTATGTCGAGGCGGTATCGGGGTTAGATAGTGCCGTTGACTTACTGTACCAGTTTGAGTTTGATTAAGGATGATTCGGACTATGAGTGAGTAATACACAGAAGAAGCACCATTGTTATGGTGCTTTATTTTTTTGCGAAAGCGATGATTCAGGCATTGCCATAAGTAGTGCCTGATAGCTCTGGCCGTTATAGACATTGTGGTAACCCAGCTCGTTTAACGTTTGCTCGGCAATTTCAGCTCGTCGTCCCGTTCGGCAATAAAGCAGAATAGCCTGAGATTTATCAGCGGCAAATGTCGTGATTGTTTCTATCTTGTCGTATGGGATATTGAGTGATAACGGCAGGTGGCCACGAACAAATTCCTCGTTGCTGCGAACATCGATCAGTAAGGGATTGCCCTGGGTATACTGCAGCCAAAACTCGTCAGGGGTAACGATCTTGGCTTGAACAGAGGCTGGGTGAAAACAAGCCAGAAGTAATAACGCAATAAACACGTTTGGTTTCATTTTAATGCCTTGTTCTGCTATAGCGTTGACTGTATCCGTCGGCTGAAACGCTCCGCCTATTCTTTCAGGAGCTAGGAGCGTTTTCTGACCGACTCACGGTATTATTCTTCCTGAGCGCGTTTGAAAGAAGTCATAATTTCTTCTTTAGCCGCAGTTACGTCAGCCCAGCCATCAATTTTTACCCATTTACCCGCTTCAAGTGCTTTGTAATGATCGAAGAAGTGAGTGATCTGTGCTTTTAGCAGCTCGGGTAAATCATTGACATCCTGGATGTGCTCATACTCTTTAGTCAGTTTGCTGTGTGGTACTGCAACCACTTTTGCATCTTCACCTGACTCATCGGTCATCTTCAATACACCAACCGGGCGACAACGAATAACAGAGCCTGGTACAAGTGGGTGCGGAGTGGGAACCAATACATCCACAGGATCACCATCGAGTGACAGAGTATGGTTTACATACCCATAGTTGCATGGGTAAAACATTGGAGTCGACATGAAACGGTCAACAAAGACTGCCCCCGTATCTTTATCGACTTCGTATTTGATTGGATCTGCGTTTGCCGGTATTTCGATAATAACGTAGATATCTTCTGGGATATCCTTGCCTGCCGGGACTTGGTTAAGGCTCATGGTTCACACCTCATGCTTAGTTAATTAATTGTTACAGATGTATGAATTATAACCAGCGGGCTTAAAAAAACAGTGAATAGCTTGGTTAATGCAGGCTCTTAGGGCAAGGAAATATCCAGCAGGCTGTTAATTTGCAGCCTGCTGGATGAAGGTTTACTGCTGTTCCGGGTATTCTTTCAGGAAGTCCTCAACCTGACGGACCATCTTAGTTGAACCGACAAAGAACGGGACACGCTGGTGCAGCTCTGTTGGCTTGATATCCATGATCCGATTTTCACCATCCGAGGCTAAACCACCGGCTTGCTCAATCAGAAATGCCATCGGGTTACATTCATACAGTAAGCGTAGCTTACCGTTAGGGTAAGCAGCGGTGCTTGGATACAGGTAGATACCACCTTTGAGGAGGTTACGGTGGAAGTCAGACACCAGAGAGCCGATATAACGCGAGGTATAAGGACGGTTATCCTCTGGCGCGTCTTCCTGGCAGTATTTAATGTACCTCTTCACCCCCTCAGGGAAACGAATATAGTTACCTTCGTTGATAGAATAGATACTTCCGTTTTCAGGAATACGCATATTTTCGTGAGACAGGCAGAACACACCTAAAGAGGGATCGTAGGTAAAGCCGTGGATGCCATTACCTGTGGTGTATACCAGCATGGTCGATGAACCGTAAATAACATAACCTGCAGCTACCTGACGGTGACCGGGCTGCAAGAAATCTTCTTGTATCGGTGGCGTCCCTTTTGGTGATATACGGCGATAAATTGAGAAGATGGTACCGACGGAAACGTTTACGTCAATATTCGAAGAACCATCCAGTGGATCCATTAAAACCACATACTTGGCGTTACGGTTCAATTCTTTATTGAACGCTACCGCTTCGTCTTCTTCTTCACTGGCGACACCACAGACCTGATCACGGGCTTCCAGTGCGGCTTTAAATTTATCATTGGCATAAAGATCAAGTTTCTGTTGCTCTTCACCTTGCACATTTTCGCTACCGACAGCGCCAGTAATATCAACAAGTCCAGCTTTGTTGATTTCACGGTTGACGATTTTAGCCGCAAGCTTTATCGAGCCTAGCAGTGAAGAGAGTTCACCACTGGCATGGGGGAAGTCATTCTGTTTCTCGACAATGAACTCACCAAGGGTTCTAATATCGGGCATGTACAATCCTTGCATCAAGTTGTCTTTGGGGCGGATATGTCAGGTACAATGTCTCTAACGGACAATTATGTACCCATAAATGGCGGTTAGCCGTTTTATAGGGGGTTACCTTTTTGTATATAAAGAATTGTATATAAAGATCTTTTTTATGGTAACGAAGTAACGCAAAAGCGTGAAATCATCTGAATTTAGCCAGTGAGCCGAGAATTATGCACATCCATATTTTAGGTATTTGCGGCACATTTATGGGCGGCGCCGCCATTCTTGCCAGACAATTGGGCCATAAAGTGACCGGCAGTGATGCCAATGTTTACCCTCCAATGAGTACCTTGCTTGAATCTCAAGGTATTGAAATTATACAAGGTTACGATCCGTCACAGTTGGATCCGGCGCCGGACCTAGTGGTGGTCGGTAATGCGATGAGTCGTGGTAATCCCTGCGTTGAGTATGTACTTAACCGCAACCTGCGTTACACCTCTGGTCCGCAGTGGTTGCAGGAGTTTTTATTGCATGAACGCTGGGTCTTAGCGGTAGCGGGTACTCACGGCAAAACCACCACAGCCAGTATGTTGGCCTGGATCCTTGAAGATTGTGGCTATCAACCTGGTTTTCTGGTCGGTGGGGTGCTCGGAAACTTCGGCGTTTCTGCGCGTTTAGGTGAAAGTATGTTCTTCGTTGTTGAAGCGGACGAATACGATAGTGCTTTTTTCGATAAACGTTCTAAGTTTGTTCATTATCGACCACGAACGCTGGTTATGAATAATCTGGAGTTCGATCACGCCGATATTTTTGATGATTTGAAAGCGATCCAACGCCAATTTCATCATTTAGTGAGAACTGTGCCGGGTAATGGCCGAATTCTTGCGCCAAAGGGTATAGAAAATATTCAGCAAACCTTAGATATGGGCTGCTGGAGCGAGTTGGAATATACCGGTGAGGATGGCCACTGGATGGCGAAAAAGCGCATTGCCGACGGCAGTGTGTTTGATGTTTATCTTGATGGTGCCGTGGTGGGAACCGTCCGCTGGGATTTGGTGGGTGAGCATAATGTGAGTAATGCCCTGATGGCAATTGCTGCTGCCCGTCATGTTGGCGTTACGCCGGATCTTGGCTGCGAGTCGTTAGCAAGGTTTATCAATACCAAGCGTCGGCTTGAACTCAAAGGCGAAGTGAAGGGAATTAAGGTTTATGATGATTTTGCCCATCATCCGACAGCCATTAAGCTAACCTTGGGTGGCTTGCGAGCGAAAGTGGGAGATGAGCGGATCCTGGCGGTGTTAGAACCTCGTTCCAACACCATGAAGTTAGGTGTTCATAAAAACGAAATTGCCCCGGCATTACATGCTGCCGATCAGGTGTTCGTATTCCAGCCGGATACTATTCCATGGTCAGTGGCGGAAATAACCCGGTCCTGTACTCAGCCAGCGATGACTGAAAGTGATTTGGATCTGCTGGTGGATAAAATCACAGCCGAAGCAAAAGAGGGCGACAATATTCTGGTGATGAGTAATGGCGGCTTTGGCGGTATACATGACAAGTTACTGGTGGCACTTGCTGCGAAGTAACCTCAATGAAGGAAAATAAAATGAAAGATAAGCGCATTACTCTCGCCTGGACGGGGGCGTCCGGGGCACCGTATGGCTTGCGTTTATTGGAATGCCTTTTAGCTGCTGACTATCAGGTTTATTTATTGATTTCATCTGCCGCGAGAGTGGTGCTGGCAACAGAGCATGGCTTAAAATTACCGGGCGGAGCGGTTGCAGCGAAAGAGTTGCTGGTGAAACATTTGAACTGCGATGCCAGTAAGCTGGATGTGTGCGGCAAGGAAGACTGGTTTTCGCCCGTTGCATCGGGATCGGCGGCACCAAAACAAATGGTTGTTTGTCCCTGCTCTGCGGGAACGCTTGCTTCGGTCGCGCATGGTATGTCTGATAATTTACTTGAGCGTGCTGCCGATGTGGTTATGAAAGAACGGGGACAGCTATTGATGGTGGTACGAGAAACACCGTTTTCGACCCTGCACCTGGAAAATATGCTGAAGCTGTCAAAAATGGGCGTGACCATTATGCCTGCAGCACCAGGTTTCTATCATCAGCCGGAATCCATTGAAGATATGGTGGATTTTATGGTGGCACGAATTCTTGATCACCTTGGTATTGAACAAGGCTTAGTGCCGCGCTGGGGGTATGATCAGCGTAACGGTTAAGTCTGAGTCATGTACTCACCGACCCCAGCCCCTGAATAAATCAAAGCCCGCATCTGCGGGCTTTGTGCTTTTTGTTATTTTAAATGACCTTGTGGTTTGAGCACCAACACATTGATGGGTGAGTTTTCAACCACCTTCGATGCAACTGAACCGAGCATGGCTTTATCCAGCTTCGAGCGTTGATGGCTAGGCATGATGATCAAATCCGCACCAATACGGCTAGCTTGCTCTAAGATGGTTGTCCAGGCTTTTCCTTCAGAAATATACATATGATGGATAATTTCATCCGGGATGTATTTTTCAGCAAAAAGATTAAGCTGATGCTGGGCATCCTGTTTCATTTTTCGAGCGGCATCTTTGGGAAAATAACTCGACACCATCGACATGTGAATGCCAGGCAAGACGTTCAGTAAATGAATTGTCGCATTGGATTGTTTCGCATGCCAGACCGCGAGCTCAACGGCTTTATCTGAGAAGCCCTGTTCATTGAGATCGACCGGAACCAAAATTTGTTTAAACATATTATTCCCTTAAGCTGTGTGGGCTCAATAAGGGAGAATAACTTCTCCCTATCATTGAGTGTAGACCTATGCTGGGTACTGTTACTGTGTGATCCCGGCTTTAGCACGTCGGCGTTGGTTCCATCCTAAAGCACCTAAGAGTAATAAAGTGGGAACAAAAACCCATTCTTTCATTGGTCGTACAGCGGGTAGGTTGACTTTTGTGATCTCCCAGTCAAAATCGATCCCCGCCAATTCTGCTGCACTACCAAACTCGATCATATCAACCATCATTTTTTCGCCGTCTTGACGGAGCATCAATCCGGTTGACGCGATACGATCGTCCGGTGATATAGCCTCTTCATCAAAGGGTAATAAGACAAGTTTGCTAATGGTTTTACCTTCCAGGTTTTCCCCGCTGACTTGCAGTTCAAGCGGCTGACCAATATCCAGTTTATCGGCTGCATCAGCAATCAGAACGCCAGGCATTTCATGCTTGGCCGGGTAAACCATGTCCCACCAGTAGCCCGGGCGGAACAGTGAGAAAGTGATCAGTAGTAAGAGCGCAACTTCCCACCATTTGGTTTTGGTAAACCACCACCCCTGCGTGGCCGCAGAAAAGGTCAGCATCGCGAGCACAGCCGAAACGATGGTGAGGCTTAAATGCCACCAGGAGTCGATATCCATCAACAACAACTGGGTGTTGAAGATAAACATAAACGGCAGGATCGCGGTTCGGATATCGTAAGTGAACCCCTGGATACCGGTACGTATCGGATCGGATTTGGCGATGGCAGCGGCGGCAAAGGCGGCAAGGCCAACCGGTGGTGTGTCATCGGCCAGAATACCAAAGTAGAACACAAACAGGTGAACGGCGATTAACGGGATAATCAGTCCGCTTTGTGCGCCAAGCGTCACGATAACGGGGGCCATCAGGGTTGAAACCACGATGTAGTTAGCTGTCGTTGGTAGTCCCATCCCCAGGATCAGGCTGATCAATGCAGTAAACAATAACATCAGCATGATGTTACCGCCGGAGATAAACTCGACAAAGTCAGTCATTACCAGACCGATGCCGGTGAGGGTGACCACACCGACGACAATGCCTGCGGCAGCCGTTGCGACACCAATACCGATCATGTTGCGACCGCCAGAAACGAGACTTTCTACCAGATCATCAACCCCTTCACGTGCGGCATCTTTTAACGTTTTTTCTTTATTAAACATCGCCAATAATGGACGCTGTGTTAATAAAATGAAGATCATAAATACGGTCGCCCAGAATGCCGAGAGGCCCGGAGAGAAACGTTCAACGGTTAAGCACCAGACCAGTACGACGATAGGCAGCAGGAAGTACAGCCCCGATTTGATAGTGGGCCCAGGCTCCGGCACTTCGATTAACGCTTCATCCGGGTTTTCCATGGTGTGGTCTTGATAGTTAGCCGAGACTCTTATTAAAGCGACATAGGCCACTAAAATAAGCACACCAATAATCGGTGTCGCTGCAGCGCCAAAGACATCTTTCGTCCAACCAATACCATAGTAAACCGCACCACTGATCACTATCAGACCGAGCAAGGTACCGCTAAAGGATAATAAGCTTTGTGCCATCGTGGGTTTATAACGACGCGGCAGCCCGGTCATACCCGCCTTGCAGGCTTCGAGGTGAACGATGTATAACAAGGCAATGTATGAGATCAATGCCGGCAAGATCGCGGCTCGAATCACTTCTACATAAGAGATCCCAACATATTCAACCATCAAGAATGCGGCTGCACCCATGATAGGCGGTGTTAGCTGACCATTGGTGGAAGCGGCAACTTCGACAGCTCCCGCTTTTTCACCGGAAAATCCCACACGCTTCATGAGTGGAATGGTGAAAGTACCGGTGGTGACGACGTTGGCAATCGATGAGCCCGAAACCAGCCCGGATAAGCCCGAGGCGACAACAGCCGCTTTTGCCGGACCACCACGCATATGACCTAATAATGAGAACGCGACTTTAATGAAGTAAGCACCTGCTCCTGCACGTTCCAGCATTGCACCGAACAGTACGAACAGGAATACAAACGATGTTGATACCCCAAGGGCAACGCCAAAGACCCCTTCAGTCGTTAGCCACATATGTGACATTGTTTTATTCAGGCTAGCCCCTTTGTGCGCAATGACATCGGGCATATGAGGGCCGCCGAAGGTATAGAGCAAGAATACGGCAGCAACCACCATCAACGGTGGGCCTAAGGCGCGTCGAGTGGCTTCTAGCAGCAGTATCATCCCGCAGACAGCAGCAATGATGTCTATCTGGGTTGGAGCGCCAGATCGCTCGGCGAGTTGGGTATAAAACAGATAGATATAACCAGCCGACAGGCTCCCGACCAGTGCCAGTAACCAATCGGTAGCAGGAATACGATCTCGTGGTGAGTGCTTCAGTGCCGGATAAGCGGTAAAAGCCAGGAAGATGGCAAAGGCAAGGTGCACTGAACGGGCTTCGGTATCATTCAAGATAGCGAAATTAAAAATGAACGGAAGTGGAGAGGCGTACCATAGCTGGAATAAAGACCAGCAAAGTGGAACGAACCATAAGATACGTCCCGCAATACCGCCAGGGTTTCTAGCCCCTGTGTCTGCCTGGGCTACCATATCTTGAACATCTGTCGACGTTTGTGTTGTCTTCGTCATGCAGCATCCTAGGTTGTTATAATTCTATGGGCGTGTGAAATAGCATGCGCCGCAAATGCGGCGCATGAGGGGCAACAAGTGCCTCTTAAATGTAGTCAAGCGAGGTTATTTTGGTAGATAACCGGCTTCTTTGTAGTAGCGAATTGCCCCTGGGTGCAGAGGAATTGACAGACCATCTTTAACCATGTTTTCAGGTTTCAGATTAGCAAATGCCGGGTGTAGTCGTTTGAAAGTATTGAAGTTTTCGAATACTGATTTCACAAGAGCGTAAACCACATCGTCAGAGACATCCGTAGTGGAAATCAGTGTTGCTGCTACACCAAAGCTATTTACGTCTTTATCGGTACCTTTATACATGCCGCCAGGTACTGTGCTTTTGGCGTAGTATGGGTTGTCGGCAACTATTTTATCAATAGCAGGCCCCGTAGCAGAAACCAGCTTAGCATCACAAGATGTCGTTGCTTCTTTGATTGAACCGTTTGGATGGCCAACCATGTAGATGAATGCATCGATTTTGTTATCACATAATGCTTGTGAACGCTCGGAACCTTTTAGTTCAGAGGCCAATTTGAAATCGGCCTTAGTCCAGTCCAGTGCTTCCATGACTACACCCATAGTAGCGCGGTCACCAGAGCCCGGGTTACCGATATTTACGCGTTTGCCTTTTAGATCTTCTACATTGTTAATGCCTGCATCTGTGCGGGCAATAATATTGAACGGTTCGGTGTGAAGTGAGAAAACGGCGCGGAGTTTTTTATAAGAACCTTGATCCTTGAATTTACTGGTACCGTTGTAGCCGTGATACTGCCAGTCTGATTGCACAATACCAAAGTCTAATTCTCCGGCACGCATGGTGTTCACGTTATAGATAGAACCACCAGTCGATTCGACAGAACAGCGAACATTATGCTGTTTACGATCTTTGTTCACCAGCTTACAAATAGCACCGCCAGTAGGGTAGTAAACACCCGTTACTGAACCGGTACCGACTGTGATGAAGCTCTGGGCGTTGGCCATACCAGCAGTCATGACAACTGCTGCTAGCGCACTCATTTTAATTAGTTGTTTCAATGCCATGTTTATCCTTTCCTTATTGTTGTTATCTCCTGAGGAGAAATGTTTTTCCATCGGTGGAAAAGGCACCATTGCGGAAGCAAATCAGGCAGATAATAGCAAAAGTGATGAAAGGATTTAAAACTGTGTTAACAAAGATTTGCTAAATATTTGATAAAATTACAGCTATTTAGAGAGGGGGGTGGTTTATTATCTATTATTATCAATGGCTTGCTTTGTACTTGAGCAAGTTATAAGAAGTTTGTCTGATTGTGAGCCTTGTCACGTTTAATGGGGGCTGATGCCCCCCCATTAACACATTAGTTACTGTAGTCGAAAAGATCACATACAGAATCAAAGAGCTCTTCGGTGGTGGTGCTGCTAGTTGGCGTGATGAAAATAGTATCATCACCGGCAACGACACCTAAAATACCTTCGGCCTTACCTAGAGAATCCAGCAGGCGGGCAATCAGCTGTGCGGCACCTGGTCCTGTCTGAATCACAACCAGGGCGTTATTATGGCCTATTTCCATTACCAGCTCTTTTAGCGGACTGGTTGTGGTCGGCACACCTAATTCTACAGGCAGGCAGTAAACCATCTCCATCTTAGCATTACGAGTACGGACGGCGCCGAACTTGGTCAGCATGCGAGAGACTTTTGATTGGTTGATATTATCGAACCCCTGAGCTTTCAAGGCATCAACAATTTCACCTTGAGAGCTGAATTTTTCTTCTTTTAGAATCGTTTTGAATGCTTTGATTAAACGTTCTTGTTTATCTGAATTTCGCATAAGTAAATTTTATGTACAGGGACGAGGTAACATATTTTCGCATAACCTCTTGGTGAGTAGCAAACAGAGTTCATGGAAACTTACGTTTCAATCACTTTTATCGTTTATAAAAAGGGGGATCTATTTATCCTGTTCTACTCTCCAGTGAATTGTTTAAATTGGTATTACCTGATTGTTGCAGCTGGTTTTTCGAGCTAAGTATCATTCGGCAAAGATTTTCATTGTCGCACGTAGCTAGCCCGCTTTATGATGGCCTATGCGTGACTTCGCAAAGCTGATTGGGTTTGATTGTATTTAACAATTGGTTGCTATAACGTCACCCACAGGTCTGAAAAATATACTTCTATCGTAAAGGAGAACGAACATGAAAGTTGCTGTAATTGGCGCGGCTGGTGGCATCGGCCAGGCATTGGCTCTGCTATTAAAAAACCGTCTGCCAGCAGGTTCTGATCTTGCGTTATATGATATTGCTCCGGTAACGCCAGGTGTTGCGGCTGATCTGAGTCATATCCCGACTCCTGTTTCTATTAAAGGTTATGGCGGTGAAGATCCGACCCCAGCACTGGAAGGCGCTGACGTAGTATTAATTTCTGCAGGTGTTGCACGTAAGCCAGGCATGGATCGAGCGGATCTTTTCAATGTGAATGCTGGCATTGTTAAGTCACTGGCCGAGAAAATTGCTGTTGTTTGTCCAAAAGCTTGCGTTGGTATTATTACTAACCCTGTGAACACGACAGTTGCGATTGCCGCTGACGTACTGAAAAAAGCCGGTGTTTACGATAAGCGCAGACTGTTTGGTGTGACTACGCTTGATGTGATCCGCTCGGAGACATTTGTCGCAGAGTTGAAAGGAAAAGATCCAAGTGGGATCCGCGTACCTGTGATTGGTGGGCACTCTGGTGTCACTATTCTTCCTCTATTGTCTCAGGTTGAAGGTGTTGAGTTTACGGAAGAAGAAATCAAAGCATTGACTCCACGCATTCAGAATGCAGGTACAGAAGTTGTTCAAGCGAAAGCGGGCGGCGGCTCTGCAACACTTTCGATGGGCCAGGCTGCATGTCGCTTTGGTCTGGCACTGGTTCGCGCATTACAGGGTGAGCAAGGTATTGTTGAATGTGCTTACGTTGAAGGTGATGGCAAACATGCCCGCTTCTTTGCGCAACCGGTACTGCTAGGTAAAGAGGGTGCCAAAGAAGTGATGGACTACGGTAAGCTGAGTGCATTCGAACAGGAAGCATTAGATAGCATGCTTGATACTCTGTCATCTGATATCGCGCTTGGTGAAGAATTCGCCGCTAAATAATTGCGGTAAAACGGAAAAAAGCGGCACTCTAGCCGCTTTTTTTGTGCATCCAGCATGGCTCTTTGTATCGACCGGCTAAGGTCATTCTAGTAATAAATGTTACAACCCGTGTGAAGTTGAGGCTGTTCCTGAATGTCATCGCAATTAACGGTACTGCGCGAATGATCGTGCATACTTTCGACAATTGCAGAGTTATGGGCGGGATCAACTTCAATGATCTCTACCACGCCTTGCGGACACTCCACCCACATCCCTTGTTTCAGATCTTTAGCTTGCATCATGGCCTCCAAATATAGCTCAGGGCAAAGATGATCTGTGTATTAACTATAGATCAGCTGAAGGATCCTTTCTCGGGCGGAAAAGGATGGGGAGGGGGAAAGCCTGCTTAGAGATGTGATCAGAAAATGGGATCAGGGCAGGCGTCTATGGGATTATTTATTGCGCTGCACAGCAAGGTGTGCGAGAGCGATCAAGGCTTCTTTGTAATCAGATTCGGGTATAGGCGCCAGTGCGGTAATGGCTTTGTCTGCTTCATCTTCGGCGCGCTGCTGGGTGTATTCCAGCGAGCCGGTTTCGCGCATACAAGCCAGGATAGGTTCAAGCTTATCTAAACCATTCCCTTTCTCGATAGCTTCGCGAATCATTAAAGATTGCTCGGCGTTACCATGGTGCATAGCATACAGCAGGGGCAGAGTTGGTTTACCTTCAGCAAGATCATCACCGACGTTTTTACCCATCTCTTTGCCATCAGCAACGTAATCCAGTACATCATCGATCAGCTGGAAAGCAGTACCTAAATAACGGCCGTAGTCTTGCAAGGCCACTTCGATGTTCTCTGGCGCCTCAGCAAGAATGGCTGCTACCTGCGTTGCAGCCTCGAACAAGCGGGCTGTTTTTGAGTAGATAACCTGCATATAGTTATCTTCGGTGGTTTCCGGATCATTGCAGTTCATCAGCTGCTGCACTTCACCTTCGGCGATCACATTCACTGCTTCACTCATGATATCCAGGATCCGCAAGGATCTCAGGCTTGTCATCATCTGGAAAGAGCGGGTGTAAATGTAATCACCGACCAAGACACTGGCAGCATTACCAAATGCGGCATTGGCCGTTGCCTTGCCACGGCGCATATCCGATTCATCAACAACATCATCATGAAGCAGTGTTGCAGTATGAGTAAATTCGATAAATGCCGCAGCAGTCGTGTGCTTGTTACCTTCATAGCCAAGAGCGCGGGCAGCCAAGACGGCGAGTATCGGGCGCAGGCGCTTACCGCCACCGCTGATAATGTAAAAACCGAGTTGATTAATCAGAGCGACATCTGAGTTCAGTTGTGCTTTTATCTTCGCGTTAACTTCCGCCATATCATTGGCGGTGAGCGCTTGGATAGCTTTAAAATCCATTATACATCCAGCAAATTTGTTGGCCGCTAAGGCGGAAAGGTTATTCGAATTTGTAATAGAATCTTACACTAAAATATCCCTTTATTCACAACCCCTAATTACTACAGATCAGAGAGTTGTTCTACTGGACAGCTTTTCACCAATTTTCTTTGTTTAATGGCTTGCCACAAGCACCGTTTTCACGTAACATTCGCGCCCTATTGATGACAAGATTAAGCGCATACCCGTTGCCCAATATTTAACGTGGCAGATGGCCTATGCGGAAAAGCGGAGTAAGACATGTACGCTGTTTTCCAAAGTGGTGGTAAGCAACACCGAGTAAGCGAAGGCCAGACCTTACGCTTGGAAAAACTAGACGCTGAAACAGGCGCTAGCGTTGAATTTGACAACGTTCTTCTAGTAACCAACGGTGAAGAAGTAACTGTAGGTGCACCATTCGTTGCGGGTGGTAAAGTGACTGCAGAGATTGTGACGCACGGTCGCGGCGATAAAATTAAAATCGTTAAGTTCCGTCGTCGTAAGCATTCTCGTAAGCAAATGGGCCACCGTCAGTGGTTCACTGAAGTCAAAATTACTGGCATCAGCGCTTAATAATTAGGAGAATTTAAAAATGGCACATAAAAAAGCTGGCGGTTCTACTAATAACGGCCGTGATTCAGAAAGCAAACGTCTAGGTGTTAAGCGTTTCGGTGGCGAATCTGTTCTTGCAGGTAACATCATCGTTCGTCAGCGTGGTACTAAATTCCACCCTGGAACTAACGTAGGCTGCGGTAAAGACCACACACTATTCGCACTAACTGACGGTAAAGTTAAGTTCGAAGTTAAAGGTCCTAAAAACCGTAAATTCGTAACTATCGAAGCTGAATAATTCAGTCTCGTAACGAATCTTAAAGCCCTGCCAATTGGCGGGGCTTTTTATGTCTTGAGGGTTTATGTTAATCAAAACCCTGCAGCAGGAATGGTCTTAGCGCTGATAACAGCACTGTTCTGGGGGGCTCTGCCCATCGCCATGAAGCAGGCTGTCGAGGTGATGGAACCTTTTACCATTGTCTGGTACCGCTTTTTAACCGCCTCCATTGGTTTAGGGGGATGGTTATTCTGGCGTAAGCAATTACCTCAGGTTAAGTCTGCAAGCGTAACGGGCCTTGGCTTGTTAATCCTGGCCAGTATCGGTCTGGCGGGTAACTTTGTCCTGTTTAATAGTGCATTAGAATATCTGGATCCGCCTGTGGTTCAGGTGATCATACAGCTCGCACCAGTGATTCTGTTGCTGACCAGTGTCTGGCTGTTTAAAGAAAAATTAGGTGTGCACCAAATGATTGGTGTGGCATGCCTGATGCTCGGTTTGCTCCTGTTTTTTAATGAAAGACTGGTAGAATTGTTTACTAGTTTTACAGGCTATACGCATGGCGTATTATTGGCAGTCGTGGCAGCTTTGGTATGGGTGGTATATGGGCTGGCGCAGAAGTGTCTGCTCAAACAGTTCCGCTCAGCGCAGATCCTGTTAATGATCTATGTGATCTGTACCTTGATGCTGACCCCGCTAGCCAAACCCGGGCAACTTTTATTAATGGATTCTAGGCAGTTGGGCATGTTGATGTTCTGCTGTGTTAATACCCTTGTCGGTTATGGCGCATTTGCTGAAGCTATGGCGCGCTGGCAAGCCTCACAGGTGAGCGCGGTGATCACCTTAGCTCCCTTGTTTACGATAATATTTGTCGATCTTGCTAGTCTGATTTGGCCGCAGTTTTTTACTGCCGCAGCCCTTAATGTATTGGGGTATATTGGCGCTATGGTTGTGGTGAGTAGTGCCATGTTCTGTGCCATTGGCCATAAAATTATTCGTCAGCACAAATAGCCAAGGTCCATTACAATAGATTAATAGCAATCTGAATAATTTGATGATTGATCAGATTGGGATATTGAACGCCACAGTGCGGAGAAAGAGATGAAGTTTGTAGATGAAGCGGTAATTCGAGTTGATGCCGGTGATGGTGGTAATGGTACCGTTAGTTTCCGTACTGAAAAATATGTGCCAAGAGGCGGCCCTGATGGCGGCGATGGCGGTGATGGCGGTGATGTATACTTATTGGCCGATGAAAACGTTAATACCCTGATCGATTATCGATTTGAGCGTTTTCACTCAGCACCTCGCGGCGAAAATGGCCGTGGCGGTAACTGTACCGGTAAACGTGGCGAAGATTGTATATTACGTGTTCCCGTGGGCACGCGTGCGGTTGATGAAGAGACCGGTGAAATTATTGCTGATTTGACGCAGCACGGTATGAAGATCATGGCCGCGAAAGGCGGATTTCATGGTTTAGGCAATACCCGTTATAAATCGTCAGTAAACCGGGCGCCGCGTCAGAAATCAATGGGAACGAAAGGTGAGATCCGTCACCTGCGCCTTGAGCTATTGTTGCTTGCGGATGTCGGTATGCTGGGGCTACCGAATGCTGGTAAATCAACCTTCATTCGCGCAGTCTCTGCAGCAACACCAAAAGTTGCTGATTACCCGTTTACGACCCTGGTTCCAAGCTTGGGTGTGGTACGTGTCGACTCTGATCGCAGCTTCGTTGTTGCAGATATTCCAGGCCTGATCGAAGGTGCTGCGGATGGTGCTGGCTTAGGTATTCGTTTCCTGAAACACCTTGAGCGCTGTCGTATTCTTCTGCATATGATTGATCTATTGCCAGCCGATGGTTCAGATCCGGTTGAGAATGCATTCACGATTTTGAATGAGCTTGATAAGTACAGCGAGAAGTTGGCGAACAAACCTCGTTGGATCATCTTCAATAAAGTGGATCTGTTATCAGAAGAAGATGCTCAAGCCAAGATCGATGAGATCCTGGGCGCACTTGCCTGGGAAGGTGACTATTACAGTATCTCTGGCCTCAATCGTATGGGGACGAAAGAGCTTACTTATGATCTGATGGCATTCATTGAGCAGTTACCAAAAGTAACGTTCGAAGAAGAAGCGGTAGAAAAAGAGAAAGTCGAATTCAAGTGGGATGATTATCACGCTGAGCAAATCAAAAAAGCTGAAGATGATAATGATGACGATGATGACGATTGGGATGACTGGAACGAAGATGATTATGATGTAGAGATCATCTACAAACCATAATTCATGTTCGCCCCAAGATAATGAGCCGCTCCTATGAGCGGCTTTTTTGTGTCTAATCAACACTGCCAGAGTAAATTTGTCTGATAATTAGCCAATGATGGCCGGGTGAAATGATTGATGATCTTCAGCTGTTACCGAATAGTCCCTGATTGCAAGGGTTAGCTTGGTGTAGAGACGATACAGAGGGAAGATTGATGGCAAGTGGGATAAAGCAACTGTCAGAGCCAGAGCAGAGGGAAGTGTCCCGTCTAGCGGTTGCTGCAGGACAAAGGTTATTACAGCATGGTGCTGAAAGCACGCTGGTGATGGATGTAACCTCGCGGTTAGGGTTAGCGCTGGGGGTTGAGAGCGTTGAAGTGTCGTTATCGGCCAGTTCGATGGTGCTGACGACATTGAATCATGGCCGCTGTATTACCACGACCCGCCGTTGTCAGGATCGCGGTATTAATATGCAAGTGGTGACAGAAATTCAACGTGTCTGCATCATGGCAGAGCGCGGTGTCATTGATGTGGATGGTGTTCATCAGCGTTTAGAGCAGATCAAACCCCTGCGTTACAACCGTTTTCTGGTTATCGTGATGATCGGTTTATCCTGTGCCTCTTTTAGCCGCTTAGCAGGGGGAGACTGGCCTGTCTTCTTGCTGACCTTTGTAGCATCTTCCGTCGGTATGTTTGTGCGTCAGGAGATAGCCCACGCTCACTTTAATCCATTACTGAATTTTGGGGTGACAGCCTTTGTGACCACCTTAATTTCTGGTCTTGGTCAGGTATACCAGATTGGTGAAACCCCTTTTCTGGCGATGGCTTCTTCAGTGTTAATGCTGGTGCCCGGCTTTCCGTTAATCAATGCGGTTTCAGATATGGTTAAAGGCTTTTCTAATATGGGGATTGCCCGCTGGACCATGGCCAGCTTACTGACGTTATCAACCAGTGCCGGTATTGTCGCAGCAATGAATGTGCTGGGTGTGTGGGGGTGGTTGTCATGATCGATTTGGCCTTTATTCTGGCGCTGCTCAATGATATGTTTTTTGCCATGATCCCGGCGGTAGGCTTCGCTCTGGTATTTAATGTTCCGCAAAAAGCACTGAAGTATTGTGCTATCGGCGGGGCGCTGGGCCATGGCAGTCGCTTTGTCTTGATGCATTTTGGCGTACCGATTGAATGGGCGACGTTTTGTGCGGCGACAATGGTCGGGATGATTGGTGTGCATTGGTCACACCGTTTTCTGGCCCATCCTAAGGTGTTTACTGTTGCGGCGATGATCCCTATGGTTCCGGGGGTTTTTGCCTTTAAAGCAATGATTGCATTAGTGGAAATTAATCATCGAGGCTTTAGTCCGGAGTTGTGGTCACTGATGGTGGAAAATGTCATTAAAGCGGTGTTTATTGTCGCAGCACTGGCAATCGGGCTGGCAATGCCGGGACTATTGTTTTATCGTCGCCGGCCGGTGGTATAGCGTTTTTAGTGGCAGTTAACAGGGGATAGTGATGAAGATCAGTATGATCGCGGCGATGGCTAAAGATCGTGTTATCGGTAAAGGCAATGCGATGCCATGGCATCTGCCAGCAGATTTTGCCTGGTTTAAGCAAGCGACATTAGGTAAACCCATCGTGATGGGACGAAAGACCTTTGAGTCGATTGGGCGTCCGTTGCCGGGACGTCATAACATAGTGATCACCCGTAATCCGGAATTTTGTGCAGAAGGTGTGACCGTAGTCGCTGACATTGACGCAGCCAAGAGCGCGGCGGGTGATGTTGAAGAGCTGATGATTATCGGTGGTGGCAGTATTTACGCGGCGTGTCTGTCGGTCGCTGATCGCCTGTATCTGACTTTTATTGATCTGGCGGTTGAGGGGGATACCTGTTTCCCTGACTGGGGCAATAACTGGATGGAAACCTATAGCAAAGAATATGCTGCCGATGACAAAAATGCCCACAATATGCGCTTTACGATATTAGATCGAGTAGAGAGTTAAGAATAGAGAGTGGCGAGAGAGAGAGCTCTCGTCACTCGATTTTCAGCTTTCTTCCCTACGCATAAACCGGACAGGCTGTTTCAAACCTGGCATCATCTTCCCAGCGTAATAACGTCATACTGTTTCCCCAGACGCATCCCGTATCCAGACCGATCACCTTGGTATCTTCGTAGCCCGATAATGCTGCCCAGTGACCAAAAATGATCTTCTTCCCTAATGGTTGTGAACGGGGAAGGCTAAACCAAGGAAGCAGCTCACCTGTTTCCGGGTGATCGGGTGATAATTTACAGGCCATATCCAGCCTGCCATCCGGATAGCAAAAGCGCATACGGGTGAAGGCATTAATGGTAAAGCGGTGCTTCTCTATGCCTTCGAGCTCGGGAGTCCAGAAGTCCGGGCCATTACCGTACATGTTTTGCAGTAGCCAGATATAATCTGCTGACTGCAAGCAGGTTTCGACTTCCCTTGCATGCTGATGGGCTTGCTGAAGATCCCACTGCGGGGGTATGCCTGCGTGAGCCATTACGAAAGGTAAGGACGGATGTTCGGCGAGTAACGGTTGGCGCCGTAGCCAGTCGAGCAACTCGGCACTGTCGGGTGCATCTAAGATGGCCTGAATTTTGTCCTTGGCTTTCGGTTTGGCGATGCCATTAGCAATGGCTAGTAAGTGTAGATCGTGATTGCCTAACACTGTCGTCGCTTGTGTACCGAGCGCTTTAACAAACCGTAAGGTGTCGAGTGATTTTGGGCCTCTGGCGACTAAATCGCCAGCCAGCCATAATTCATCATGCTCAGGATCGAATCGGGCCTGATCAAGCAGGTGGCAGAGATCGTCAAAACAACCTTGAATGTCACCGACAAGGTAGGTAGCCATACGGATCCTTAATGAAGAATATTGGGAATAGCCAGTCGGAAGGGAGAAACCTCGGCAGTAAATTCATCCCCCTGATCATTGCTCATGACGTAATGGCCCTGCATCACTCCCAGTGGGGTTTCAATGATGGTACCGCTGGTATAGGTGTATTCTTCGTTGGCGGCAATTTCAGGCTGCTCGCCGACGACACCTTCACCTTCGATCACTAATTTTTTGCCGTTAGCATCGGTGATCAGCCAGCGACGACTCAGCAATTGAGCTGCTCCCTGCCCGAGGTTACTGATAGTGATGGTGTACGAAAACACATAACGCTGATTGTCAGGCTCAGACTGGTCCTCGAGGTAGTGAGTAACCACTCTGCATTTGATGGTTGGGGTGGCGTTAGTACTCAAAATCATGCTTCCTTTCTTGCATTATAACTGCTCGCCTTATGACCATCTAATCCAACAGCCTTATTGATTAAGAAATAAGGCTGTTGAATTAAATAGCGCTGAGCCGAACAGTTACAAATGATACTAAACAGTCAAACGTCAACCAATGCGCTTATGCGTTTTTATGGTTGGCATCCAGCCAGTTTGCCATGTCAACGAACTGCTCAACCGTGATATTTTCCGGACGTAACCCCGGGTTAATTCCCAGGTTCTCCAGTTCTTCGATGCTGAACAGCGCTTTATAACAGTTGCGGATTGTCTTACGGCGCTGATTAAAACCTTCACGGCAAACACGATCTAACCATTTAAGATTAGTACATGGGTATGGCAGGGTTTCATATGGCGTCAGGCGTACAACCGCTGAATCAACTTTTGGTGCTGGCGTAAATGATTCTGGCGGCACTTCCAGTACCGGCATCACTCTGCTGTAGTACTGAGCCATGACAGTCAGACGACCATACGCTTTGCAACCAGGTCCCGCCGCTAAACGATTGACCACTTCTTTCTGTAACATGAAGTGCATATCCTGCACATTCTCATGAAAGGTAAAAAGGTGGAACATCAATGGCGTAGAAATGTTGTACGGTAGATTACCGAAAATACGCAGCTTGTTGTTTGGTTTGATCAGCTGAGTGAAGTCGAAACGCATCGCATCGCCTTCGTGGATCGTTAGCTTATTTGCCAAATCCGGATGGTTGCGTAAACGTTCCGCCAGATCGCGATCCAGTTCGATAACTGAAAACTTATCGACCAGTTTGCCGACAGGCTCGGTGATTGCACCCAGGCCCGGGCCGATTTCAACCAGGTTTTGTCCCGGCAGTGGATTGATGGCAGATACAATGCCATCAATGATAAATGGGTCGTTCAAAAAGTTCTGGCCAAAGCGCTTACGGGCGCGGTGACCGAGGTGGACTTGATCGCTGCTCATGCTTGTTTTTCTACCAATTCGAGGGCGTGTGATAGCGCTGTCCAAAGGCTACCCGTGTCCGCCTGTCCAGTACCTGCGAGTTCCAGTGCGGTACCATGATCTACTGAAGTTCTGATGAAGGGCAGACCTAACGTAATGTTGACCGATTTACCAAAGCCTTTATATTTCAGCACTGGCAGCCCCTGATCGTGATACATAGCCAATACAGCATCTGCATCGGCCAGATATTTTTCCTGGAAGATAGTATCGGCAGGCAGTGGGCCTACCAGATTCATCCCTTCCTGCTGGCGAAGCTGCTCTAAGGCCGGAGAAATGACATCGATTTCTTCTCTGCCTAGACAACCGTCTTCACCGGCGTGCGGATTTAAGCCACAAACGTAAATTTTCGGCTGTTTAATGCCAAATTTACTGACTAAATCCGCGTGTAAAATGCGGATGACTTGTTGCAGCCGCTCTTCTGTTATCGCTTTGGAGACATAAGCCAAAGGGATATGCGTTGTCACTAACGCCACCCGCAAGCCTTCTGTCGCCAGCATCATCACAACTTGCGCCGTGTTTGCTTGTTGGGCGAAAAACTCAGTATGGCCACTGAATGCCACACCAGCACGGTTAATTACACCCTTGTGAACAGGGCCTGTTACCAATGCCGAAAATTCGCCACTCAAGCAACCCTGCGCAGCGCGCTCTAACGTTTGTAGTACGTAGTGACCATTTTGTTCTTTTAGCTCGCCAGGCGTCACTGGCGCTTTCAGCGCGTGGTCAGTGACAACCATTGTGCCAGCCTGATGCGGCTGCGCGGGAAGTGAGGCATCATACGGTCTTACTTCCAGCGGTAATCCCAATTGGGCTGCACGTTCTACCATAAGCTGGGCGTTAGCACAAATAACCAGTTCATGCGGCCAGTCATGTTGGGCGATAGCGATCACCAAATCAGGGCCGATACCAGCAGGTTCTCCCGGTGTGATCGCGATGCGTTTAACCTTACTCATTGTCGGTTCCTAATGTTTCGATATAAGCGCCGGCACGTAATTCCTGAATCCACGCCTGGGCTTCCTCGTTGAACTTACGACTGAACAAAATACGATAAGCTCGGTCTTTGACTGCCGCATCAGTACGGTCAACATTACGACGATCTAATACTTCAACAATGTGCCAGCCATGGACGGTTTTAAAGGGTTCACTGATAGTGCCTGCCGGCAGAGTTTCTACTTTATCTTTAAATTCCGGCACATAAATATCAGGTGTCTGCCATCCCAGTTCACCTTCATTGGCGGCCGAACCCGGGTCGGCACTCAATGCCTGAGCGGCGTCGGCAAAAGTCTGTTCACCAGCGAGGATCATCTTGCGCGCTTTTTCCAGCTGACGTTTTGCGCCGTCATCACTTAATATGACCGAGGTTTTCAACAGAATATGGCGAGCATTGACTTCAGTGACCGAGACTGTTTCTAACCCTTTGACATCATTAATTTTCATGATGTGGTAGCCAACACCGCTACGGAAAGGACCGATAATGGCACCTTTGCCATTTGATTTGATCTGATCGGCAAAGATGGTTGGCATCTCTTCCTGGCGCATCCATCCCCATTCGCCACCTTGCAGTGCTTTCGGGCCTTTAGAGTAGCTGTAAGCCAGACTAACAAAGTCTGCGCCTTGCTTGAGTTCACTCACCAGCTGCTGCGCTTGTTTTTCCGTTTCTTCGCGCTGTGCCTTGCTGGCACCGTCTTCAACCCGAAGCTGAATGTGGCTGATGTTGAACTGTACAGTTTGTAGATTTTGTTTGTTAAGTTGCTCAGCCAGCGTTTCTACCTCTTGTGGCAAAATACTGATGCGGCGGCGAACCTGAATGGTACGCGCTTCGCTTGCTGTCATATCACGACGCATTTGTTCGCGGAACATTGAATAACCGATGCCGTTTGAGGCCAGTTCTTGCTGCAGTTGGGCAACCGTCATTTGCCGTTCTTGGGCGATCCGGGCAATCGCCTGATCAAGGCGGGTATCGTCGATTCGGATACCAAATTGCTCTGCCTGCTGCAGCTGTAAGGTTTCAATGATCAGTTTTTCCATGATCTGCTCAGTCAGGACTTCGTCAGAAGGCAATGGCTGACTTTGCTCGGCGGCATTGATGCGTACCGTTTTAAGCATGGCATCGACATCGCTTTGCAGGATCACGCTGTTGTTAACCAGCGTCACGACCTTATCCATTTCCTTGGGGGCAGCAATGCTGCCAGCTGCGAGGCTCCAGATAACCAGGCCTAACAGAGAAGACTTCCACTTTTTCATTTTCGTTCCATCTGTGTTGCAATTACGACTTATGGCCGTAATTGGGTTAATTATTTAAAGAGAATGAATTACCGTATGACAATGCATTACCCGTATCGGTACTGTAACCGAGAGGTTTTGCGCCCTGCAGGCCGAGTAAGCTGAAGGACAAGGTCACGTTACTTTCGTAATCCGTGGAATCCAGGCCTAAAGAGGTCGACGCGTACTGGTTATAAGTCAGACCGATAAGCCAACAAGCAGATCGGTAAGTCAAGCCAACTTGACTCTCCAGCATTTTATTGACATTCAGATCGTGGAAATAGTCGGCACGCAGGCTCAAGCCATCATAAAGAGGAAAGCCTGTTGACAGACCGAGCTGAGAAATACCGTCCTGTTTGCCACTATCATCGGCTTCGTTTGGATTTGCGACGAACCGGTCCAGGTAGCTGCTGGAGACGTAGCGGTAGTTTGGTTGAATATAAATCCCACCGGTACGGTATTCAATAGCCCCACTGGCCAGCTGAACCTTGCTATCACTGGCATCATACTGCATTGAGCTTTTGAAGAAGAGCCAATCGGCATAGTTAAATTCAGTTTCTAATGCTGTCGCTGAATAACTTTCCGCATCATCTTCACTGGTACCATCAAACGTCGGTTTATCGATATAGAAGATTTGACCCAACGATAGGGTAAATCGTTCCTTAAAATTATTATCGAAGTAGCGAGTTGAAGCGCCAAGGGTAAATTGGTTTGCCGGAGCAATGTAGTCAACACTACTGTATATTTTGTCACTAAACAGACCGTAGTAGTCTTGTTGCAGGCGGGTACTGTCATACCCACCACCAGAATATGTTACCGGGTTATAAATACCTGACTGGTCAACATCCTGTATAAAGAGGTATTGGATCTGTGGTTCAAGGCTTTGGGTATAACTGTCACCCCAAAGTGCCGTATCCCGCTCCAGATATAGCCCGCTGTGGATACGCACACTTGGAACCGTACGTGAAACCGTTTCGTCAAGCGTTGATAAATCAGTGGCCGATTTATCAAAATCTTGATTGTAATAGGTGTACATCAACTTAGCTTCTGAAGTGATAGACCACCAGGGGGTCGCATAGGGCAGTGTGAGCATCGGTTCGAGGTGAACACGATCGGCCGATGGCCTAGCGTTTGAGTCATTTTCAAAACGGCTGATATGGCTGGCCATTGAAAAATCGAAGCCATAAGGCAGATCCGGGCGGTAGTAGTTAAACTCCAGCTGAGGCATCAGACGGTATTGAGTACCTTCGCCAGTTGATGTTAGCGGTTGGAAATCACGAACCCTTAAGGTTGAATCCCAGTTTTGATCGCGGTAAGAGACCTCTCCGGTCTGCAACAGGTTGTTGTCTTCGCGGTTACCGATGCTGGAATCGATATCATTGAAATAGCTGAAGTCACTGGTTTTGCTGTAATCCGCCTTAAATAGCCAGTGCTCTTGGTAAGTTCCGGTATGAGACCAGTTAAAGGCCCAGCGGGCACCTTGTTCCGGTGCAGTTTTATCATCACCAAGGTACTCGCCATTTAACTCGCCGCGGCCAACTTCCGTCAGATAACGGAAGTTAGATTTAAGTTGCAGCCCCCGATTACTCATGTATTTAGGGGTGATGGTCATATCGTAATTCGGGGCGATATTCCAGTAAAATGGCGTTTCAAACTCGAAACCATCACGGGAGCCATAGCTGAGAGACGGGTACAAGAAACCGGTTAAACGCTCTTTTCCTACCGGCACTCTTAAATAAGGCAAATAGAAAACAGGCACATCAAGCACTTCGAAGCGGGCGTTGTACAAGTCGGCGAAAGGTGACTCCCCCTCTCGTTCCAATGTGGTCGCAGAGAAACGCCAGCTGTTATCGTCAGTCGGACAGGTGGTATAGGTGCCGTCTTTCATACGATAGAATTGGGTGCCCTGAACATTTTTCTTGGTGATCCTGCTCGCTTCCCCCCGACCGGGCTCACAGGTCATGCTATAGACCGCGTTATCCATTTCGGCATCTTCACTATCGAGGTTACTTTGCAAGCGCTCGGAGTAGACTTCCATACCACCGTCATGGAAATAGACATTGCCTTCCGCCGTGACGATATTTTCCGGCTGGCGTAAGGTGGCCATATCTGCCGCCATCGTTCGGTGGCCTTGTTGGACAACCACATCACCGGAGTAAGTCATTTTGGTGTTAGTTTTGGCTTCAGCATGATCGGCTGTGACTTTGATTGGCTCATTATTGGGATCAGCTGAGCGATCCTGAGGTGCGATGCAGATACCACGCACCAGTTCAAGCTCATCCGTTTCCTCACCGGTTACAGTAAGCTTATCATTGACATCGTCGCTTGGGGTTGGAGTTTCGTCTGCCATTACCGGGCCATAAAGGGCCAGGCTGATCATGGTGGCAAGTAAGCTGCGGGAGGTTAATGACATCGAATTAAACGTTCCTGTATTCAGTTTGTGGCGCATAGCTATTTGGTTGCGCTTTTTACAAGCATTCCCGAGAAATGACAGCTATCATAATGCAATTTCATCTCGACGGCATCTTTTCAGGCCACAGTGTCGAGTAAACCATGAATAAATTTAGCAAATTACCAGAGAGTATCGAATGCAGGTGTGGGGTAAGCTTTTAGGCGCATTTTTTGGTTTCCTTCTTGGTGGCCCGTTTGGATTGTTATTAGGCCTGTTTTTAGGCCATAAGTTCGATAAAGCACGAACAAATGTTTATCGCGGTGGTGGCTTTGGCGGTTTTGGTTCACATCAAGCCAACAGCGCAGAGCGTCAGGCGGAGTTTTTCTACGCGGGTTTTGCGGTGATGGGTCATATGGCCAAATCGAAAGGCCGGGTTACGGAAGATGAAATCCGGGTGGCCAGCGCCATTATGGATCGTATGAGCCTGCATGGTGAATCACGCCGTCAGGCGCAAAATGCGTTCCGAGAAGGGAAGGAAGAGGGCTTTCAGCTTGATGAAACCCTGTCTAGCGTGCGTCGAAACTGTGCTGGTCGAGCCGATTTATTACAGTTTTTCTTAGAGTTACAGATCCAGGCTGCGTTTGCCGACGGAACATTGCATCCGAGCGAACGGCAATTACTGCATGTAATTGCCCGTAGTTTAGGTTTCTCCTCGCAGCAGTTAGAGCAACGCCTGCACATGCAAGAAGCGGCGTTTCGTTTTCAGCAAGGTGGCTTTAACCAGCAATATCAGCAGCAAGGGGCTTACCGACAGCCACCGACGCGTGATCAACTGGCGGATGCCTATGAGCTGCTGGGGGTTACTGATGGAGCTTCAGCTCAGGAAGTCAAACGTGCTTATCGCAAGCAGATGAATGAACATCACCCTGATAAGCTGGCGGCGAAAGGCCTGCCGCCAGAAATGAGGGAGATGGCTAAGCAGAAGGCGCAAGAATTGCAGGCGGCTTATGATCTGATCCGTAAAGAGAATGGCTCCAAATAGTTTATCGGTACCGCGACAGGTAGCGTTGATAACGGGAGCTTATGCTCCCGTTTCTATATCAAATCCATTAATTATCTGAATGGTTAGATAATTAATGGAATTGGTATTACACGACATTTTGCGGTTTACCGGCGATAAAGGCATTGATATTGTCGATAAGCTGGTTAGCCAGGGTCTGAATCGCTGAATCTGAGCCCCAGGCAACATGAGGGGTCAGCAAAAGCGTGGGCAGTTTGGCATTGGCGATGAGTGGATTACTGCTGTCTGCTGGCTCTTTGGTAAACACATCAACACCCGCACCGGCAATGGTGCCATTTTTTAATGCTGCGACCAGGGCGGCTTCATCAACTAAGCCACCTCTTCCGGTATTGATTAGGATGCTGGCGGATTTCATCTTGCTCAGCTCGCCTGAGCTGATCAGGTTGGTTGTTTGCTCGTTTAACGGACAATGCAGTGTCAGTACGTCGGCCTGCGCCAGCACCTCGTCAAACGGGGTGTAGCCTTCACGACAATCTATTCTTCCTTTGTGTTCGGCAAACAATACCTGCATGCCCAGTGCGTTAGCTAATGTGGCGACCGCCTGACCCAACCCGCCGCGGCCAATGATACCCAGCGTCGATCCTGCAATATCGCCAATCGGGTGAGTGAAAAAACAGAATTGCTTTTTTTGTTGCCATACACCGGCCTGAATATCCTGATGATATCCGATTAAATTACGTCGCAACGCAAACATTAACCCAATGACATGTTCGGGAACCGAGCGGGTGGCATAACCTCGGATGTTAGCTACGGTGATCTGATTCTGACGACAATAATCGAGATCGACGTTATTGGTGCCCGTGGCTGATATTGCCACCATTTTAAGCTGTGGTAACTGGCTCAGGATATCGGCATCAAGAACCACTTTGTTGACAATCGCAATGGTGGCGCACTGCAGGCGCTCAATGATCTGATTGGATTCGGTGGCAGGGTATTCAAGCCACTGATGCTCAAAGGCTGGCTGCGGCAGTTGGATATGAGCGGGAATCGTGGCGCGATCGAGAAAGACGATAGTTTCCATGTCAGGTGATCCGATTTGGTCGTAATAGGGGTAATTAAGACCAAATACTGATTTATTTTCAACCTGTTTATTGAACTGCAGCCGGTAATTCGAGGGTTTTTTCTGGCGCTTCAAGGAAAAAATCACAAGGTGCAAAAAGGTGCATGGGTGCTTCAGACCCCGGATGGGCTAATGTCAGCTCGGTCGCATGTAACTGCAGGCGTGGCGCCATTTCCCTGGCTTCATCATGGGCGTAGAAACGGTCCCCCAGAATTGGGTGGCCTAATGCCAGCATATGAACGCGGAGCTGATGTGAACGGCCGGTAATTGGGCGCAGGCGAACCAGAGTGGCATTCTCTTCCCGTGCGACCACTTCGTAATGGGTGACAGACGGTTTACCATTTTCAAAGCAGACTTTCTGTTTGGGGCGGTTTGGCCAGTCACAAATCAATGGCAGATCCACCGTGCCGGTGTTCTGTTTTAGGGAGCCCCACACCCGTGCGTAGTAGATCTTTTGAGTCTGGCGCTCTTGGAACTGAATTTTGAGGTGACGCTCAGCACTTTTATTGAGCGCGAGGATAATCAACCCCGATGTTGCCATATCAAGACGATGGACGAGTTGGGCGTCAGGGTAGTCCTGGATGACGCGAGAAAACACACTGTCATAATGCACGGGATCCCGGCCTGGGTTGGAAAGGAGTCCCGATGCTTTATTGATCACAATAATATCGTTATCCAGATGCAGTACATCCAGCCAGGGATCGGTGGGTGGATTGTATTCCAGCAATGGCAATGGTTTCATGAGTCACTCGGATGAGATAAGTAGAAATAATCTAACATAAAAGCCGCATGACACTGAGTGTCACGCGGCTTTTGCTATGGACTGACAGCAAGCGAATTAGTTGTGGCTGACCACAATCAGACGCAATGAATCCAGCTGTACCTGGGCTTTACTGATATAGCCGGTCAGATCCTGGATCTGGCTTTCAATCAGTTCCAGCTCATCGTCACGGATATTCGGGTTAACCGCTTTCAGAGCCTGCAGGCGATCCAGCTCTGCCCGCAGGCTGGTTTCCATTTCAGCCTGAGCCGCTTCGCGTACAGTGACTTGCTCTTTGACAATTTCTTGCTCAGCTTGTGCAATCAGGACATGGATCTCTTTTTGCACCGAGTTGACCAGTTTGCTGGCTAAATGGCGGTTAACCGGACTTAGCTGACGGTTAAAGCCTTCAAACTCCACTTTCGCCGACAGGTTATTCCCTTTGGCATCGAGTAAGATACGAATAGGTGTTTGTGGCAGGAAGCGGCCAATGCCCGATTGTTTCGGCGCTTGGGCGTCCACCACATAAACCAGTTCAAGCAGCAGGGTGCCTGCAGGCAAGGCTTTGTTTTTCAGCAGAGAAACCGCCGTGGTACCAACGCCTTCAGACAGCAGTAAGTCGATACCGCCCTGGATCATCGGGTGTTCCCAACTAAGAAAGTGCAGATCTTCACGTGACAGCGCGGTGTCGCGCTCAAAGGTGATGGTGCAGCCGTCATATGGCAGCCCCGGGTAGCTGGCGACCATCATATGCTCAGATGGTGTTACGACGATCGCATTCTCACCTTTATCGTCCTGATTCAGGCCAATGGTATCAAACAGGCCCAGAGCAAAGGCAACCAGATTGGTATCCCCGTCTTTAGCGGCAATTTGCTCACCAAGTTTACGTGCTTTTTCTCCGCCGTTGGAGTGGATCTCCAACAGGCGATCGCGGCCTTGTTCTAGTTTGGCTTTCAGCGATTGATGCATCGCCGCACTTTGTTCGATCAGGCTTTCCAGCGCATCGGCGTCATGGCTCTCGCTGGCCAGCAGCTCAATTAAGTCATCTCTTACCGCTTCATATACCGCCCGGCCAGTCGGACAGGTTTCTTCAAAGACATTAAGGCCTTCGTTATACCAGCGAGCCAGCAGCGCCTGCGATGTGCCTTGCAGGTGCGGTACATGAATTTCGATATCACGCAGCTGGCCGATACGGTCGAGGCGACCGATACGTTGCTCCAGCAGATCCGGATTGATCGGCAGATCAAACATCACCAGCTGATTAGCAAACTGGAAGTTACGACCTTCCGAACCAATTTCTGAACATAGCAGTACCTGAGCCCCTTCATCTTCCTGAGCGAAGTAAGCGGCGGCTTTATCGCGTTCGATGATCGACATGCCTTCATGGAACACGGAGGCACGAATACCTTCACGCTCGCGCAATGCCTGCTCCAGAGTCAGCGCGGTCTGGGCGCGGGAGCAAATGACCAGTACCTTCTCGTTGCGGTTCGCTTTCAGCATGTCAAGCAGCCAGTTTACGCGCGGATCGAAGTTCCACCAGGTTGCTGAATCCCCTTCAAATTCCTGATAAATATCTTCCGGATAAAGCAGTTTAATCGCTTTTTGTTCGCTAGGTACTTTACCTGCCATCATTCCAGCAACACGCATTGCCGTCTGGTACTGGTTCGGTAGTGGCAGTGGATACATATTCAGATGACGCAGAGGGAAACCTTTGATCGCCGCTCGGGTATTACGGAACAGCACGCGGCCGGTACCGTGGCGGTCCATCAGGTTATCGATCAGCTCATGGCGCACCGTTTGCGACTGTTCATTATCGATATCGCCTGATTCGATAATACGCAGCATTGGCTCAATATCTTGCTCTGACAGGAGCTCTGTCAGGCTGTTTTTGGCATCATTATCCAGTCGTTCGCCGGACAACAGGCGGGAGACGGCTTCTGCTACCGGCGCATACTGGCGCTCTTCTTCGACAAAAGCGTCGTAATCATAGAAACGATCCGGGTCGAGTAGACGCAAACGGGCGAAGTGACTTTCGTGGCCAAGCTGCTCCGGGGTTGCAGTAAGCAATAGTACGCCAGGGGCTTTTTCGGATAACGCTTCTACCACTTGGTACTGACGGCTCGGCTTGTCTTCACTCCATTCCAGGTGGTGCGCTTCATCCACGACCAGCAGATCCCAGTCAGCTTCTAGAGCCTGCTCAAAACGGCGACGGCTCTTACGCAGGAAGTCCAATGAACACAGCACGTATTGCGCGGTCTCAAACGGGTTTGAAGCATCGGCATAGGCTTCAACGCAGCGCTCTTCGTCAAAAATCGAAAAGTGGAGGTTAAAACGACGCATCATCTCAACCAGCCACTGATGCTGCAGCGTTTCCGGTACCAGGATCAGAATGCGCTCGGCACGGCCTGACAGAATTTGCTGGTGGATGATCATGCCTGCTTCAATCGTTTTACCTAAGCCGACTTCATCGGCTAACAGCACGCGTGGTGCGTAACGACGACCGACTTCATGGGCGATGTATAACTGATGCGGGATTAAACTGGCACGCATACCACACAGGCCCCGAAGTGGGCTTTTATGTTGCTCATACTGATTTTTTAGCGCGCGGTACCGCAGGGCAAAGCGATCCATACGATCGATCTGACCGGCAAATAATTTGTCCTGAGGTTTGTTAAAACGGATTTGGTGGCAGAGGAAAATTTCACGCAGTTTAACGTTCTCTTCCCCCGTATCTGTGCGGGTACCGATATAGGTGAAAACGCCGCCACTCTCTTCAACGACTTCAACGTTCAGTGACCAGCCTTCATGGCTTTCAACCACATCACCCACATTAAACATTACACGGGTAACAGGAGCCTCATTGCGTGCATACAAGCGGCTCTCTTCACTGGCCGAGAACATCAGGGAGACTGTACGGGCATCTTTTGCGACGACAGTGCCTAAACCTAAATCACCTTCAGTATCACTGATCCAACGTTGACCCAAAGCAAATGGCATAGTGGTAAAAGCCTTCTAATTATTTGATATTAAGGAAAATGTGAAACCCGATGCTGGTTGATATTTGGGCTACACTGAGATTAAGTGTAAGCCAGAATTCGCATCGGTAAAAAAGGCAGTCATGTTACTGCATGATGTGATTGAGGTCACGGTGAAAGTTGCTCAAATCCGTCACAGTATTTTTGTCACATTTATTTAATTATCCCCGGTCTTTAATAGTAACCACCGTGTTTTGACGTACGCTTAAGTGTAATGGCAATTTATTTTGCTATCAGGATGTTACCTAGGAGGTGCTTATGGACGATTATGCACGGAAAATCTTTGTACTCGATACAAATATTTTGCTTCATGAACCTCTCGCTATTTATTCTTTCCAAGAGCACGATGTCGTTATTCCGATGACGGTGCTGGAAGAGCTCGATCGGATTAAAGACAGTAAACGTGATGTTTCCCGCGATGCACGGATAGCCATCCGCGCCCTGGAAGATATCTTCCACGATGCCACCCCCGAGCAGATTTCTGCCGGTATTCCTTTTACTCATGTTGGAGGTCATAAAGGTACTGTTGCTATTTTTGCTGATTACACGATCAAAGAAATGGTGCACGCTTTTGCTGATAAAGCCGGTGATAACCGTATTCTTAACGGGGTGTTATACCTGCAATCTCACTATGCACCACGCGAAGTCGTATTGGTGACCAAAGATATCAATATGCGGCTGCGTGCCAAAGGTGCCGGCGTCTGCAAGGTTGAGGATTATCGCTCTGATCAGCTTATTGATGATGTAAAACTATTAAGTAAAGGTTTTCACCAATTTGACGGACTGTTTTGGGAGCGGGTCGGGGAGTGTCAGACTGAAAGCCGCGGGCGTGCCACCGTACATACCTTGCCGGCTGAATTGTTTGAGGCACCTTATATCAATCAGTATCTCCTTGATGACGGAGATGATTTTACGGCCCGGATAGACAGTATTGATGGTGAAACGGTCACGGTCAAAGATCTGGGCCATGAGCGATTGATGCACCGCCAGGCCTGGGGGATCCATCCTAAAAATGTCTATCAGGGAATGGCGCTTGATGCGATGCTCGATCCCGATATTGATCTGGTCATTCTGACCGGTCCGGCCGGGTGCGGTAAAACTATCCTGGCGATGGCCGCTGCGCTGGAGCTGGTGATTGAAAAAAGCATGTATGACAAGATTATTGTCACCCGTAACACCCCGGAAATTGCGGAATCCATTGGTTTCTTACCGGGAACGGAAGAAGAAAAAATGATGCCGTGGTTAGCCGCGGTCACAGATACCATGGAAGCGCTACATAAAAACGATGTTTGTACTGACGGCTCAATGAAATATATCTTTGATAAAGCCAATATTCAGTTCAAATCCATTAACTTCATGCGTGGCCGTTCAATTCAGAATGCGTTTGTATTGCTGGATGAATGCCAGAACTTAACGGCTTCACAAATCAAAACCATCATCACCCGTTGCGGTGAAGGTACCAAACTGGTCTGTTCCGGTAACCTGTCGCAGATCGACTCCAGTTATCTCTCACCCGTTACATCGGGTTTAACCTATATTGTCGAACGCTTTAAAAACTTTGAAGGTAGTGCCAACATCTATATCAATGGGGTTGTCCGCAGTCGTCTTGCTGAATTTGCGGAAGAGAATTTGTAAACAATAGGGGAGAGGGACGAAAACGAGTGAATAGAGTCAACTCTCCTGTCGCTTTTTGGTACAGAGACCTAGCGCTCTGTACCATTCAACCTAGACCCTAGACCCTAGACCCTAGACCCTAGACCCTCGAAACTAGAAACTAGAAACTAGCACGTCTTAAATACCTAAATATTTTTTCAATGCTTCATCTTCAGGCTCGCCCAGTACTTGCTGGGTCGGGCCTGACACCTTCACCTTGCCTTCATAGATAAACGCACACTTACTGGCGATCTTCAGCGCATCCTCGGGGCTGTGGGTGACCATCAGCACGGTGATTTTCTGCTCTTTCGCCAGGCTTTTGACCAGCGATAACATTTCTTTGCGCAGCGCCGGATCAAGCGCCGAGAACGGCTCATCTAGCAACAGTAAGGGTTGTTGCCGGATCAGGCAGCGTGCCAGCGCCACCCGTTGCTTTTGTCCGCCGGAGAGTTGTTCCGGCAGGCGGTCGAGGTATTTATTGATCCCCACCCGAGATGCCGCGTTCACAATGTTTTCTTTATCTTCCCGGCTTAGTTTTAATCCGGGGTGAATGCCGAGGCCGATGTTTTCAAACACCGTCAGGTGGGGGAACAGGTTGTGATCCTGAAACAAAATGGAGAGCGGACGCTCGGCGGGATTTTGGGTTGTTATCGGTTGCCCGGCAATGTGCAGTTCACCACTATCGGGTTTTAGAAAACCCGCCACCATGGCTAACAAGGTACTTTTCCCAGCCCCGCTTGGGCCGATCAATGCCACGATATCGCCTTTTTCAGCCTGCAGGTCGAATATCATCGGCACTGCTCCATCCTGGGCAGACTGTCCGGGGTGTATATAGTGGTGACACAATTGGTTCAGTTTGAGCATTATGACTTCTACTTTTTATGGCCAGGAATGAGCACTTTTTCGACCACGGTGAATAACCCGAGGCTGAGTAATAACAGCAACAAAGCCGCAACTGCAGCCGCATCCATCTGATAACTTCCCAACAGCTGAAACAGATACAGTGGCAGCGTCTGGAAATCCTGACTGCCAAATAAGGCGATAGCCCCTAAATCACCGAGCGAGAGCACAAAGCCGATCGCCAGTGCCTGGGCGATGGGTTTGCGCAGGGCGCGCCATTCAACCAGCCGCAGACGTGACAAGCCGCTCATTCCCAGGCTCTGGCACAATGGATTGTATTGCTGAGCCACATGCAGCATTGGCTGGCTCAGGGTTTTAATCACGTAAGGCAGTGCCATTAACGCATTAACGGAAATAACCACCCAGAGGGCGGTAGCAAAGACATCGGTATACTGGCGCAGTAGCAAAAAGATCCCGGTGCTGAGCACTAAGCTGGGGGTAACCAGAATAATGGTGCCGAGCAGTTCTATCCCGTCGGCGCGAAGTCTTTTATTGTGCAGACGCCAGTGACGACTGGTCAGTAAGATGGCGATACCACTTGATACGGCGATCATGCAGGAAAACCCCGCAATCTTGAGTGAATTCGCGATGGCTTGCCACAATGCGGGCTCGGCCAGTTGCTGGGGGAGTTTACTGTTGAACCCGGCACCGATAACGGCCAGTAAGGGCGGCAGAACGAGCAACAGGGCGAGGCTGATCCAGCTCCAGTCCCAAATTTTTGCCCGGCGATTATCGAGATAATTGGGTTGGTGCTCTGTCACCGAACCCGTCAGGGTTGAAAGTGGTTTCGCAAATCGCTGGGTGAATAACACTAGGCTGCAGCAAATCAGCATTTGCCACAGTGCCAGAACGGCCCCGGCTGCCAGATCGAAGTCATAGCGCAATGCCTGATAAATCGCCAGTTCGATGGTGGTGGCTTTTGGCCCGCCGCCCAGTGACATAATCACCGCAAAACTGGTAAAGCAGAGCATGAAAACCAGACCAATCACATGCGGCAGCTGTTGCCTCAGGCGTGGCCAGGCGATTAGGCGGAATTTACTCCAGCCCGTAATACCCAGGTGTGCCGCCAGTTTGTGCTGTTCAAAAGGGATCCCTTCCAGACTTTGCAGTAACAGGCGGGTAGCTAACGGTAAATTGAGGAACACATGGGCCAGCAAAATGCCGTTTAATCCATAAAGATTAAACGGTAGTGGCTGCTTTAGTATTGCAGCCAGCAGGCCGCTTTTCCCGTAAATCGCCAGCAGGCCAAAGACAGCGACCAGTACCGGTAGCACCAGTGTCATCGCAAATAACCGCAGCAATAAGCTACGGCCGAAAAACTGCCGGCGCGACAGCGCATAGGCAACCGGAATTGCCGGTACTACGCTGAGCAGGGTCGAGAGCAAAGCCTGATAAAAGCTGAATCCCGCCACATGGCGCAGGTAGGGATCTTGCCAGATTAGCAGCGAGTTGAAGTCGGTCGCCTGACTGATCAACGCGGTGATGGCACTGATCACCACGGTAGCGATCAGCCCGGCGGTGATCACGCCCGGCAGGGAAGCACGAAAACGGGTATTCAAAAGTCAGTGACCATTATTCAGAATATTCTTTTTTTATAAGCGCTCTTTAGTCAGAGCGCTTAAGTAAGGGTTCTTGCGTAAGCGCTATTGCGTAAGGGCATTTTGCCATTCACGGATCCAGCCGCGACGTTGTGAAGCCACTTCCTTGGCACTAAATTGCAAGGCTTTCGCTGGCAGGGTTAATTGCTCAAAACCTGCCGGTAATGTTTGTTTGGTGACAGGATACATCCAGTTACCTGTTGGCATCGCTGACTGGAAATCATCACTCAAAATAAACGTCATAAACTGATCGGCCAGTTTGGCGTTTGGACTGTTTTTCAGCTTAGCGGCCACTTCAATCTGCATGTAGTGACCTTCGCTGAAGTCAGCAGCTTGGTATTTGCTCTCTTTGTCAGCAATGATGTGGTAAGCCGGAGACGTGGTGTAAGAGAGCACCATGTCAGATTCCCCTTTAAGGAACATGTTGTAAGCTTCCGACCAGCCCTTGGTGACCGTGACGGTTTTCTTTGCCAGCTGCTGCCAGGCATCCGATGCTTTATCGCCATAGACCGACTTCATCCACAGCATCAGGCCTTGCCCCGGTGTGGAAGTGCGAGGATCCTGATAGATCACGCTGATATCATCACGTTTGATCAGCTCTGCCAGGCTCTTGGGCGGATTAGTCAGTTTTTCCGAGTCATAGACAAAGGCAAAATAGCCGTAGTCGTAAGGGACAAAGGTCGTATCATTCCAGCCATTGGGTAAGTTAACGGCGTCGGTATCAACATTATGCGTTGCCAGTAAGCCTGTTTGCTTGGCTTCTGCCATCAGGTTGTTATCTAATCCCAGCAAGATGTCCGCTTTGGTGCTGCTGCCTTCCAGGCGAACACGGTTTAGAATCGAAACCCCGTCATCAAGCGCGACGAACTCAAGGTTACAACCGCATTGGGCTTCAAAGGCTTTTTCGATGGCCGGGCCCGGTCCCCAGTCTGATGCAAATGAACTGTAGGTATAGACCGTTAAGGTATTGTCACTGGCCCATGCCGAGCCTGCGGCTAATAAAGAGAGAGAAAGAATTGGTAGTAGTTTTTTCACGATGCGCTCCTGATGCCCAACATCCTGCGGGACAATTATTTCAAGTGAGCGAAGGTTGAGAAGGTGTTGCCTTATGCTTTTGCTCTGGTGAAACGAGCAGCGGCTATTTTCTCAATTCCTACGCCAGTATGACCTGGTTCAGGTTCAATGGGTTCTGCGTCAGCAATCTCAGCCTTTGTTGCCTAAACAACATTGACTCCCCAATGAGAACAGTAGCTATTCTAATACCAATTTCATTAATTATCTAACCATTCAGAACACCACTGGGAGTCAAGTTCAAGGATAGCGATTGATAGAAGAGTGGTTCTCTTTTGAAATAGGAATAATCGCTAAGCAGTCCGTTGCCAGCGTAATACTACTCTGCGGATTTCATGGCGGTGCATAGCCTTATTTTGTTTCATTCAGCGTCCAGTCGTAATCATAGCTGATGTGGTTAAGTTGTACTGGAGCGCCTTTCCAGTATTGATTCAGGTGGCTTTGCAGTGCGGTTTTATTGCCAAAATCCACGCCATACCAATCATAGATAGAGGAAAGGCGGACTTTATTGCCTGTCAGCTTGACGCCCTTGGTGTTGTTCACAAAGCGGTTGGCGGCTTGTTCAAGTAAGTCTTCACTATTGCTGGCAGTAAAGGCCTGTGGTTGAAGATCCGGGCACCCCAGGCTGGCACAGTTGACCACGTAGTGGATGCGAGCATCTTGCCAGATCGGGCGCAGAATTCGGTGTTCAATATCATTGAGTGACAATGGTTTGCCATTGATGGTGATCAGCTTTTCATCCCAAGGCCCGAAAGTGAAGAAACCACCTAGCTTGGTAATGGATTTCAGCGGGTAGTTGTTCAGGATCAACTGTACGGTCAGGGCATTATAGAGATTGACCCAGTAGGCAAACTGCTCATCTTGGCGGTAGCGGCGTGGATCGATGGCGGTGAGGGAGCGGATATAGCGGTCAAGCTCCCACTTATCATTATCGGAAACTGCGCGGTAGCGAAACAGGGTCTGTTGTGGTTGTTGAACCAGGTAGTTATCCAAAGTGCGTTGCCAGCGGGTATGATCAATGGCCGCGGTATTGGCTTCATTGCTTTGTTGCCAATAGGGCCACAGATCGGCTTTTGGGGCGGTGCAGCCGGGGCTTGAAACCAGCAGTAATAAAAGCGCGAATATGATACGCATCATAACTCCTTGCGGTTTTTAAGGAAGAGGCTAGATGATATGACCTTGTATTGATAGGTTTTCTTTCAAGTAAAAAGAAGCCATGCTGTAAATAAAAACGCCCAGCATCAATTGAGGCTGGGCGTGAGTTAGTATTTGCTTACGTTAGACAAGAAAAGCGGGGATCTTGCTTTCATACTCTGTAATTTCGTCTTCGTGCTGCAGGGTCAGGCCAATGTTATCCAGACCGTTTAGCAAGCAGTGGCGACGGAATTCATCAATTTCGAATGAATACGATTTTCCGTTAGCGGTCACTGACATCGATTCCAGATCGACGGTGATCTCGGCACCTTCGTTAGCTTCAACATATTGGAATAGCTCATCAACTTCCTGATCGGTCAGGCGAACCGGCACCATTTGGTTGTTGATTGAGTTGCCATAGAAAATATCGGCAAAGCTGGGTGCAATCATCACTTGAATGCCGTAATCAGCCAGTGCCCAGGGGGCGTGTTCACGGGATGAACCACAACCGAAGTTTTCACGTGCCAGCAAAATACTTGCGCCTTGGTAGCGGGGGGCATTCATGATGAAGTCTGGGTTTTCTTGCTGACCCGCATCGTCTAGAAAGCGCCAATCATTAAAAAGATGCTGACCAAAACCGGTGCGAGTCACTTTTTGCAAAAACTGCTTAGGAATGATGGCATCAGTATCAATATTCGCGGTATCAAGTGGAACCACTAATCCTGTGTGTTGTTTAAAACCTGTCATTGTTCGTTCCTTCCTGATTAAGCCGTTGCGGTATCTAAGTCGCGGATATCAACAAAGTGACCGGCACATGCTGCTGCTGCTGCCATTGCTGGACTCACTAGGTGAGTACGACCATCACGACCCTGGCGACCTTCGAAGTTACGGTTACTCGTTGACGCGCAGCGCTCTTTTGGCCCTAAGCGGTCATTGTTCATCGCAAGACACATTGAACAGCCCGGTAGGCGCCATTCAAAGCCGGCTTCAATGAAGATCTTATCTAGCCCTTCTTTCTCAGCTTGTGCTTTTACTTGCTCAGATCCCGGGACAACCAATGCTTGAACATTTGCTGCGACTTTGCGCCCTTTGGCAATAGCCGCCGCTGCACGCATGTCTTCGATACGAGAGTTGGTACAAGAACCGATAAAGACTTTATCGATATTGAAATCAGATAATTTCTTGCCTGCTTCTAGCCCCATGTAGGCCAGTGCTTTTTCTGCTGAGGTTCTATCTACTTGCTCGGTGAAGTTGTCAGGGCCAGGTATTAATTCATCAATAGCAATAACTTGACCAGGGTTGGTTCCCCAGGTGACTTGAGGTTTGATGTCTTTCGCATCTAAGGTCACAACCGCATCAAACTGGGCATCATCATCTGTTTTCAGAGTGCTCCAGTATTCGACGGCAGCATCAAAGTTTGCATCTGTCGGCGAGAATTTACGATCTTTAATGTAGTCGTAAGTGGTTTGGTCGGGGGCAATAAGACCGGCTTTAGCGCCCAGTTCAATGGCCATGTTACAGACGGTCATACGGCCTTCCATGGTCAGATCGGTAATTGCCTCACCACAGAACTCCACTACATAACCGGTACCGCCAGCTGCGGTGGTTTTACCGATAATCGCCAGCACGATGTCTTTGGCCGTAATACCTTCCGCGACTTTACCGACTACTTCGATTTTCATCGTTTTAGCGCGTGATTGCTTCAGGGTTTGAGTCGCCAGTACGTGCTCGACTTCTGACGTACCGATACCAAATGCCAGGGAGCCAAATGCACCGTGGGTTGCGGTATGGGAATCGCCACAGACAATGGTCATACCCGGCAAGGTAATGCCTAGCTCAGGACCCATTACATGCACAATGCCTTGATATTTATGGTTCAGGTCATATAGGGTGACGCCAAACTCTTCACAGTTTTTTGCTAATGTTTCCATTTGGATACGTGCCATTTCACCCGAAGCATTAATGTCTTTGGTCTGGGTTGAAACGTTGTGATCCATAGTTGCGAAAGTCTTGCCGATTTGGCGAACTTTACGGCCTTTTTCACGCAAACCATCAAAGGCTTGCGGTGAGGTAACTTCGTGCACCAAGTGACGGTCAATGTACAGTATTGGGTTTTCACCTTCAGCTGCTACCGCGACGTGAGCATCGTAGACTTTTTCATACAGTGTTTTTGATGTTCCGGTTTTTGCTGACATTGTTCGATGTTCCTTGTCATTAATACCTGTCGTTTCACTTTTTATATGCGTGTTTAACGACAGGTATAATTGATATCGGGTTGTTAGCGATGAATCTAAGCTTGACGAATATAATCTGCGATTTTATCGCCCATTTCACTCGTGCTTAGTGCGGCACCTTTACCTGCCAAATCGGCAGTTAGCTCACCGGCTTCAAGTGCTTGAGATACCGCTTGCTCTATTGCTCGCGCGGCTTTTTCTTCATCAAGGCTGTAACGTAGCATCAGGGCAGCAGACAGAATTTGTGCCACCGGGTTAGCAATGTTCTTCCCTGCAATATCTGGTGCTGAACCGCCTGCTGGCTCATACATACCGAACTTGTCCTGGTTCAGACTGGCTGAAGGCAACATGCCCATAGAGCCTGTGATCATTGCGCATTCATCAGAGATGATGTCACCAAAGATGTTAGAACACAGCATTACATCAAATTGAGATGGATCTTTGATTAGCTGCATGGTCGCGTTATCAATGTACATGTGGTTTAGCGTGACATCCGGGTAGTCTTTAGCGACTTCTTCAACCACTTCGCGCCACAAGATAGAGCTTTGTAGAACGTTCGCTTTATCAATTGAATATACGTTTTTTTCACGCAGCATCGCAGATTCAAAGGCAATGCGAGCAATACGCTCGATTTCGTAACGGTGGTAAATTTCCGTGTCGTAAGCTTTTTCTTGCGGGCCTTCGCCCTCACGACCTTTAGGTTGGCCAAAGTAAATGCCACCGGTCAGTTCACGGACAACGACGATATCGAAGCCACGCTCGGAGATATCGGCGCGCAATGGTGAGAAGTTTTCTAAGCCACTGTGAATTTGTGCCGGACGCAGGTTGCAGAACAGCTGGAAATGCTTACGTAGTGGCAGTAACGCACCACGTTCAGGCTGATCGTTTGGTGCTAGGTGTTCCCATTTCGGGCCACCGACTGAGCCAAATAGAATCGCATCAGATTCTTCACAGCCTTTCATTGTTGATTCTGGTAATGGACAACCATGGTTATCAATCGCAATACCGCCGACATCATGTTCAGAACGTTCTAGTGTAAAACCGAACTTTTCCTCTACGGCATCTAATACTTTGTGCGCCTGCTGCATGACTTCCGGGCCAATACCGTCACCCGGTAGAACCGCTATTTTATATGTACCTGCCATGGTTATACTGTCTCCATATGGTTTTTTTGTTTAATTTCTGCTATCTGATCTGCGCGATAAATACTGTTAATAACGTGAAGTAGCGCCTGCCCCGAGGCTTCAACGATATCGGTCGCCAGACCGGTACCGTGATATTTACGGCCTTTGTAGTTCGCAATGATGTCAGCCTGGCCCAGGCCATCTTCGCCTTCGCCTTTGGCGGTCAAATCAAATTTGTCCAGCACGATTTCATAGCCGGTTAAGCGATAGATACACTGGTATAGCGCGTCAACCGGACCGTTACCAACCGCCGCTTCACATTTCTCTTCATCGCCACATTGTAATTTGATGCTGGTTGTTGCCATGATGCTGCCAGACTGCACACTCAGATAATTCAGCTTGAAAAAGTCATCTTCATCACGCAGGTTGGCAAAGTACATCAGCGCTTCCAGATCGTAGTCAAACACTTGTCCTTTGCGATCGGCCAGCTTCAGGAAGTCGGCGTATAACGTGTCAAGATTGTAATCATTCTCGGTGTAACCCAGCGCATCCATATGGTTTTTAACCGCAGCGCGGCCAGAGCGGCTGGTTAGGTTCAGCGCCTGGTTTTTCAGGCCGATCGATTCAGGGGTCATGATTTCATAAGTATTTTTATTCTTTATCATGCCATCCTGGTGAATCCCCGAGGAGTGACTGAATGCATTGGCACCGACAATCGCCTTATTAGCCTGGATTGGCATATTACAAAGCTGACTGACCAGTTTGCTGGTACGGTGAATTTCGTCGTGCTTGATGTTGGTGTGAACACCCAGGAAGTCTGCGCGGGTCTTGATGATCATCGCAATTTCTTCCAGCGAACAGTTACCGGCACGCTCGCCCAGGCCGTTAATCGTTCCTTCTACCTGACGGGCACCAGCCTGAACCGCTGCCATCGAGTTGGCAACCGACATGCCCAGATCATCATGGCAGTGAACAGAAATAATGGCCTTGTCGATGTTCGGCACGCGATCAAACAGTTGTGCGATGATGCCGGCAAACTCGTTAGGCAGGGTATAGCCAACGGTATCCGGGATATTGATGGTATTGGCACCGGCATTGATAGCGGCTTCGACCATCCGGCACAGGTTGTCAATCGGGGTACGGCCAGCGTCTTCACAAGAAAATTCAACATCATCGGTATAATTACGGGCGCGCTTTACCGCTGCAACCCCCATTTCGATGACATCATCATAGCTGCGGCGCAATTTGTCCTGAACGTGAATCGTCGAGGTTGAGATGAAAGTATGAATACGGAATGCTTCGGCTACTTTTAGTGACTCAGCGGCGACATCAATGTCTTTTGCAACAGCCCGCGACAGGGCGCAGACCCGGCTGTTTTTGATGTGCTTAGCAATGGTCTGCACCGATTCGAAATCACCGGGAGAAGAAATCGGGAAGCCGGCTTCGATCACATCAACACCCAGACGTTCCAGTGCATAAGCGATTTGAAGCTTTTCTTTAACCGTTAGGCTGGCAGATAGCGCCTGTTCACCATCGCGCAAGGTGGTATCGAAAATAATGACCTGATCTTTCATTGCTACATCCTTTTTTGTTGGCCTGCCTTTGAGTAGGCGTTGTCTGCATCCGCTTGCGCTGGCCCTGTATATGAAAAAACCCGCGCTGACTGCGCGGGTTTTTTTAATTCTTAGTGGTGTTTCTCACCATAAGCTACCCGCGCGAACTGATCACGATTAAGAGGAGGCTTAGGAGTAGAGAGAAACGATTTTTCATTTTTTAAATGATATCCACAAAGTTGATTAACAAATGAATACCAAATAGACAGGACAACCGTCAACCATTAATTGATTATTTATTTTGCATAAAATGCTATCTATATGATTTTCAAGTGGTTGATTGAGGTGGCTGCCCCGATGGATAATGGCGGTTACTATCACCATGGTGGATATCTGTTGTTCCTGATATTACCTCAGCATATTTCAGTGTTTGCATTGTTGTAACAGGAATGGACCTAAGTGCTGAGATGATGAGGCAGAGCACGGTTAGTAATTAATCATTTGCTTATATTGGAGTGAATAAATCCAGTGAGCGAAATCGTCGCTTGTAGAGTAAATTATTAATCAATTGATTAATATTGAATGAGTAAAACATTATGGTCGGAAAAGCAGGTCGCCCCATGGGAGAGTCTGATGCTAGAGCCCGTTTGATCGCTGAAGCCAGAAAACTGTTTGTCGCGCTGCCTTACAGCAAGGTTTCTACCCGCATGATCGCAAGTCGGGCCGGCGTAAATGTGGCGATGATCCGTTATTACTTTGGTAATAAAGCCGGCCTGTTTGAAAACATGCTGCGCGAAACGCTTGAACCAATACACAATCAGATCGAGGTGGTGTTGAGTAAAGGCGATATCGAAAGTATTGGTGATTTGATGCGAACTTATTACCGCATAATGGCACCCAATCCGGATCTGCCAAAGCTGATGACACGGACTATGATGATGGAGCCGGGCGATATACAACGTCAGGCTTTTGAGAAGCTCTTCAATGAGTTCACTAACCCCGCATCAGAACTGATATTTAAGCAGCTTAAAAAGGAGGGCAAACTTCGCCAGGATATTTGCCCGGAGAAAGCCAGAATGACCTTCATCAGTATGCTGGTATTTCCGTTTCTGATCCCGCTGGCCATGATGGATATTCAAGGGATGGAAATAAATGAAGCCTATTTAATGGAATTGGCAGAACATAATGTCAAGGTACTGATGCAAGGGATCCTGACAGATTAAGGAGATGATTCAGGTGAAAATCAACAGGAAGTTACTGCTCGTTCCCACCATTTTATTTGGTATTTTGGTGCTGGTTCTGGCAATTAAAATGCGCCCCTCTCCCAGTGTGAAGCCCGCGGTAAACCGGGAGCGTGCCGTTGATGTGATTAGCCTGCAGCAACAACCTCTGGCGCCGGTGGCCAGTGGTTTTGGCCGGGTAAAACCGAAGGTTGAATGGCAGGCGATTGCACAAGTTACAGGGAAAGTCGTCTATCGCCACCCTGATTTAGAAAAAGGCCGGGTTCTGGATGCCGGAACGGTCATTATCAAAATTGATCCGCTGGATTACGAATTAACACTGGCTCAGGCCGAGGCGGATATCAGCTCCAGCCAGGCACAATTGGCCAAGTTAGATCAGGAGCAGCAGAACCTCAAGGCGACACTGAAGATTGAACGTAACCGCCTGGCGATCAGCAAAAAAGAAGTGGCCCGTAAGGAAGAGCTGCGCCGGAAAGGGCTGGCTTCCCAGTCAGAATTGGACTTAGAGAAACAAGCTTATCTTGCCAGTCAGAAAACCGTTCAAGATATTGAAAACCAGCAGATCGTGTTGCCCAATGAGCGCAAGGTGACGCAGGCGCAATTACAGATCAACCAATCTCGCCAGGCAGAAGCCAGACGTTCGCTGGAAAAAACGGTCATTGTTTTGCCGATTGATGTGCGAATTTCCAGTGTCGATATCGAACAGGATCAGGTGGTGAACCTGCAACAGTCGATGCTGGTGGCTTATGGCATTGAGAAGGTCGAAATCGATGCACAGGTTGCCTTGCATGATATGCAGGTACTGGCCTCAAGCCTGACTCAATATACCGCTCATGCCGATGGCCGCCCCCGTGCAGATCAGCTCGATCTGACGGCGAGTATCCAGCTTTCCAGTGGCAGTTTTATCCAGCAGTGGCCAGCCACCGTGACCCGGATCAGTGATACCGTCAATGCTAATCAGGCCACGGTTGGGGTGATCCTTGAAGTTGATCAGGATTACAGCCAGTTATCACCAGAAACCGCCCCCCCGTTAGTTAACGGCATGTTCGTTGAAGCCAGAATTGAAGGTCAGGCGAATGCCCATTGGATCATTCCCGAGCGTGCGCTGCATGGTGAACATGTCTATCTGGTTGATAACAAAAACGGTAATAGCAAGGTATTAAAAATTCAACCGGTTAACGTGTTGTTCCGCCGTGATGGTGTCGTCGCCATAAGCGGTGAATTGGCTGATCAGCAACAACTGATCGTCAACGATCTGTTACCTGCGGTATCGGGGATGGGGCTCAGGGTGGTGAGCCTGAATGGTAAAGCGGTGGAAGATACGTCGCCAGAGCAAGCCACTACGGCAGAGGATCTTACGCCATGATCCGTTATTTCGCGCGTCATCCGACGGCCGCTAACTTGTTAATGCTGACTTTGCTGCTTCTGGGTCTGGTTGCACTACCGCAAATTAAGCGGGAAACATTTCCTGAATTTTCACCGGCTTACGTTATTGCCTCGGTGATCTATCCCGGCGCCTCCCCCCAAGAGGTGGAAGAGAGTATCTGTATGCGGATGGAAGATGCTGTCGATGGGCTGGCCAATATAGTGGAAACCCGCTGTGAAGCCGTGGAAGGCTCGGCATCTTTGGTCTTAAAGCTGACTCATAGCGATATCGTGTCGCGGATGCTGGTGGATGTACAGACTCAAATCAACGCGATTAATGATTTCCCCAACGAGATTGAGTCTCCGATTGTACGGGAGCTGGACTGGAATGAGCCAGTTGTCGATGTTGCGATTAATGCAGATACCACCTGGCCGCAACTGAAAGCGTATGCCGAACAGCTCAAACGTAAGCTAAAGCTCGATTATGGGGTGTCTTTAGTGGCGGTGAGTGGTTTTTCCGATCATCAGATCCGGATCGAGCTCAAAGAAGCCTCGTTACGCCAGTTGGGGTTGAGTGTCGGGGATGTTGCTGACCGTCTGGCGCGGCAGAATATTAAATTACCGAGCGGAAACATAGAGCTCGGAGATAAAAATTTGTTGATCCGCTTTGATGAACAAAAGATCACGCCAACGGCCCTGGCACAAACCGTTATCGGCGCAGACAGTGAAGGGGGCGTGTTGCGACTTGGCGATATCGCGACGCTTACCGATCGTTTTGAGCTCGATGAACAAAAGATCCTGTTTGATAGTCAGCCCTCCGCGATATTGAAGGTGAGTAAGAACAAAGCGGACGACGCCCTGCGCATTAAAGAGCGGGTTGCACAGTTTGTAGAAGATGAAAATCAGATCGCACCCACAGGTGTCACCCTCAACATGACCAATGATTTGTCATCGCTGCTGTGGGATCGCCTAACCATGATGGTCAGAAATGGCTGGCAGGGGGTGACATTGGTGTTTGCCACCATGTGGCTGTTTTTCACTTTCCGCTATTCATTCTGGGTTGCTGCCGGATTGCCTGTCGCTTTTCTCGGCAGTCTGTTTCTCATGGCCGGGCTTGGCCTATCCATCAATGTGATGTCATTGGTCGCCTTGTTAATGGCGATTGGTATTATGATGGATGATGCGATCGTGATCGCTGAATCCATTGCCGCCCATCTCGAACGCGGCCAGCCGGTTACCGATGCGGTGACCAATGGGGTGAAAAAAGTCTTTCCCGGGGTACTGTCATCCTATCTCACGACGGTCTGTATTTTTGGTAGCTTACTGTTTCTTCAAGGTGAGATGGGGGCGGTACTGAAGGTGGTGCCTCAGGTGTTAATTTTGGTACTGACTTTAAGTCTGGTCGAAGCTTTTTTGATTTTGCCTCACCATTTAAGTCATTCCCTGAAGAAGCAGCGCGAGCAAAGCCGCGGTGGCAAAGGGGATAAATCGGATTTGGCGTTCAAAGCCCGGTTCTTAATTAAATTTGAAGCATTCCGCCAGAAGCAGCTGGTTACTGCTGTGGAGGCAGTCGTACGCTGGCGATACCTGTTTATGGGCAGTGTGATTGCGATGCTGTTTATCTCATTCTCACTTCTTGCCGGCGGCGCTTTGAAATTTGTCGGCTTTCCTGAACTGGACGGCGACATTGCTGAAGCGCGGGTGATTCTACCGCCGGGCTCATCGCTGGCTCAGACTGAAAAAGTCGTACAGCAGATAGTGGTTGCCGCAGAAAAGCTCAATCAGCAGTGGAGTGACGGGAAAGAAGGCGGTCAAACCCTCGTTGAGCATATTACCGAGCAATATAACTTCAATGCTGATGCTGACGAAAATGGTCCTCATGTGGCGACGGTCCGACTCGATTTACTGAGCGCAGAATCACGTAAAACGGTGATCGATGACTTTATTGCCGCCTGGCGGGAAGAAGTCGGCATCATCGCAGATCCGGTGTCTCTGGTCTTTAAGCAACCGATCATGGGGCCGGGTGGCCGGGCGATTGAAATTCGCATGCAGCACGATGATTTGGATCAATTGAAGGCGGCATCGATTGAAATTCAGCAGTTCCTCAATGAGTTTGATGGGGTGTTCGGTGTGCTGGATGATATGCGGATGGGTAAGCAGGAGGTGCTGGTGAAGCTTCGTCCCGGGGCTGAAAGTTTTGGTATCGACGGGCAAATGATCGCTTCTCAGCTGCGGGCGGCTTATTTTGGCCAGACTGCCGATGAAATTCAGCTTGGTCCGGAAAATATAGAAGTAGAAGTACGCTTTGATAAGCAGGAAGCGGCCAGCCTGCAAACCTTTGCCAGTTTTCCAATTATCCTCGGTGATGGCAGCCAGATCCCACTAGCCTCAGTGGCGATGCTGGAACACCAACGCAATTATGTCCGGATCCAACGGGTGAACGGGTTGCGAACCCTGAGTGTGTTTGGTGATCTGGAGAGCAGTAAGATCAGTTCGGCTGAAGTGCTGAAGGAATTTCGCAACCGTTTAATGCCACAGTTGCAGCAGACGTATCCCGGGCTGCGGTTTGACTTTGAAGGTGAGGCCAAAGATACCGCCGAGACCGGACAATCAATGGGGGTAGGCTTTGCATTGGGAATTTTCGGTGTATTTGTGATCCTCAGCTTTCAGTTCCGCAGCTACCTGGAACCTTTTGTGGTGCTGCTGGCGATCCCGCTTGCTGCAATAGGGGTGCTCTGGGGCCATTGGCTGTTGGGGTATGCGCTGAGTATGCCGAGTATTATGGGGTTTGTATCATTGGCCGGGGTGGTGGTTAACGACTCTATTCTGCTGGTGCAATATATTCGCCATCATGTTGATGACGGTGACAGTGTTCACGACGCGGTGGTGAAAGCCAGTAGAGAGCGTTTTCGGGCGGTATTCTTAACCTCGCTGACAACCGCTGCGGGTCTGTTGCCTTTGTTACTGGAAACCAGTTTACAGGCTCAGGTTATCCAACCCTTAGTCGTTTCTATTGTGTTCGGTATTTTCACATCGACCCTGCTGGTACTGTTTATGATCCCGGCGGCTTATGCCATTCTGGCGGATTTTGGTTTGGTGCGAAAGCATGAAGCGCTAGAGGCCTGATGGTTTATTACCTGTAACCGAGAATAATGAAAACGAGGTACTGACAATTGACAGTGCCTCGTTTTTTTTACTGCGATTTTATATCCCCGATGTCGTATTACTGAGCGCGAATTGTGTGCCGAAAAGCAAATGGTATTACTGTCATGAATGATGGTTGAAGCTGTGACGGCTGATTGAATTTCTTGATTGGCTTGGTGGGGCGATGGCCGAGAATTATCCGTATTGAGTCTCTTTTTACCGTTGGTTTTAATCACTGAAACTTATTAATTGCTTCTTCAAACCTGAAAATATTACGTTGAAGTGTCATGTGAATTGAATAAAAAAGTGCCTTTTTTCGCTTATAATTACGCCTTTATTATATTTATAGTTATTTTAGGTCTTTTTAGAACTATGTAATATGTTGATGTAAATGTATTTTTATTGTGACCTTGGCTTCTGGTTTATGTTTGCTTACATTTGCTGATTTTCAGCTATTGGTTACATCAATCTATTTGATGATACTGAGCGCATCCCGAAAAAGGGTTAACTTATTTGAGAACAAGATTTCGGTTCTTTAATTTAGCGATGGCATAACGGATGCGCGCCAGATAGATTCATTTAGAGGCAATATATGACACGTAGAGGTTCTTCTATTCACCCTGCTGATGGTTACAAGGTGGAGTCAAATTTAAGAAGTGTTGATCTTAATTTATTGACAGTATTTGACGCAGTTATGCAAGAGCAAAACATCACCCGGGCAGCGCACAACCTGGGTATGTCTCAGCCTGCTGTAAGTAACGCTGTCGCTCGTTTAAAGGTGATGTTTAATGATGAACTCTTTATTCGTCATGGCCGCGGTATTCAGCCAACACAACGTGCTAAGCAGTTGTTTGGTCCAATGCGCCAGGCACTGCAGCTGGTGAAGAATGAACTGCCATCGTCAATCTTCTCGCCTGAAACTTCAACGCGTACTTTTAAGCTGGCGATTTGCAGCCCGTCGGATATGCGTTTTGCACCTCGCATCCTGCGTAATGTGACAGAGCAGGCACCGAATTTGCGTATGCAGCTTGAAGCGGAATTTGATGCTGAACTAACGCAAAAAATGCGTTATCAGGAGATTGATTTTGTTATCGACTACGTTCGCTTTGATGAGCCTGGTTTTTGCAGTAGCGAATTATTCTGCGATGAACTGGTCGTAATTGCGGCAGGTAACCACCCTAGGATCATCGGTGACACGATTTCTGATGCGATGTTTGCCTCAGAAACGCATGCGGTATTAAAGTCGCAGCCGGGCGTGAAGATGTTTGCTGATCATATCTACAATCAGCACACCTCATACCAGGATGCTTACCAGGGAGCGAGCCTGAGTAATATCATGTATGTGGTTGGTCAATCTGAATTGATTGCTGTCGCACCTCGCTGGTTAGCGGAATCTGTTGCGGAAAACCTGCAGTTAAAAGTGCTGCCTTTACCGTTTGAGTCGGCTTCTATCAGTGGTTATCTGAGCTGGCATGAATCTTCGCAGAAAGATAAAGGTCATATCTGGATGCGTGATCAGCTGCTAACCATCTGTGGCGACTCATCTTTCTGATTTTCTTAAAAGCCGGCGCCAGCCGGCTTTTTCTTTATTCTCATTTTTGCAATCTCCGGCCAGCTTCATTCAGAGTGGTCATGTACACGGGTGGCTGAGAGTTGGATAGCAGCACTTTCTTACACTTGTAGTCATTCTATTAATAATTCGTGTAAAGCCTGTTGGGACAAGGGCTGGTACTGAGAAGGTCGCGGCATAAAAGATAAATTATCCCCCTTTATGGTTGCCTTTTTTCACATCAAAGGTAGACTTCGCAGCTCAAGTGGGCTTACAAGTGTAAGCTAAAAAGGCAGAGTAGTTATGGCTGAACGTGACTTTCACATAGTAAATCGAATTCGTACCCAGATCGCCCGTTTAGGCGATCAGGTTGCTTTACGTCATCAGGTTGAAGGCCAGTGGCAAGATATTTCCTGGACTGAGTTTGGCGAGCAGATACAGCAGCTGGCATTAGCCATGTTGGCGCAAGGGCTGAACGTTCAGGATAAAGTTGGTATTTTTTCCAATAATATGCCTCGCTGGACCATTACTGATGTCGCGGCTTTGTATAATCGCTGTGTCACCGTACCTATTTACCCAACTAATACTGCGCAGCAGTCGGCTTATATCATCAACAATGCAGATGTGCGTATTCTGTTTGTCGGTGAGCAGGCGCAACACGATGCCGCTGTTGAAATGATCGAACAATGCCCGCAGCTTGAGCGTATTGTCGTGATGTCGGATGATGTGATCTTATCTGACCATCCATTAGTCTGTCATTTTAATGACTTCATCGCTTGTGCTACCCCTGACTTAGAAGCTGAACTTGAACATCGTTTAGACTCCAAAGCGATGGATGATCTGCTGACCCTGATCTACACCTCCGGTACGACAGGAACACCTAAAGGCGTGATGCTGGATTACGCAAACATTGCGTCTCAGCTTGAAGCGCATGATCAGAATCTGGCTCTGGACGAAGGTGATACGTCACTGTGTTTCTTGCCGCTTTCTCATGTTTTTGAGCGGGCATGGACGTTCTTTGTCTTGCACCGTGGCGCGGTTAACTGCTATCTGGCCGATACCAACAAAGTGCGTGAAGCCCTGGTGGAAATAAAGCCGAATGTCATGGCTGCGGTTCCTCGGGTGTACGAGAAAATTTACTCTGCAGTACATGATAAGGTCGCGCGTGCACCCTTTCATCGTAAAGTGATCTTCACCTGGGCGGTGAACATGGGGGCACGCATGGCGGCCTGCCACCAGGAAAAACGTGAGCCGTCACTGATGTTGAAGAAGGGGTATGCATTAGCAGATAAGCTAGTGTTGGCTAAACTTCGGGATTTACTGGGCGGACAGATTAAATTTATGCCGTGTGGCGGTGCGAAGTTAGATGCGAGCATTGGTCGTTTCTTCCACGCGATAGGCATTAACGTTAAGCTTGGTTACGGCATGACAGAAACCACGGCGACCGTATCATGCTGGGATGATCAGTGTTTTAATCCTGATTCTATCGGTATGTCGATGCCGGGGGCTGAAGTGAAGATCGGCGAGAACGATGAAATTCTGGTCCGTGGCCCGATGGTGATGCGCGGTTACTATAAAATGCCGGAAGAAACGGCGAAGAACTTTACCGAAGATGGCTTCTTAAAAACCGGTGATGCGGGGCGTTTCGATGAGCAGGGCAACTTGTTTATTACCGATCGTATTAAAGAGCTGATGAAGACCTCAGGCGGTAAATATATTGCGCCTCAGGTCATCGAAGGAGCGATTGGTAAAGATCACTTAATCGAACAGATTGCCGTGATTGCTGATACCCGTAAATTTGTCTCTGCACTGATTGTACCTTGCTTTGATACCCTGGAAGCGCATGCTCGCGAGCTGAACATTAAATATCACGATCGCCTTGAACTGGTCAAACATAGCCAGATTGTTGAGCTGATTGAGAAACGAGTCATTGAGTTGCAAAAAGATCTGGCACGCTTTGAGCAGGTGAAAAAATTCACCTTGCTGCCTAAATCGTTTTCGATGGAAAAAGGCGAGCTAACGCCGACTCAGAAACTGCGTCGCAAGGTCATTCATGATCGTTACCATCAGGAAATTGAGCGTATGTACGAAGAGAGCCATAAAAAATCATCTGTACGGTAAATATCAATAACTTTGAACAAAGGGGCCATATGGCCCCTTTGTTGTTTTCGGAGACTTGTTCACCATTCCCTTTCTTCTTTCTTCTTTCTTCTCTCCGCTTTAGATAAGCATTTCTATCTGAAATTTTGGTTAGTTACAGTTAATCCCCCCTGTCGTACTCGGTAAGCTCCGGATGAATATAGTTAATTTCTTCTGCATTCAGATGAATAGGTCAAACATGCTTTTCAGCAATAGACTTGATTGCTAAAAAAGCGTTAAAGTTGTTGCAGGTAACTGCTGCTTGTTATGACCGGTAGTGGCTCGCATAGCATGAAAAAGTAACAATGATTTCAATTTAGGCTAAAAATAAGCCCTAACTATGTTATATCAGCCCGTATAGCTAATTATTTATTGGGTAATGGCATTTTGTGTTTCATAGAATACTCACAAAACGTCCCATATACCTGATGACGCACAATGATAAAGTTTAGCTGCGCTATCTAACTCGGTTTGTCGTCTGTATTCGACCTCGCTTACAGACATTCACCAGTTTGCTGTTGAGCTTCATTTTATGGAAGAATTAGCTATGTGGGTTGGTGTAATCAACCTGGAGGCAAGAAATATGGAAATGTTGTCTGGCGCAGATATGATCGTTCGTTCGATGATCGATCAAGGCGTAAAACATATCTTCGGATACCCTGGCGGTTCAGTGCTTGATATCTATGATGCACTGCATGAGAAAAGTGATATTGAACACGTACTCGTGCGCCATGAGCAAGCGGCTGTGCATATGGCCGATGGTTATGCCCGTGCAACCGGTGATGTCGGTGTGGTACTGGTAACATCTGGTCCGGGCGCGACGAATGCCATTACGGGTATTGCTACCGCTTATATGGACTCAGTTCCACTGGTTGTCTTCTCTGGTCAGGTGATGAGTAATCTGATTGGTAACGATGCTTTCCAGGAATGTGACATGGTGGGTATTTCTCGCCCTGTTGTAAAACACAGCTTTCTGGTGAAAAAGCCGGAAGATATCCCTAAAATCATCAAAAAAGCTTTTTATATCGCTTCAAGTGGCCGCCCTGGCCCTGTGGTTATCGATATTCCGAAAGATATGCTAAACCCGGCTGAAACCTATCCTTACCAATATCCTGAATCGATCGCCATGCGTTCATATAATCCAACGACTCAGGGGCATAAAGGTCAAATTAAGCGGGGATTAAAAGCCTTGCAGGCCGCGAAAAAGCCGGTTCTGTATGTGGGTGGCGGTGCCATCATATCGGAGTGTAGTGAACAGCTGCTGACTCTGGCTGAATCATTGAACATACCGGTTGTAAATACCCTAATGGGTCTTGGCGCTTTTCCGGGAACCCATAAAAACTGTTTAGGCATGTTGGGCATGCACGGTACGTATGAAGCCAATATGGCAATGCATAACGCGGATCTGATCTTTGGTATCGGCGTCCGTTTCGATGATCGTACTACCAACAACGTCGAAAAATATTGTCCGAATGCCACCATTATGCATATCGATATTGACCCGTCGTCCATTTCGAAAACGATTGCCGTTGATATTCCCATCGTCGGCTCGGCCGACACAGTATTAAACAGCATGCTCAAACTGCTGGCAGAGCAGGATGGCGGCAATGATGAGCAAGCGATTGAGGGCTGGTGGGCAGATATAGAATCATGGCGTGCACGTAAGTGTCTGAGTTATGAGTCGAGTAATGAACGCATAAAGCCACAGCAGGTGATTGAATCGCTGTACAAGCTGACCAATGGTGAGGCTTATGTTGCCTCGGATGTTGGTCAGCATCAGATGTTTGCCGCGTTGTACTATCCGTTTGATAAACCGCGTCGTTGGATCAACTCTGGCGGTCTGGGCACCATGGGCTTTGGCTTGCCGGCGGCGATGGGGGTGAAGTTTGCGCTGCCCGATGCTGAAGTGGTGTGTGTCACCGGGGATGGCAGTATCCAGATGAATATTCAGGAACTGTCGACGGCATTACAATACGATATTCCGGTTAAAATCATCAACTTGAACAATCGCTTCTTAGGCATGGTTAAGCAATGGCAGGACATGATTTATCAAGGTCGCCACTCTCATTCTTATATGGATTCGGTACCGGACTTTGCTGCGATTGCTGAAGCTTATGGTCATGTCGGGGTACGCATTTCAGATCCGGCCAAACTCGATAGTGAGCTGGAAAAAGCCCTGGCATTGAAAGATAAGCTGGTTTTTGTTGATATTAGTGTTGATGAAACCGAGCATGTTTATCCGATGTTGATTCGTGGTGGCTCGATGAGTGAAATGTGGCTAAGTAAAACGGAGAGAACATAATGCGCAGGATTATATCAGTATTGCTAGAGAATGAACCCGGTGCATTGTCCCGTGTCGTTGGCCTGTTTTCTCAACGAGGCTATAACATTGAATCTCTGACAGTGGCACCAACCGATGATCCGACCTTGTCGCGTTTGAATATCACCACCAATGTGGAAGACGATGCGGCGTATGAACAAATTGAGAAACAACTGCATAAGCTGATTGATATATTAAAGGTCAGCAATGTTACCGAAGCTGAACATGTTGAGCGCGAGTTGATGTTGGTGAAAGTGAAAGCCAGCGGTTTTGCCCGGGCTGAAGTTAAACGTACGGCGGACATCTTCCGTGGATTAATTGTGGATGTGACCAGCCAGATCTATACCATTCAGCTAGCGGGAACCAGTGACAAGCTGGATGCCTTTATTGCTGCCGTGGGGGAAGCGACCGATATTGTTGAGGTTGCCCGAAGTGGTGTTGTTGGTATGGCCCGTGGTGAGCGCGCGCTAAAAGCGTAAGGCGTTTTTTATATAAGCCCAATTCAGGCATAGCCTGAGTTGGGCTTTTTGCTGCGCGTAGAAAAGACATTGTTTGTACAAATTGTCATCAAACGATGACAGTTAGACTAAAGTCTAATAAAAGGAATAATGGGAAAGAAGGAGTCAACTAACCGGCAGTTAAACGCCTGGCGTCTATTGGGTATATATCGACTTTGGTCGGAATGGGCGAGGTTGGCGGCGTTTTAGCGCATTGGATGCACGGAGATCAAAGTGAAAGGACTCTTGCTAAGAGAAGAAGAGGAGGATTAACAATGATCAATAAGTTTATAGTGCGTTTTTTGACCCTGTGCTTGTTGATGCTTGGGTTTAAAATTAGCGCGATGTATTTTCTGCTCGCAGTATTGTTGCTCAATACCCACCATAAAGAAATCTTTGGCTGGTAGGGTTATTATTCTGACGCTCTGGCTGACATCCGTCTCTGTTTTTTTCAAACAAAGACAATGTTTCGCAATCGCAGCAAAAGCTCGATCTTTGATCGAGCTTCAAATCAATCTCATAGAGTCAAGTCACTTTAAAATGCTGAATTACGCATCTTGAAGAGGTTTGGGTATATAAGTCTTAATGAACTCCATAGCCCGTTGGAAGTGGTTGTTAAGCAATTCTAGTGCTTGCGGTGTATTACGTTCCAATACCGCCTTCATCATCGCTTCGTGTTCGCCGTTATCATGATAGCGCTCTTCATAGTCGCGGCTGTGGTTAATCCAGATATGGCGATAACGTTCGATCTGTTCATACACTTCACGGTATAGCGTCAGCATGACAGGAGACTGACAACCCTCAAGCAGTGCCAGGTGGAATTCACTGTGGCGTTTTTCCCACTCAGATAAATCAACGGTCTGATCTGCTGGGTTAATACGGTTGAGTTTGTGGTAGCTGGTCAAAATATTCAGCTCCCATGCTTCGTCGCCATTGAGAATAGCGCGTTCCAGCAGGACTCTTGATAGCACCAGGTTGGTTTCAAAGAGGTCTTCGAGCTCATCGACTGAAACAGGAGCAACCCAACACCCTTTTTGGGGGGCGAATTTTACGTATTTTTTCCATGATAACTGAACAAGAGCTTCCCGGATCGGAGACGCACCTACGTTATAACGGGCTTTTAAGTCGGCAACAACAAGCTTTTGCTCTGGTGCGAGTTCACCAAGCAAGATGTCTTGTCGAATCAATTCCATGACTGTGTTGGTCAAAGTAGGACTAGACACTGAATTCCTCACAGGTTTTTTTATTGTTTTTCCCGAGAGTCCCGTCAAATGATGACGGCTGGGGATATTATTGTGATTTTCTTAGCAAGCGAAGCATGATTCTTATGGGGTTGTATTCCTTGCAAGAATCCGCTGTTGAGTGAGTATACGATTAATAAGATCAGGGTGCGATACAGAAAGGCTGGAACTGTGAATACATACCAGTATGGAGGGGAGGGGGATTAATCAGATGATATAAAAAACGGGAGCATTCGCTCCCGTTTTTTTCAGTTCAGTCTACGAATTATAGTACGTGTACTGACGTTGTATTTGTTGTACCAGAAGCAACTAGCGCACCAGATACCATAACAACGATATCGCCTTTCGCACCCAGACCCGTTTCAAGAGCAAGCTCTTTACCACGGCTGTAGAATGCATCAGTGCTTTCAATTGAATCAACAACAACAGGTGTAACACCTTTAGTCAGTGCTAGCTGAGCTGCTGTCTTAGTGTTAGTCGTTACAGCCAGAATGTTAGCTGTTGGGAAGTACTTACGTACAGAGCGTGCAGATTTGCCTGCTTCTGTTGCAACAACGATTAGAGGAGCACTTAGCTTCTCAGAGGTGTCAACAGCGCCTTTACATACCGCTTCAGTGATACGCAGACGTGAGCTGTCCAGACGTGAGCCTAGCTCTGCTTTTAGTGCTGAATCTGTACGTGCACAGATTTGCGCCATGATAGTTACCGCTTCGATAGGGTACTTACCTTTAGCAGATTCACCTGAAAGCATTACTGCATCAGTACCATCCATGATTGCGTTCGCAACGTCACCCGCTTCTGCGCGTGTAGGACGTGGGTTCTTGATCATAGAATCAAGCATCTGAGTTGCAGTGATAACGACTTTACGAGCGCGGTTACACTTCTCGATCATCATCTTCTGCGCGAAGATAACTTCTTCAACCGGGATTTCAACACCCAGGTCGCCACGAGCAACCATGATACCGTCAGAAGCTTCAAGGATTGCGTCGAAGTTGTCTACGCCTTCCTGGTTCTCGATTTTAGAGATGATCTGGATCTTCTCGCCACCGTTAGCGCTTAGTAGTTCACGGATTTCTTTAACGTCGTCTTCTTTACGGATGAAAGAAGCAGCAACGAAATCAACGCCTTGCTCACAACCAAACTTAAGGTCTGCTTTATCTTTCTCAGAAAGTGCAGGAAGTTTTACTGAAACGCCAGGTAGGTTAACACCTTTGTTTTCACCCAGGTCACCGTTGTTAAGTACTTTACACTTAACTTCAGTTTCTGTGGTTTCCAGTACTACCATCTCGATAAGACCGTCATCAACAAGGATGATGTTACCTTTAACAAGATCTTTAGCAAAACCAGGGTAAGTAACCGCAACACGGTCCTGGTTGCCAACTACAGAAATATCAGTAGTGAATGTAAACTCTTGACCAGCAACTAGAGCAAAATCATTACCGTTCTCTAGTTTGATAGTACGGATCTCAGGACCTTTAGTATCAAGCAGAATAGCCAGAGGCTTACCTGTTTCAGTCATTACGTCACGAAGATTGTCGATACGCTGACCGTGCTCTTCGAAGTTACCGTGTGAGAAGTTTAGACGCATTACGTTCATACCAGCGTTAGCTAGTTTGGTAAGCATTTCTTTAGATTCTGTTTTAGGTCCAATCGTACATACGATTTTGGTCTTTTTCATTGAGGATTGTCTCCGGACAAATTTTTACCCAAGGGAAATTTAACCACAGTGTTATACCTGAAATTTGTGAACCATTAATGTTGAATAATGGACATAAAGTGAGAAGTAGATCATAGATCTTCAACTTACCGCCTTCAGGGCGTGGTGATAATACAAATTTTTTACAAAAATATTGCCTTATGAAAGCAGTTAGTTGCTTTTATAAGGCCTGTACAGTTGACTCTTTCCTAAATTACCGCACGTTCTTAACTTCCGGCAACAGTGAAAAATGGGCTGATATCAACGATCACGCAACCATAAAGCTGTAGCCATAAATCCGCACGATAAACAAGCGCCGCATTATAACAGAGTTCTTATCTATTATCACCCTGTGATAGCGGTCATGCTTTTGGCTACCATCCTTGAAGGAATGACGGTGATTATCTACAGAATTACGAATAAAGTTTTGTCATTTATCAATAGTTGGGCGATTTATTGCTATTTTGTTTAAATAAAGTACCGATTTGTATGATTGTAGTGAAGGGGGATCAACCTCTCATTGTTAGAATGATTTATTACATATTGTTGCGGAAACGTTAGCCTGCGGACATTTATTTTTCGCAGGCTAACGCCTAGGGGATAAGGAAGGGATTACAAGGAATCCCGGGCCTCTCAGGCACTATCGCTTTCCCTATGCTCTTCGGTGAGCTGTTGCTGTAATGGGGTGGGAACCGGTTCAAAGTGGCTGAGCGACAAACTAAAACTGCCCTCTCCTCGGGTTAGTGACTTGATGCGCTTCGAGTAGTCCTGCAGCTGGGTGAGCGGTGCCTTGGCGAGGATCAAGGTACGATCCTGACTTTCCGGTTGCGAGTCGTTGATCATGCCGCGTCGGCTTGATAAATCACCGGAGATATCGCCGATGCAATCGGAAGGGATAAGGATTTTTACATCCACGATAGGCTCCAGGATAATCGGTTCTGCCTGTTTTATCGCTTCTAAAAATGCCTTACGACCAGCCGACACAAAGGCAATCTCTTTGGAATCCACGCTATGGTGCTTGCCGTCATAGACGATCACTTCCAGATCTTGCAACGGATAGCCTGCAATCGCTCCTTCTTCGAGTATCTGACGCACCCCCTTTTCCACCGCCGGTATAAACTGGCCGGGAATTGCCCCGCCCACCACCTTGTTGACAAACTTAAAGCCTTCACCGCGATCCAAGGGATTAATCTTGAGATAGACTTCGCCAAACTGCCCGGCCCCTCCTGTTTGCTTCTTATGCCGATGATGCGCTTCGGCAGGGCGGGTAATCGTTTCGCGATAGTCGATACTCGGCGCACTGGTCTGTACATCCAGTTTGTACTGCTGTTGCATTTTCTCGAGCGCAATCTTCAGGTGAAACTCGCCAATACCGGTCAGCAGGGTTTCGTTAACCCGCACCCGGTGCGTTACCTGCAGGCTTGGATCTTCAGAAGTGAGTTTTTTCAGTACATCTGAAAGTTTTTGCTCATCACCACGCCGTGCCGGGTGCACTACCAGGCTGTACATAGGGGCTGGCAAGTTAAGGCTGGTTAAATGCAAGCCGTCTTCATCATGGGAATTGTGTACAACGCTATCAAATTGCAGATCGTCAATTTTGGCGATGGCGCAAATATCGCCGGAAACGGCACGCTGAATTTCACGTCGCTGTTTACCCTGTACCTGATAGAGGTGACTTACTTTGAAGGACGTTTTTCCATCATCAATGTAGAGTTGGCTGTCGGGCGTAAGCACGCCTTGAAAAATTCGGACAAAGGCCATCCGGCCCATGTAAGGATCGACACTGACCTTAAACACATGGCCAACAGCATGATCTTGCTCGTTCAGGCTCACGGTTACCGGTTTGTCGCCACTATAAAAGAGAGGGGGATTGCTCTCAAGAGGTGATGGCATGAGCTCGCTCATTACCTGTAGCAATTGTTTCACCCCGGCGCCACTGCGGGCCGAAACAAAACAGACCGGGATCAACTGGCCATCGCGCAGTACTGCCTCAAAGGGAGCATGCAGCTGCTGCGGGCTCAGATCTTGTCCCTGTTCCAGGTAAACTTCCATCAGTTCTTCGTCGACTTCAATCACCTGATCGACCAAAGCGTCGTGCGCCTCTTCGACAGTGCTGAACAGAGTCGGCTCATCGGGATCCGGTTCAAAATAGCAGTCTACAACCTCATGTCCGTCGGGATCGGGCAGGTTAATTGGCAGGCATTGCGAACCATAGCGTTCTTTCAGCTGAGCCAAAAGTGCATGCAAGTTGATCCCATCGGCATCAATTTTGTTAATGATGATCAGGCGGCACTTTTTGTGGTCATGGGCCATTTGAAATAGCTGGTCGGAAAGCGATGCCGGCCCGGCATTGGCATCGACCACCAGCGCGACGGTCTCAACTGCCGGGTAAACGCTCATCGCACGGCCTATCAGATCACCGGCTCCCGGAGTATCGATCAGGTTAAGCTGGTTTTTTTGCCAGCAGAAGTTAACGGGGGTGGCTTCTACCGAATGCTGGTAGTCGATAGATTGACGATCAAAGTCGGTCACGGTGGTGCCCCGCTGGAGCTCACCAAGCGTTTTGATGGCGCCGGACTCAAACAGTAAACGTTCAACCAGGCTGGTTTTTCCTGAGCCGGATTGCCCAGTAAATGCGATGTTGCGAATTAGCTCCACAGACATACGTGGCCTCCTCTGGTAATCGAACAGATGGGTGGTAGCAAAATGTAATGGTGTTCGTTCAGGTGCGACTTCATTAATACCAGCGTTGCAAAACCTGTTTCTATTCCATCCGTAACGTTACCGCCCTTAGGCCACGTTCCTCATTATCATTTCTGCAATCAGTATAAAAAATCGGCACTACTTTATAGATAGTACATATCTCAATACATGGCATAGGAAGTCAGCCGTATGCCGCCTAAGTTTTGTGTTAAATCATAATTTTGTTAGCGGAAGCACAGCAATGAAGTCGTCGCTGAAACAATGGCAAGATATTTCATGGTCAAAGGCATATTTATTACAGTTGCTATTATACTTGTTCTACATACGTTCTTTCAGGAGTTCACCATGAAGATACACCCTCTCTCTCTCATGTTACTGCTTTCTGTTTTTGTGTTTGCGGGATGTTCGAGCAACCCCTATGGTGACTCTTATGGTGTCAGTGATACGCGGCAGATCCAAAATGTACGCTATGGCACCATTATGAAAGCCGAACCGGTTACCATTGAAGGTGACGGTGGAGGGAAGCTTGTCGGTACCGTTGCCGGTGCTGCAGTTGGTGGGATTTTAGGCTCTAAAATTGGTGGCGGCTCAGGGTCAGATATAGCCGCTATCGGTGGTGGTGTGCTGGGTGGTGTTGCCGGTAGTAAAGCTGCGGATGCGGCTACTCGCCGTAATGGTGTTAACTTGACGATTAAAATGGATAACGGAGAAGTGATCGCGATCGTTCAGGAGGTTAACCCAAATATGATCTTTCAGGTCGGACAGAAAGTTCAGGTAAATATTGATGGCAAGCAGGCTCGGGTTGTGCCGGCCAGCTAAACCTGATTTCAGGAAATACTGTTATATAAAAAGCGCAGCCCGACAGGTTGTAGTCAAGCCAGCCAATGTAATTGGCTGGCTTGTTGGTTTAGTCAGTTAGGTTTAAGTCACTTAACTGTTTGTCTCTTTGGAAGGAACCAGACCTCGCTCGCCGCCTTTGCTGTAGTCTTTGATTTCGCCCGACTTAACCCGCGCCACGAACGAATTCAGCTCTTTCTTCACTACTGGCATCAGGAAGTACAAGCCGATGATATTGAAGATAGACATTGCAAAGATGGCCGCGTCAGAGAAGTCAATCACAGCACCAAAGCTAACGCTGGCACCGACAACCACAAAGCTACAGAACATAATTTTATAGGCCAGCTCGGTTTTTTCACCTTCACCGAACAGATAGGTCCATGCTTTAAGCCCATAGTAAGACCATGAAATCATGGTTGAGAAAGCAAACATAACCACAGCCACCGCCAGAACATACTGGAATATATCGGCCGTTTCAGTAAATGCCGCCGCCGTCAGCGTTACCCCGCTTAACTCACCATTGTTCATGCCTGAAATCGTGATAACCAGAGCGGTCATGGTGCAGATAACCACGGTATCAATGAATGGTTCCAGCACTGAAACCAGACCTTCGGTTACAGGCTCTTTGGTTTTTACTGCCGCATGTGCAATCGCCGCCGAGCCCACACCGGCTTCGTTAGAGAAAGTTGCACGCTTCATCCCTTGGATCAGAGCACCGACGAAACCACCTGCCACACCAGCACCGGTAAAGGCACCGTCAATGATTTGTGCAAATGCGTCGCCGATTTGAGAGGCGTTTGCGACCAAAACAATAACCGACATAGTTACATATATCAGTGCCATTGCAGGAACTAACTTTCCGGTTACCCGGGCAATCGATGGCATGCCACCAATGATAACCGACGCCACCATGCCAGCTAAGATGAGACCTGTCACCCAGCCATAGCCCTCAGGCAAGCCCAGTGTCTGCACAATCATCGCATTGGCCTGGTTGCCCTGGAACATATTACCGCCACCCAGCGCACCCAAGATGGTCATAACCGCAAAGCCGACAGCCAAGCCTTTCCCCAGACCGCCAAAGCCACGCTCTTTTAAGCCTCGGCTCAGGTAATACATTGGACCACCCGACACGTCACCGTTTGGCAGTTCATTGCGGTATTTAACCCCAAGGGTACATTCACAGAACTTCGAAGCCATGCCTAGCAAGCCACACAAAATCATCCAGAATGTTGCTCCCGGGCCACCAATGGCCAAGGCCGCACCCACACCGGCAATATTTCCGAGCCCGACCGTACCAGAAAGCGCCGTCGCCAGCGCCTGGAAGTGAGAAACCTGACCCGGATCCTGGTCGTTCGGATCCGAGAAGTCACCTTTAACGATTTTCACCGCCAAGCCAAAACGCTTGAACTGAACAAAACCGAAATAAAAGGTGAAAATAATGGCCGCGACAAATAACCAACCAACGATGATCGGGAAATTTGTTCCATTGACAGGCACCGAAGTAAAAATGGTGTTTGCGAACCAACCGAGGTTTTCGCTAAAAAAGTGATCGACTGCCTTATCAAATCCAACTTGCTCACCTGAGGCAAAAGCCGAAGAGGTAAACATGGTTAACGCTACAGCAAGATAACAACTAATTTTTGATATCATATTCCGTTCCACCTGTGTGTTTATTGTATGAAGGCGGAACAGGGCAGAATATTTCACCATTCAGTACCTAGTTCATATGTCGCCAACATTTCCCTGTGGAGAGAAAAATTAGCAATAAGGAAACATAATCTCAACAACTGGTAGTGGTTTACTGTGGTCGTTTATCTTGTGCAATGTTAGTAATTGGCTATTATCAACTGTTAATGGTTCACTATTTCAGCCTATATCGTTACTTATTAACATCTAGGTAGTGAATGTCGATCGGAACTCAAAATGTTAATATTTCGTTAACCTTGTCACCTTTTTATACGATTCTTCGTCTTACAGACCTGCTTCGACCAGCGACACACACTAAAAAGGCCCAATCTTTTCGAGTTGGGCCTTGTATAACTAAAACACACGAGGGTCTGTTTATCTGATATTTGAGCTTATCCTTACGCTGTTTTCAAGTTCAGGTTGATCATTTCCACTGGAAATGTCTCGCTGGGCTCGACGAGTTCATTTTGAGCCTGAATGGTTTGCAATTCCCACTCGTTTTGTCGATGAGTTTGTTTAAGAACGCCATAACAAGCATCATGGCAATGTTGGAATGCATGCATTGTTGAATAGCCTTTTAGTAGACCCGCAGTGAACAACGAAGAGATCAGATCGCCAACCCCAACGGGTTGCTGAGCAAAAGGTAAATGAGGGCGCTGGGCCAGAAAGCAGCCATCGGGTGTGGCTAACAGCATGCTGAACTTATCGTCTGAAACACAATATAGATGCTTAACAAGAACAACTTTTGGCCCTTTAGCTAAAGCAATGTTGCAAGCTTTCACGGCATCAGAAAGTGTGTTGATTTCCATTTGTGCAAATTGGCTGAGCTCGAATTGATTCGGCACGATGACATCTGCCATTGGCATTAAATGATTCACTAAGTATTCCGTAATGCCGGGAGCAACGATACAACCTTTATCCGGTGCCCCCATGACAGGATCACAGATGTATAAGGATGAAGGATTTTTGGCCTTTACTTTTTCTACGGTTCTGATAACAGCCTCACATTGTTCAGCACTTCCTTGATACCCCGTGAGAATTGCTTTACAACGCGTTAGCGCATCAATGTTATCAAGCCCCTGAACCAGCTCATCAATATCAGAGGCAGAGAAAGCACGTCCCGTCCAACCTTGTTTATATTGAGTATGATTAGAAAACTGGACCGTATGTATTGGCCATACTTCGAACCCCATTCTTTGCATCGGGAAAATAGCAGAGCTGTTTCCTGCGTGCCCGTAAGTAACATGTGATTGAATGGATAGAATGCCATGCATAATGTTTTCCTTTCTATAAGTAACTCAAGGTGGGATCCCAATTGCGTATTTAGAGTAATAGGAAGAATCTAAAAGAGCATTTGGTGATTTGATTATTTTTTGTTTTAGGTGAACTTAAAATAATTGTGGGTATTTAAGCTTAAAATATTTAGCCCTATCATATATATATGATAGGGCTATTAACTAAGACGAAAAATATCTTTTTAAAATCCTAAAAGTTAGCGTGAGGCGATAACTTCAATTTCAACTTTTGCATCCAGGGGTAAGCGAGCCACTTCAACACAAGAGCGAGCCGGGAAAGTCGCATCATGATTATTGAAGAAAGCTTCATAAGCCTCATTTACTCTGGCAAAGTCATTTAGATCTTTTACAAACACGGTGGTTTTAACGATATTGTTGGCGTCTAATCCAGCTTCTTTGACAATCGCTAATGCATTTTTTAAAGATTGAGTTGCCTGCTCAGCAACGTCATCAGGCATTGCCTTCGTTTCTGGATTTATAGGTAGCTGGCCTGACGTGATGATCATATTACCTAAATCCACACCTTGTACGTATGGACCAATAGCTTCAGGCGCACCTGGCGTCTTAATTGCAACCATTTTATTTTCCTATTTATTTAATAGACTGGTTATCTCTGTTTTCTAGATTAGTAGAGTAAGATAACCAGCCAATCATTATGATATTGATTTAAATTTGTTTAGCCTGTAAACGCTGGAAGTATGCCTAGCATAGACATGAAGTGGAACACGGCGGTTAAAACACCAAAGCCAATTACTACAACAATCATTGGCTGGCCACCTGGTGCTTTAAAGCCTTCCTGACCGTTCTCTAACATGCGTGCCTTTCTCACGAGAAGAGCAGGAATAATACACGTCCAAACCGTTGCTGCAGCGCCGGCATAGGCAATGGCAATTATAAAACCAAACGGGAACAGAAGTGACATAATCAGAGGTGGCAAGAAAGTCACCAGCCAAGTTTTTGCACGACCTTGTTTAGTGTCTTCGAACTTGAACAGATCAGCCAAATAGTCAAACACCCCAAGTCCAACACCAATGAAAGAAGATAGAATTGCCGCCATTGAGAAGGTATTGATCGCATTCGCCACTTTTTCAGATTCAATGACTGAACCTAATGCGGCTAGTAGTACATCTACGTTACCGCCTTGCTCAATCACAGGTCCAAATTGGCTTCTAGGCAGATTCCCATAAATACTGAACAACCATAAGAAGTACAGACTTAATGCGATTACTGTGCCGCCCAAAATCGCGTATTTTGCTTTTTGCTCTTCGCCGTAATAAGCACGCATTGAAGCCACAGAATGGTGATAACCAAATGACGTCAAAGCGACCGGCAGCATAGCCATTGCGTAGGGTGCGTAGCTCGTTTTTTCATTGATGGTGTCAAACAAGATGGACATATCTACTTTGATCGCCAGCCCTGACACACCAAATATAAAGCTTAAGACCATAAATAAGATTAAAACAACGGAAATTCGGTCTACTGCTCGAGTTGAGTGCCACACAAAGGCTGAAAACACCAAAACAAACAAGATGGAGCTGATTTTGCTATCGAGGCCCAGAACATCTTGAAGGATAAGGCCTGAAGATGTGATGTAGGCGTACAGTAAAATACCCCCTACAAAATACACCGTCAGGTTATTGAACATGTTGACCTTATCACCAAGCATGTCTTTGGTTACCGTGTTGAAAGATACCTTTAAGTCATAATGCTTAAAGGCTTCTAGCAGCATCCAACCCGAAACGGTCATTACGACCATTGTTACTGTAATCGCGAAAATTGACCAAGTAGTCCATGCACCCGCTCCCGCACTTGGGAGCCCCAGCATTCCTGCACCGACGCAGACACTGGCTATAATGCATGCGCCACCTATTAACGACGGACTCTTTTCCTTAACACTGTCACCTACTACTAATGACGGATTCTGTTCCATAATTCAGTCACTCTTGTAATTTCACGTTATTGGATTTATGAACCTAAACTGTATTATTTTATTATGTGTTTAGGAAAAGAGCGCAGCCCCTAGGGATTGCGCTCTTTTATTGTGATTAAGCTTCTTCTAGAACTTTGGTTTCCGTTTTCGCCACTTCTTGCGCTGGCTCAACCTCTTTGAGTCGAGCAGTAAAGTGACGAAGCACCGCTGGCTCATAAGTAAAGTCAAGGCCTTTCACATTCGCTGCGTTTTCCTTCACTTTTTGGAACGCTTCGATAACGAAATCCATATGCGTTTGAGTGTAAGTCGCACGTGGGATAGTCAGACGAAGTAGTTCCGCAGGACAAGGATGTTGTTTGCCTGTCGCTGGATCGCGACCTAGTAATAGAGAGCCGATTTCAACGGCGCGGATACCCGCAACTTTATAGAGTTCGCAAGCAAGTGCATGCGCTGGGAACTGCTCGGAAGGAATGTGTGGAAGCAGCTTACCTGCGTCTACGAATGCCGCGTGACCACCCGCTTGCTGACATACGACACCGATAGCCTCCAGACCATCTACAAGGTATTGAACTTGACCGATGCGGTATGCCAGCCACTCTTGACGCATACCGTCATAGAGGCCAACGGCAAGACGCTCCATCGCACCGCCTTCCAGACCACCGTAGGTTGGGAAGCCTTCCTGAATAACACACAAAGTACGACACTCGGTGTATGCATCCATCATGGACTCATCTTTGAAGCAAAGTAGGCCACCCATCTGTACCATGGCATCTTTCTTTGCAGACATAGCTAGGCCGTCAGCATACTTATAGGATTCGCGAGTGATCTCTTCGATAGTCCAATCTTTGTAAGCATCTTCACGCTGTTGAATAAAGAAGGCGTTCTCAGCATAACGAGCGGAGTCCATAATCACTGGAATGTCATATTTCTGCGCGATCTCATACACGGCTTTTAGGTTAGCGATAGAAACAGGCTGACCGCCTGCAGAGTTACAGGTAATTGTACTCACAATGTAAGGTACGTTTACAGGGTCTGCTGCAAGGATCGCTTCTTCTAGCTTGACGAGGTCAAAGTTACCTTTGAAATCTGCATTGACCGCGGTATCAAACGCTTCTTCTGTATACACATTTTTCGCCACACAACAGTTCACTTGAGTGTGACCTTGTGTGGTATCAAAGAAGTAGTTAGACAGTGCTACCATCTTGCTACGGTCTAGTCCCTTCTCCATTTCACGTTTCTTGATAAGGACAGGAATGTAGATTTGCTCGGCACCACGACCTTGGTGAGTCGGAATGGTTAATTCATAACCAAAGATATCTTTTACCGCGTTCGCAAGTGCGTAGTAGCTGCGGCTACCGCTGTATGCTTCATCACCACGGAACATCGCGGCTTGCATTTCTTGAGTAATTGCACCCGTGCCACTGTCAGTCAACAGGTCGATAAATACGTCTTCACTATCTAGCAGGAATGGGTTCATACCCGCTTTTAAAATTGCGTCATCGCGATATTCACGAGTAGTACGTTTTACAGGCTCAATAACACGGATACGGAATGGTTCAGGTAAGTGTTTAAAGTTTTCCATAATAATGCCTTTACTCTTGATTGGTGTTTATTTCACCATAAATTAATGTTTGGTTTTTATGTTACTAAAATTCAAATTAATAATATGCCTTCAAAGTTATCTAATGTTTTGATTTTACGGTGAGTAAAATCGCGTCAAACAAATAACGAAATGTCAGGAGTATTAATTCCGCCTCAAATAAAAGAGGCGTAAACGCTTCCATATTTACTTTGAAGGAAAATAGTAAGATATTTTATAATCTTCAATATACCATGGCGTCAGCGATGATAATATTGAAGGTTGCCATTTAAGATACATGTTCATTTTATGTTCCCACATAAAAATCAAAGTAAAAATTAACAGTCAGCATTATAGGTTAAATATGTTAAAGCACCTTTGCTTTCACAAATTAAATTTAACCTAAACAACACCAAAAATTAGTTGTTAAATGTCTTGAATTTTTTGAGGCCGCGTAAAGAGCGCCTCTAGAATTTATTCTGAAGATAAATGAAAGGACAGTTTGTGGTCTACGTTATACCAGGCCAACAATGTTAGCGCCGAAGTTGATTGCCATTTGAGGTACACGTTCATTTTATGTCCTATATGAAAAAGCAATGCTTTAAACTAATGACGAAAGTATCCTATAGTTCAATTATTAAATATATGCTTGTTATCAATAAATGTGACCGGTGCTAGCAAAAAATTGCGTGTGGAAATTGAAAGGGTGTTATGTTGTGATCGATATCAAATGTCATTAAATGAAGGTCCTTGTCTTTGGTTCTGCATCTATGGATATCTGTTAAATTCACACTTTATAAATCAACATATCCTTAAAGTAATATTCAAGAATGACAAAGTACATCGCCACCATTGGCTTAGACGGTCGTTGTCTACAAAGAACGTCAATACGGATGTGAAGAAAGTACTTTCCGCCTACTCAGTGACGCTTAAGCTATCTGTCAGCATAGTGGGGCACCCCCCAAGAGGCGATCGTCTTGAATAATGATAATAAACTGGTTACCGATAGCATCAGGGATATCGACGCCTACACCTAGCATATTTATACCCAAACTACTTCAAGGTGCATGATTCAGAGCTTCCTCTGGGAATTCAATTCAAACGAAATGTGTGTAGGAATGGCATCCCCTTTCAAGCACATTTTGCGCAGAAGTGAGTTTCCAGAGGAGCTCCCAAGGGGCGAGTTTCAGTGGCTTTTATACTGCGTTAGCCATACTCCAAATAGAACCACTATTCGCTCATATGGCTGCCTTGCCTAAAAGCCACTGAATTCTCGCTGAACACGGCATCTTGAAGTAGTTTGGGTATACGTTAAAAATGAGATCGCTGTAGCAGAGCGTATTAAAGAGCGTGCCAGACGTCATCGGATAGGCCTTGAATTGTTACATAGGTGGGGATAGCGGAAAAGGGGGGGGATCTGCCGCACAGAACAGCAGAAAAGCAAAAGGCCGAAGTGGTTACTAACCGCTTCGCCCTTTCTATATCTGGTGGCTCCAGTCTGACTTGAACAGACGACCAGCCGATTATGAGCTACTACTGAAAAATTAAGCAGCAGCACTGTCGCAGCGCTTACTAATTTCCATTCCAATATCCTGATAACGATGAGTAAATACCTCAGATTGGCATTCGTTGCATTGATATTTAAGCCAGTCTTTTCTTACAACATGTTTTTCAAAAAAAGTCCTGTGTAATTGTAAGAAGTTCGTTCTGCAGTTACAAGCAGGACATAATTTACCGAATAGCATTTATGTTCTCCTGGAATATATTTCTCCTGCTCTTTTTACATTTGTTGCATGAATCATTCTGGGAGGAGTGTCACACTTATCGATATGAAGCTGGGTGATATGCATTTGTGTTGATTGTTTGCTCTATTTTTGTTTGTTTCTTAATCGGAATGTCATTGTTTTTATGTTCTTTTGCGACGGCTACAGCTTGGTGCGTATTCTGTCGATGTGGTTTTCTGGAGGGCTATCAAGATGCTGTTTAGTGGAAATTTGCTGATGAATTTCAGTGGAGTAGATGGAAAGGAACTTGGTTGACCTAACCTGCAGACAGGATATGGGAAGGGCAGAAACAGAAAAGGCTTACGGATTTCTCCATAAGCCTCATCAGGAATCTGGTGGCCCCTGTCTGACTTGAACAGACGACCAAGCGATTATGAGTCGGTTTTTGAGTGAATTCCAATGAACGGCAGTGAACGATAATGTGAAATAAATCCAATAATTATCAAGTAGTTATGGTCGGTGGTTTGTTTTTTGTTGTTCACCGAGATCTACTGAAATACAATTCATTTGCTACATATATGCTACATATACAGAGTGGCGTTATTCAGGGAAGCAGGTGAAATGGCATTGAAGAAGAAGATATCAGCCTCATCAATCAAGCAACTCACGGTCGAAGAGAAAAGGCTCAATGATACGGAAATCCCCGGCTTTCATGCTCGTATCTCAAAGCTAGGTCGAATCGTTTACTACCTGTATTACCGTCTGGATGGTAAACAGGTCAATTTTAAAATTGGCCCTGCCAGTGATCTGACTCCAGCTCAGGCGCGTGACCTTGCCAGAGAAAAGATGGGAGAAGTTGCCAAAGGCAATGATGTTCATGCCGTGAAGAAGCAAGCAAGGGAAGAGGTGCTTCGTCGCAAGCACTTAATCCTTTCCATTTTCCTTGAAGAAAGATACCTACCTTACTTACAAACCCGAAACCCCAAGACAGCAGCAAGAATCGTCAACCACCTGCGTTCGCGGTTTGATTTTTTGATGGATAGAGATCTTGACCAGATAACGCCTTGGGATATTGAAAAGTGGCGCAGTGAACAACGAAAACTAGGCAGAGCACCAGCAACCATCAATTACACGGTGAACACATTAAAAGGTGCATTATCTCGTGCGGTTGAGTGGGGCTTAATTGAGTATCACGAACTCAGCAAGGTTAAAGCCATCAAAAGCGATAACACCCGAGTACGTTATTTATCTCAGATGGAAGAGAAAAGGCTTCGCCATGCGCTAAAGGAGCGAGATCAAAACATACGAGCCTCACGGGTGTCTGCCAATGAACACCGGGAAAAACGTCACAAAGAGCCATATCCCAGTTTGAATGATGTCGCGTTTGCCGATTACCTTGAACCGCTGGTGTTACTTGCCATGAACACAGGTCTACGACGCGGCGAGTTGCTTGGCCTTGCATGGGCTGATATTTCTTTTTCAGGCCGATACCTGACGGTTCGCGCCAGCAATGCTAAATCGAAAGAAGGGCGAATCGTGCCCCTTAATAATGAGGTGTTTTCGACGTTGGAAAGCTGGCGGCAGCAAAATCCAGATTCCCTCTATATATATGAGGGAAAAACAGGGCAGCCATTAACCGACGTGAAAAAGCCTTGGGCGTTAGTATTGGAGGTAGCCTTTATCATTGATTTCAAGTTTCATGACTTACGGCACCACTTCGCCAGTAAGTTGGTGATGGCAGGTGTTGATCTCAATACCGTTCGCGAATTGTTGGGCCATGCTGATTTGAACATGACCCTGCGATACGCGCATTTGGCACCGGAGCATAAGGCAGCAGCGGTAAATCTGATCGGGTGATTAACTCGCTTTCGCTCCCATAGCGCCATACAACGCCATCAAAGTACAACGTTCTATTTTTGATGATAGAAAGGACACGACTGAGACACTTTGGGACAAAAGTCTGTTAGACCTTCTGCTCTAAATCGGGCGTTTCGGATAAGGAAAGGTATCACATCCTAAAACACCCGCTAACAGGAATTACCGAGCGTGTTTTTTTGAAGAAGGGCAACCTGATCTCGGGTATGACGCTTGGTTTGTCTGAAGTACATCAAAGCTAACTAATTCGCTGACGTATATGTGTTCCCATAGATATGAGCTTTAACTTTCTCTGCAATCACGTTTTGCCCCGCATTATGACAATTTGATGCTACTACTCTCGTGCCGATATCATCAGAAATCGGTTCTTATCTGTCGCTTTCCCCCATACCCAGCCAGTCCTTTAGTTCATTGTATAAAATGCTTTTTGAGGTAAGGGATACATGTATTAATGTCGAAATATGCTGAATCAAAGGCTGTTTAATGATAACAAGAGATCCCGCAATGGGGCGTACACCGAGCAAGAAAAAGTTGCGGTAGTTTTAGTTGAATGATGCTCTGTATGGCATTTCGATTCACAGCTACGACGAAAAGATTGACATAAGTCACATAACTACCAAAGACATCTTACCAGTACAAAATATTGTTCAGGATTATGTTTACAGGTTTATATATACTGGTATCATTGCAAGCAGTTTAACGCTTTGATTCTAATCGATTATTCGTATAAAAATGCGTCGCTCTAGCCATCATGGGCGGAACATGAGAAAACTGAGATCAGCATCAAGCTGTCGTTTCCTCTGATTGCAATTGTACTGGATCGCGGATTTCTCTGCATCACATTGTCCAAAACCTCGTTTTGTTTATCTTAATAATGGTACGAATGAAGAGGTTGAGGAGGTGGTCAATCACCCTGTTCATATGCTTGATGATTCTGGCATTAAGCGCAATTCTGAAAATGACCACCTTTGGACACACAGATCTGATATTCGGATTATTACACTAAAGAAAAAGTCAAAACCAATCTTGTGGTTGAACCTATAAAACACAAAGGTAAAACCAAAAAACTGATTTAAATCAGATAATCAATAAAACCTAGAGAGTTATGAAATGAATAAAGGTATCGCTGTTTTAGTTTGTGCGCTTAGTCTTGGTCTTGGTGGTTGTGCTTCGAACGGTGGCTCTGAAGAAAGTGGCTTCATGGCAACGGTTTCAAAAGCGACAAGTGCGCTAGACCACGAAAATGGCGTATTCATTTCTGATGCTCAAATCAAAGTAATGACAGAAAAGCATTACACTAAAGAGAAGATTGTAGAGCTGTTCGGTCACGCGGTTGATGAAGAAGGGAACACTTGGAAATACGGGTACGTTAAAGTCCCTGCATTTTCATCAAACAATATTAATGAAACCACTGTTATTAAGTTCAATAGCAAGAATAAAGTTGTAAAAGCATACAAGGCGCAGGGTGGCAACTCGCTATTCTAATTAAGACCTTGTGTTAATGACAAACACAAAAGTCCCTGACTTGTTCAGGGGCTTTGTTTTTGTAGTCTTCCTGACTATTTCGCTGCTACTTTATTGGTCGCAAGAATCTTCATTCTCGCAGGGTATGTTGCCATATTATGTTTGGTTTATTTAAGTCAAACTCACAGTTAAGTTGTTAATTTAAAGCTTGTAACCATTTGAATGGATATAAGCTATCAGTGAATTCTCGCAAAGAAGGGAAATGTTATGACAGAGCAAGATAAAGTTACTTCAAACATCGAAGCTGGTAAGCAGTCAGCAAAGGATGCTATGGAAACTTTGAAATCTGTTGATACCAAGCAAGAGATTGAAAAGGGCAAAGAGAAATTCAACGCGTTCAGTAACAAGGTGAAAGCCGAAGCGGGCACTGTTGATCTAAAGAACCTCGACATTAACGCACTCAAAGAAAAGAAATCGCTTTTGATTGCTGTTGCTGGCGGTGTTGTAGCCTTGTTCCTGGTGATTTCCATACTATTTGGAGGCGGTGGCAGTGATATCATAAATGCCACTGTTGTACCTGATCATCAAATCAAATACGCTCAAGAATTGGGTGATATTGAGATTATGGGCGTTCGTAATCGATATATTAGCTCAAAAAGTGCCGAGCAGATTAAGAATATATTAGCTGATGATACAACGGTTATTGTGTCAGTTATTGACAGTAAAGAATTCGATTTAAGGAAAATGAAATCCAAAGATATTTCGGATCTGGAAAAGGTAGCAAAAGTTTACAATAAAAAATTAAAAGCTATGCCTGACCTTTTTGAAGAGCATAAAAAAATTGTACGGGCACCGATTATTGCTGAACTTAAAGCGCTTAAACAAGCAAAAGTTAATGTTGAGAATAACATCAAAGCTTATGAAGAAGAGATGAAAGCTCCTAAAGCTGCTTTAGAGCAATCGAAGAGTGTCAAAATGCAAGCGAATGAGAGGCGTAAGGAAATCGAGCTACAGGTGCGTACAGCCTACAATAAACAGATTGTTGACCAGAAGTTACCGATGAGGGCTATTAGGAAAAACGATCCACCATTTGATGTCCGTGTACGTACCACCGCATGTAAAGTCAGCGATCAAAATCAATTCGTTCAGACCAAAACTCATTGTTATTATGTCTTTCCTAACTCAATGCTCTTGGTTGAAGGGAAAGGTACGGGCATAGCCTTAGCTAATGCTGTTGAGTATTACAATCTCAAAGATGCTGGTAAAGCAGAGATTAAAGCGGGTGAAGCAGCTTACAGAGCCGCGTCGACGGTTGCAGGTAAAAAATACGGTTTTATCGAAAATTTACGTCGCACTTTACATGAAATTAGTCGTGATATTAATACTGCTGAGAAAGCCTATGAAAAGTCTGTTTCTGAGTGGAGTAGAGAACGATTTATAACAGAGCAGATTGATAAAGAACAACTTGCTGTACGTGATGCGTGGACTAAGTATAAACAATCAGCATTTTCGTCAATATTGAAAAAAGCGAAAGAAGTCGATGTCGTTATGGGTGAACAGTTTGAAGTAGATTTGGATAATGCTTACTTACTCTCAATTATGGAACTAACTATAAATGATAAAGTCGTGTTTTCAGGTCAGTTGACGGATTTAACCAAAGATTATTCAAATGTTTCGAATCTTGATATTTCAATTTATCCTCCACAGTTAGGTAACAATAAGCAAGATGTGGTTGAGTATGATTTGTTAGAAAAGATTAAGTAGTCATCTCATGAATCGAAGCAGCTAAGGTCACTACTTTAGCTGCTTTTATTAATACATCATGAACGTAAGCAATCACGTGTTTGAACCTGTAAAACACAAAGGTAACACCAAAAAACAGATTTAAATCTGATAATAAATAAAACCTAGAGTTATGAAATGAATAAAGGTAAAGAGAAGTTCAATGCATTCAGCGAGAAGGTGAAATCCGAAGCTGGGACTGTAGATATAAAAAACTTCGACATTAACGCACTTAAATAAAATAAATCGCTTTTGATTGCCGTTGCTGGCGGTGTTGTAACCCTGTTCCTAGTGATCTCCATGCTATTTAGCGGCGGCACCGACATCGGGCATCTTGCTGGTACTTACCGTACAGTTGATGGCGATACAATCGAAATTACTGACAGCACGTTCATGTATAACATTCCTGATTATCAAAAGAATATGATTTCAGATATCGAGCAGATTGAGCTTGTTGACCGTGCAGCGACTTCATTCGATGGCTATGTGGCTGCGTACAGACTGAAATCGCCGCAGGGTGAGATTATTCTAGCTGTTGATGCTGACGACAAGGTAAGTTTTGGCTCGTACGCTTATGGCATCTTCTATCCTGAGTTACTAGAGAAAATCTAAACCGGCTCCTTTGACATTCAAATACTGAAAATTAGATCGGTTCGAGTCTTGGTTGACTGCGAGCTGATTTTTTTACGCTAGTTTTTCTTGAATGGCGCTCTGTATGGTATTTCGATTCACAGCTACGACGAAAAGACTGACATAAGTCACATAACTTCCAAAGACATCTTACCAGTACAAACTATTGATCAGGATTATGTTTACAGGTTCATATATACCAGTATCATTGCAATCGGTTTAAGTCTTTGAATTAAAGGTGTTGTTTGTGTTAGGAAAATGTATAGCCCTCTCTTTGTTAGTGTCCGCACCAGCTCTTGCTATCGTGGGTGGAACATGGGAAAACTGGGGTCAGCATCAAGCGGGCGTATCTTCTGATGGTAACTGCACAGGCTCGCTTATTGCTCCTGACGTTGTTATTTCTTCTGCTCACTGTCCTAAACCGCAATTTATCGGTCTTTATGACGGCACTTACGCAGAAGTTGCGGAAGTGATCGATCATCCAGACTATATTGAAATGGTAGATGATGCAGGTTTGCCGCCAGACGCTGTTCAGTACCACTACAGCCTCGACATTCGTATTATTAAGCTAAAAGAAAAAGTTAAGATAAGTCAGGTCTTCAAATTACCTACAGCTCGCATTGCTCATGGAGAACAGGTTACTCTTTGGGGTACTGGTGCTAACGAGAGTAACCAATCCGCCACCCTGAACGATGGCTACCCTACAAAAATATCGCTTAAATCAGCTATTGGTCGTGTAAATACCAGTATTTATGAACTATACCCACAGGTGGATGAAAATGGCATCCCTGTTCTCGATGAGAATGGCGATCCAGTTATGACCAATGACAACTATGGTGATGCATTCGAGGTGGACGCAGTAAACGGCGCTGGATGCTTTGGGGACTCTGGTGGTTCTTATGTTGATGATAAAAATCAGGTACAGGGCTTAATTGTTGGCACTGATGCTTATGATGGGATTGAAAGCTGTAAAGCCGACACAGGTTCAACTGCGCTTTATGTTTATGACTACCTGGATTTTATTCAGGATTCAATCGCCAAAACAAGTAATTATGAGGCCGTGCTGAGCTACAATACAAAAGCTGAGCCAGGCAAGCGCGTCCGCGTTGAGAACGTTGGTAGTGTTGGCATTGATGTCTACGGCGGTGCTGAGTCAATTGAAATTGATGAGTGTGGCGGCATTCTTCAGCCTAAAGAAGTGTGCTACTTCACTATGCCGACTAGCGGCTCTGAGGTTGCTCTGACAGGTGAAGGCGATGTTATTTACAATGCTGATGCGTATACAGGTGATGCTGGTTCAATTACAGAGCAAGAGCGCATTGATATTGTTTCAGGCATAACGGACGGCAACACAGGCGGTAATGGTAACACAGGCGGTAATGGTAACACAGGCGGTAACGGCGGCTCTGCGGGCTTGTTTACTCTGCTAGGTCTTGGCTTGACTGCATTGCGTCGCAAAAAAAACAACTAAAGCTTGATTGATATATAAATAGAAAAGCCCGCCAGATGAGGCGGGCTTTTTATTGAAGCATCAGCCTCTCCCCCCCCACCCTTACTTGTCTAAACTACGAGGCAACTAAGAAACCCAAGCGATTCACACTTAATTTACATAAGCTCACATATGGCAAATCGACATGAACAGAATACTAATGAGTAAAAGCTCTGGCACAGAATGGGGCAAAAACGCGATAGGGTAAGGCTGAATTTAGCGGTAAACTACCAAAAAGTAGAGTCGTTGTCCTCAAGTTATGTTCCCCGTTTTCGATAGCCATATGAGGTTGAGTAATCAATTCATAGCTGAATCACAGAGTAATTCTTATCGATAAATGCGAGTCACTTAACGGCTATGCAGCGGTCTATTTGAGCTGATCGAACCCAATCGATAACTTGTATTCTTTGCAACCAACAATTGATGCATATGATAAAGCGCACCTTCTATCGAATTGATGAGATCTCCGATATAACCAGCTTAACCAAAGGTGACTTACTAGATGCTGTTGAACGCCAAGATCTTGCATTATGCGCTTGGATAGAAGACAAAGGTTTCGGCTTAGTAAGCAAAACAAACGCGTTACTCGGTTTGTTCGACTATCACGGTACGGTTAGCTTAACCAAAGAAGAAACCAAAACTTTGTTTTGTGAAGGCAAAAGTATTCGTCTTGAACGGTTTAAGATCCACGAGCCAGAGCGAATCAAGGCGATCGTGGATTGTCGGGAGCGGTTCGCAACTTTGCCCAACTCCACATTTTCTGAAATTCGATATCAAAGTACGGTTCCTGTTGTACCGTTTGAAGCCTGTGGACCTGTAGGGGAGATTGGCGAGTCACTTCTTTCATTGCTTCAAGTGAGCAATAAACATAAGAAAAAAATTGAGAATGGACAAGGAAGAGGATTTTTTAGTGACGCTTTAAAAGCTTATGTGACCCCACATGTGAAATCACTTGGTATCCAATCTATAGAAATAAAACCAGAACAGCTACGGTTTGATATCCGAAAACTAGCCGAACACTTTGGCCTTGATTGCCTAAAGCAAACCGAACCGCTAACCCAATCGAACCGTATCGTTAATCAAACGAAGCCATTATTGAACCAACCCCAAAAGCTGAATAAACCGAAAATTGATACGAATCCAATACGCGTGATGATTCGAGCGATTTTGGTTGATTACCCTAATGCTGATTCAAATACGATTTGGAATTTATTACGAACTGACACCAAGAAGAATCCACGTAAGTATGATGTTGATGGCATCGTAGATGAAATTAACCGTGATGAGATAGTTTGGTTTGGTCGAGATAGGGAAAAGCAACGAGTAATGAGCTACAAAACCTTTCAAAATAACCTGTCATCAGTTCGGAAAAGTCTCGAAAAATAATCTTCCTTGTTAGCTTCCTGATTAGATTCCCGGGAATTAAGCACTGTGTAATTTGTCTCTCAGTGAACAACAGGAGGCACAATAATGCAATCAGTACTACAAGAAAAATGTGTATACACAGAACAAGAAACATCCCACTACATCGGCATGAGCCGTTCCTTCCTTCGTCAGTCACGAATGGAAGGGCTACGCAAGAACCGCACTGAATCCCCGCCGTTTATTAAAATTGGCCGCGCTGTGCGATACCTCAAAGAAGATCTCGACCAATGGTTAGATAGCCATCGCAAAATGCATCAACTCTCTCATGAAGGGGGCGCTTATGCATAACCTAACGAAAGAGCAAAAGAATGTAATGGAATGGTTGAAACAAGGTCATACGTTCGATGTTTGTTCTGAATACTGCTCTATGCAAGGGAAGGTTATTTTATCTCATCCTCTTACAACTCGAATCATTCATCCAACCATTTGCAAGCTTCGCCGTGAAGGCTTGATTAAGTACCACGAAATTCAGAAGTATGGTGTGCGTTGGGATCGCTTCTCTATTACGCTGAAAGGGAAGGTGGCGATATGCTAACAGGGTTAAATTTCTCAATGGTCGACTGGGACGATAAGGAATTTGTAAAAGGCCGTCTTCGGCCTTTTCCTGATTTTGTTCAGCAGAAACTGTTTAACCACTATCTTTCAATGCCGAGCAAGCGGGATCGCAATGCGTTCCTCAGGGAAACAACGGATTCTCTCGCCAATAAGATTTCAATTCCTCTTAAAAAGCTCAATCTCAATGTCAGTGAGGATGGGCTACGGGCTGATGCCAAGAGTTTTTCGTCTGCTTGCCTTTCTCTTCGTCGTTTCCATATCAACGAACCAGAACAGGCACTTTTGCAGCTTGAACAGTTCGCTACTATTCAGGGTGTGAAGTCTCCAAGTCGTGAAAGCTATTCAATGGAAGGGATCACTGGCCGTCTTTGTGATGATAAGTGGTGGCTTCGTAAGTTACGTAAAGCCCATAACCGTAATGTTGAGCTGGTTTATCACCACCTTAATCAGGTTAATCGTATTAAGGGTATCTATTGTTCCAATCCAACCTTGAAAGCCAGGGTAAACCAGAAACACTTTCAGCAAGAGTACCTGGCTAACACCATCGCAACTAATCAGGATGGACAGAGCTTTTCGCTATTGGAGCTGTCACAAAAAGGTGTCGCTGATCCTAAAATCCGTAAAGCCGAGTTGATGGTAAGGGCGAGGGGCTTTGAAGAGTTGGCGAAAGAGCTTGGTCATGTTGCGACCTTTCTCACCATTACTTGCCCGTCCAAGTATCACCGGAGCTATTCAAAGTCTGGTATGGAAAATCCTAACTGGGAAGGTTATACGCCGTTGGATGGTCAGCAGTATCTCAATGACGTATGGAAACTGATTCGTTCTAAGTTGCATCGTGAAGGGATCCGTTTCTATGGCTTTCGGGTTGCAGAGCCACAGCATGACGGAACGCCGCACTGGCACTTACTCTTGTTTGTTGAGCCTGAACACTACCAAGGCATGACGTCTATCATGCGTGAGTATGCAATGCGTGAAGACAGCCAAGAGAAGGGCGCAGACCAACATCGTTTCACCGAGGTCAAGATTGACGAGAGTAAAGGATCGGCAACAGGCTACATCGCTAAATATATTTCCAAGAATATCGATGGTGAAAATCTGGATTCCGGTATTTATGGCGAAGATCCTAAAAACGCCGCAGCTCGTGTTGATGCGTGGGCCGCTTGCTGGGGTATCAGGCAGTTTCAGCAATTAGGTGGCTGCTCGGTGACTGTGTGGCGTGAACTGCGTCGTCTTAAGTCGTTACTGGGTGAAAGTGAGTTAGCCCAGCAAATTACAGAAGCGGCTGATAGCAGCGATTGGAAAAGCTTTACCCAACTGATGGGGGGAGTGTTCTGTAAACGCAAAGAACAGGCTTTTCAGCCTCACTATGAGCTGTCGTTTGACTCTGAAACGGGAGCGGTAAAGACAAGCCAGTATTGCGAAGGTGAGTTTGTTAGGGCGCTTAAAGGTGTTGTGATAGCTGGTAAAGCGATCATTACCCGCTTACATGAATGGCGCATAGCGTTTCAGGTGCCATACGCCCCTTAACTTGGAGTTCTGTGAATAAGTGTATGAAGTAGGAATAATTAAGTATGAAGGTTTTGCCCCTTTATTTGTTAGAGCAGATACTCACCATAAATTGTAACGACCGTTTTGAGATACCTTTTTTATGTCGATCTGCCTATAAATATCAGGACTACCAGTATTCCATACATCAGTCTAGAGTTATTGCTCATTTATTTATTGTTAATCTTGTTTTGAGCGACTAAAGCTTAAGTGGTGCAATACGAGATTATTGTCACTAGGTAGGCGCTGCCAATGGCAGGGCAAGATCATAAGCTAATAAATTGTAAAGAAACTAAGGTGATAATCATTAGTAACATGAGGAGTGGGCAGTGTTCACTTTTTCAACACACGTTAGAAATGCACAACTGTTTATAAATCTTTCAACGTAATCAAACAAGCTTATTGATGACAGAAAGGGAATATATCAACCTTACCTTGGGGGGGATAGGCAAGCTTTATTTGAGTTTTTATCACGTTATTGTTAGTCTGCGCACTTTATTGATGCCCGCCTCATTTTTATGTGATGGTCATTTCGTTTTTACTTTTCGATCAAAAAGTATTGCAGGATATTCTTAAACAGTGGTTATGAGTAGTACGTTAATTAAACATCGCTCCATAGATACATGTAGTTCGACAAACAAATACAGTATTGGAACCACAGATTACCAAGTCGGTCAGGATAATATTCAAAAATGGGGAGCAGATATACATAACCCCGTGTTCGGCATTAGCGCTGGCCTCATTATCCTCCTCCTCTCTGCACTCCTCCTCGCTGACCCTACCACCGCAAACGAAACACTAACTAGTATTCGCAACAGCATCATGGCTGAATTTGATGTGTTTTTTATGTGGTCAACTAACTTCTTTGTTCTTTTTACTATGATGTTGATTATATCTCCATTTGGTAAAATCCGAATTGGTGGTAAGCAAGCAAAAACTGAACACTCAACCCTATCTTGGGTAACGATGTTATTTGCTGCAGGTATGGGTATTGGCCTATTGTTTTGGGGGGTCGCTGAACCAACGGCTTACTTCACTAACTGGTGGGGAACCCCATTAAATGTTGAGCCATTTACGGCAGAAGCAAAATCATTAGCACTGGCGGCCACGGTTTATAACTGGGGTATCCATGGCTGGGCTGTTTACGGCGTTGTGGGACTTTCTCTGGCTTTCTTTTCTTATAACAAAGGTCTGCCATTATCAATCCGCTCGGTATTTTATCCAATAATTGGTGATAGAACGTGGGGCTGGGCTGGTCACATCGTTGATATCATGGCTGTACTTGCGACGTTATTTTCTCTCGCCACATCACTTGGTCTTGGCGCACAGCAAGCTGCGAGTGGTATCAATCACGTATTTGGCATTGAAAGCGGCATTGGCTTGCAGCTGATGGTTATTGTTTTTGTTACCTTAATTGCAATTATATCTGTTATTCGAGGCATTAATGGCGGTGTTAAAGTATTGAGTAATATCAATATGATGTTTGCATTTGCGCTATTAGCTTTTATGCTGATTTTAAGTTTTGATGTCATTGTCGTATCGATTCCAGAAACTTTCGTTGCTTACGCAGAGAGTTTTGTTGCTCTTAGTTATCCGCATGACCGTGGTGATGTTACGTGGATGCAGGGTTGGACAGTATTCTACTTTGCATGGTGGATTTCATTAGCCCCATTCGTTGGTATGTTCATTGCGCGTATTTCTAAAGGTCGTACAGTACGTGAATTCTTGTGCGCTGTGATCTTTGTTCCAACGTTAGTGACGTTGGTATGGATGGCGACGTTCGGCGGTATTGCAATCGATCAAGTCATTAATAAAGTAGGTGAACTGGGTACGAATGGTTTGACTGATATATCGTTATCATTATTCCACGTATTCGATGCCATGGCGTATGGTAATGTATTGTCCGTGTTGTCGATTGTATTAGTATTAATCTTCTTTATTACGTCATCGGATTCTGCTTCGCTTGTGGTCGACAGTATCACGGCGGGCGGTAAGATTGATGCGCCGGTACCACAGCGTATTTTCTGGGCGGTAGTACAAGGTGCTATTGCTGCAGCGATGCTTTGGCTTGGTGGTACCGAGTCGCTGCAAGCCTTGCAAGCTGGTGTTGTGACAACTGGATTACCCTTTACCTTTGTAATGCTGATTATGTGTGTGGGTCTGATAAAAGGTTTGAACTCTGAACGTGCTTAATATAAGTAATGATTAAGTGGTAAAACTTAAGTTTAAAAGCTTAATATGATAAATACCAACGGTCTCAAATGCATGTTTGAGGCCGTTTTTTTGCTTAGATCACCAATATCGATAGGTTGAATACATTATTCTCAATGGTACTGTTAACTTAACGCGTAGACTTGATGGTCAACAAACCTATCAATTAACTGCAATTTCACGCCATGTAGTAAATGCCGCACATCTTCGGATTTTGTAATACTGATCTGCACCATCATTACTGGACACTTACCTTACCTAAGATAATTCATAAATTTCTAAATTAGAGATGGTGCTGACACGTTTGTGTCCCAAAGTGAGTTGCGAGATCACTATGCGAAGTGTCACCATGCGCAGGAAAGCACGCAGATTTACTGAGGTTGTATATAACGACACTTTGGAAAACTTGAGCATCCGTAGAACTGATTACCCGTATTGGGGCCGCGCTTCGCCGTTCGCAGTACCAAAGCTGATTGGCATTGTGGGCAGTACATGACAGGCTTTGATGCTGATGCTGATGCTGATGCTGATGCTGATGCTGATACTTGTTTGATGTCTTCAATCATACTCACGCACTCATCGCCATTGATGAGGATAAAGCGCTTCCCTTCTGAGAACGCGACAGCTTCGCGGGTATAGTTGCCGGAGGTGATGACAATCATCTTCTGCGCCTGTCGGCTGATCAGGATGCCATAGAGTTCACGCAGTACCTTTACGCCCACCTTTTGGGTTTTCCAGTGTTTGCACTGAACCAGCCACAGTTCGCCATTTTTTCTCAATTCGATATCAACGCCACCGTCAGGGCCGTGGCCGATAGTCTGCTCTACGGTAAAACCTTGCTTTCGGTACACCTCACCAATAAGCCACTCAAATTCTTGCCAGTCGAGCTTATTGATATCCTGTCGGTTAGCGGTAGCTTTAAATTTTTTCTTTAATCCCCAAGCTCTCAAATAGGCCAAGGGAGCCGGGATCAGCAGAGTGCAGGCAACATAAGGGGCAATCTGTTTTAGGCCGCCCAGAAAGGCGTTAGAGACCGCAGAGTCGTTACCAATCAGCATGGGTATTAAGTAACTAAGAGCGGAATATGAAGCCAAGCTGGCGATTACGCTATACCACCAAGGTGACTCAAGGAGGAAGGTGAAAAAGTTTGGGTTCCGCTTTGCCATACAAGATATCCATGTGTGTTTTGTTGCTTATTAAATCACAGCGTGTTTATGGGGCAATTTGTTGTGGCAAAAAATGTGAGTGGAAATGTGCTTTGGAGGGGATGACCGGGAAAAACGTCTGAAAAATTTGCTACATATATGCTACACAGGATTCAGAAAAGCAAAAAGGCTGAGTGGTTACTAACCGCTCAGCCCTTTCTATATCTGGTGGCCCCTGTCTGACTTGAACAGACGACCAAGCGATTATGAGTCGCCTGCTCTAACCACTGAGCTAAGGGGCCAGTGTGCGAGAAATTATATGGGATGACTTGGCGCTTGTCTAGCGAATAAAGAAGATGTTTTGTTTGCTTTTTAGGCAGTTAACAAATCATTGCCTTATACCCATCGGGATAATGATCTCAATGGCTATTACCTGGCAGTGAAAAATGATGAGGGATGTAGAAGGCAGGAGGGCGGAAATAAAAAAGCGAACCCGAAGGCTCGCTTTTCTTATTGCAAACTCAACGATTACTCGTCAAGGAAACTGCGCAGCACGTCTGAACGGCTTGGGTGACGCAGTTTACGCAGTGCTTTCGCTTCGATCTGACGAATACGCTCACGCGTTACGTCGAACTGCTTACCCACTTCCTCTAGGGTGTGGTCAGTGTTCATATCGATACCGAAACGCATACGAAGGACTTTAGCTTCACGTGGCGTTAAGCCTGCTAGAACATCGTTAGTTGCTCCGCGCAAGTTCGTTGCTGTCGCGGCATCCATTGGAAGCTGTAGCGTGTTATCTTCAATGAAATCACCTAGGTGTGAATCTTCATCATCACCAATCGGGGTCTCCATTGAGATAGGCTCTTTGGCAATCTTAAGCACTTTACGGATCTTGTCTTCAGGCATTTGCATGCGCTCAGCCAGTTCTTCCGGTATAGGCTCACGACCCATTTCCTGTAGCATTTGGCGAGAGATACGATTCAGTTTGTTGATCGTTTCAATCATGTGTACTGGAATACGGATAGTACGCGCTTGGTCAGCAATCGAACGAGTGATAGCCTGACGGATCCACCATGTAGCATAAGTTGAGAACTTATAACCACGACGGTATTCGAACTTGTCTACCGCTTTCATTAGACCAATGTTGCCTTCCTGGATCAGATCCAAGAATTGCAGACCACGGTTGGTGTATTTCTTCGCAATCGAGATAACCAGACGTAAGTTCGCTTCAACCATCTCTTTCTTCGCTCGGCGGGCTTTCGCTTCACCGATAGACATACGACGGCTGATATCTTTAATACGTACGATTGAGAGGCCAGTCTCTTTTTCCAGTATTCTCAGCTTATATGATGCGCGACGAAGATCTTCTTCGTAGTTCTTCAAACGCTCGGCATACGGCTTGCCAGAATTCAGTGCTTCATCAATCCATTCACTTGAGGATTCGTTGCCGGCAAAGAATTTAACAAAGGTTTTCTTTGGCATTTTGCTGTTGTCGACACACATACGCATGATAAGACGCTCATTGGTGCGTACTTTATCCATGGAGTCGCGTAGTGAGCGAACAAGCTTATCAAACTGTTTTGGGATCAGGCGGAACTGCTTGAAAATATCAGACAGCTCTTCAACTGCTACTTCGGTCTTCGCATTGTGGCGGCCGTGAGTAGTAATCGCTGTCGCCATTTTTTCATAAGAGTTACGTAGCTCTAAGAATTTCTCGCGAGCTAACTCTGGATCAATACCAGTATCTTCTTCTTCTTCTTCGTCGTCGTCGCCGTCACTTTTTTCAAGATCTTTATCTTCATCTTCAAGATCTGTTTTGCTTAGCTCTGAACCGACGTGTGTCGCGGTTGGTGCAGTTGTTCCCTCATCGTTAGGATCAACAAAACCAGAAATAATGTCGGTCAGACGAAGCTCGTCGGCTTCAACTTTATCAAATTGCTCTAACAGGTGAGCGATTGCAGAAGGATACTCAGCTACTGAACACTGAACCTGGTTGATACCATCTTCAATGCGTTTTGCGATATCAATCTCGCCTTCACGGGTAAGTAGTTCAACCGTACCCATTTCACGCATGTACATACGAACCGGGTCAGTGGTACGACCGATCTCGCTTTCTACGCTAGATAACGCTTGGGCCGCCGCTTCGACGGCGTCTTCATCTGCATTATCTTCAGTCATCATCATTTCATCGGCATCAGGTGCGGTTTCCACTACCTTAATACCCATGTCATTGATCATCTGGATAATGTCTTCAACCTGATCGGAATCAACAATGTCTTCCGGTAGGTGATCATTTACTTCGGCGTAGGTCAGATAGCCTTGCTCTTTGCCTTTAGCGACAAGTAACTTTAGCTGAGACTGCGGATTTTGCTCCATAGACGATATCCAACTTCGGGTCTGAGTGAGAATTTAGTGTGCAGAGATGCAAACCATTAACTATAACAAATTTCTTAATTGTTGACTACATACTAGCCAGGACGGTTCAGTAATAGTAACTGCAACTCCTGCTTTTCTTCGACTGATAAGCCGACGGTATTCGATTTAGCCTGCAATTTTTCGATTTGTTGTTTAACGCACTGGCCAATTACTTTGTCCATTGCGTCTAAAAATACATCTAGAGTGTTATCCTCGTCTTTTGACAGAGGTAATTCCCATGCAGCCAAACGGGCCATCATGGGTTCTTGCTTATTGCCACGCCAGTACTCTAGTAACTGGCCTGTGGTGATATTGGGGTTAGCTCGGCATTTATCAACTATTGATAGCAATAAATTTAACCCTGTCACGTTAATTCCTTCAAATGCAGCCATGTCAAATTCGAGGCTGTTGACAAAATGCGGCTTCTGGATCAGCAATGCGATAACCTCACGCATTGGTGTTCGCTTGATTTCGGGTTGGCCAACTTTTTTAGTTTCAACACCTTGTCTTGATATTAGCTGTTGAAGTTGTGTTTCGTCTGGTAAACCTAACTTTTTTCCAAGCTGCTCACGTAAGTATAGTCGCAGCGTCCCACCTGGCACTTTATCGATCAGCGGAACCGCCAGGGTGCTGAGTTTGGCTTTACCTTCATTGCTGCTGGTATCAACCTGTTGCATCAGGGTATTAAATAAAAACTCTGTCAGGGGCATTGCCTGGCTGGTACGTTGTTCGAATGCTTCTTGCCCCTCACTGCGAATACAGGAATCCGGGTCTTCACCATCGGGTAAGAACATGAATTTCAACTGACGCCCATCGGTCAAATAGGGCAGTCCCTGCTCCATTGCACGCCACGCAGCTTCCCGGCCAGCCCGATCACCGTCATAACAACAGACGACAGTACTGGTCTGGCGAAACAGAGTCTGGATATGATCACCTGTGGTGGCGGTTCCCAGAGAGGCCACGGCATAATCAACCCCAAATTGCGCAAGGGCAACGACGTCCATATACCCTTCGACAACCAAGAGCTTTTCTGGTTCCCTGTGGGCTTGCAACACTTCATATAGGCCGTACAATTCGCGGCCTTTATGGAATATCGGGGTTTCCGGTGAGTTAAGGTACTTAGGGGTACCATCTCCTAAGACTCGTCCCCCAAAACCAATGACGCGCCCGCGGCGATCATGGATCGGAAACATCACTCGGCCACGGAAACGGTCATAACGACGACCATTATCGTTTTCGATCAACATGCCGGTGGTGACAAGTGATTTTTGCGATTCAGGATCCCGGCCAAAACGGCTACGAACCATATCCCATTGATCGGGGATATAACCGATCCCAAATTTTTGTACTACTTCACCGGATAAGCCTCGATTTTTCAGATAATCGATCGCGACTTGTCCATCAGGAGTACGCAGTTGAGATTGGTAAAACTGTGAAATTAAACCCATCTGATCATACAGGCTTCTTTTTTCTGCAGTACGTGGACCTGAAGGTTTGCCGCCGTCTTCTCGGGGAACTTCAAGACCGAGTTGTGAGGCGAGCTCTTCAATGGCTTCGACAAACTCAAGCCTGTCAAACTCCATGACGAAGTCAAGCACGTTACCGTGCACACCACAGCCAAAACAGTGATAGAACTGCTTTTCCTGACTGACAGAAAAGGAAGGGGTTTTCTCATTATGGAAAGGGCAACAGGCACCGAAGTTTTTACCTTGTTTCTTTAGCTTCACTCGCGCATCGATGACATCCACGATGTCATGTCGTGTGATGAGATCATCAATAAATGAACGAGGGATTCTTCCTGCCATACAATGAGTTATACCTGAAAATAATTATGGGAATAGAGTGTAAAAATAGACTGAAAAATGATGAAGGTAAAATACAAACAAGCCGCGCATTCCTGATGGATAGCACGGCTTGTTGTAGAGCTGGGTTAGTTTTAGCCTAGTTTAGCTTTCACTAATTGACTAACTTTACCCATGTCGGCACGACCCTGAATCAGCGGTTTTAGCACGCCCATTAGCTTACCCATGTCTTGCATGCTGGCAGCACCTGTAGAAGCAATTGCTTCATCCAGCAGAGCGGCAACTTCGTCGCCGCTCAGTGGTTGAGGCATAAATTCTTCAAGTACTGTAATTTCAGCCAGCTCAACATCAGCAAGATCCTGACGACTTGCAGCTTCATATTGAGCTACAGAGTCACGGCGTTGCTTAACCATCTTAGTTAATACGCCAACAACATCGTCATCAGAAAGCGTTATTCTTTCGTCAACTTCACGTTGCTTAATAGCAGCAAGAACTAAGCGGATGGCACCAAGGCGAGGTTTATTTCTCGCCTTCATTGCCGTTTTTTGTTCGTCTTTCAGACGTTCAATCAGAGTCATTACGCGATCCTTTCGTTATCTGACGATTAGTACAGACGAACGCGACGCGCGTTTTCGCGAGCCAATTTCTTCAGGTGACGCTTAACTGCCGCTGCTTTCGCACGCTTACGTACAGTTGTTGGCTTTTCGAAGTGCTCACGACGACGTACTTCAGAAAGAACACCTGCTTTTTCGCAAGAGCGCTTGAAACGACGTAGTGCTACGTCAAACGGTTCGTTTTCACGTACTTTGATTACTGGCATGTAATACTCACCTCAGAGTGATTCGGTTTAACGCTGACAGTCGAAGAGTGTCAGCTTATTAAAAATGGTGCGAAATTCTAATCTGATTAGGGGGCATTTGTAAAGCATTCTGCAACCATGAACTGGTTAATTTCTGTCAAGGGCGGTAACATGGCCCACAATTACTCCCCTAAATACCAATCTGACTCGTTAATTGCTCTGAAAGGGCGACATATTTAATCAGGTTGGCACTCTAATAGTATAGAGGTTGTTATGCGTATACTGGGCATCGAAACCTCCTGTGACGAAACAGGCGTTGCAATTTTCGATGATGAAAAAGGTCTGCTGTCACATGAGCTTTATAGTCAGGTAAAACTGCACGCTGATTATGGCGGTGTGGTACCAGAGCTGGCGTCGCGTGATCATGTGAAAAAAACCATTCCGCTGATCAAAGAAGCGTTGAAAAAAGCAGGGCTAACACCTGCTGATCTTGATGGTGTGGCCTATACCGCAGGGCCTGGTCTGGTGGGGGCATTGTTAGTGGGTGCAACCATAGGTCGCAGCCTGGCATATGCATGGGACTTACCCGCAGTCGCGGTACACCATATGGAGGGTCACTTGCTGGCTCCTATGCTGGAAGACAATGCACCTGAATTTCCATTTGTGGCACTGCTGGTTTCTGGCGGTCATACCATGCTGGTGGAAGTTAAAGGCATTGGGGACTACCAGATCCTGGGTGAGTCCGTTGATGATGCAGCAGGTGAAGCTTTTGATAAAACAGCAAAATTGATGGGGCTGGACTATCCTGGTGGCCCGTTGTTATCAAAGCTGGCTGAAAAAGGCACCCAAGGACGCTTTAAGTTTCCGCGACCGATGACCGGTCGTCCGGGGCTGGATTTCAGCTTTTCTGGTTTGAAAACCTTTGCGGCAAACACCATCCGTGCCAATGAGAGCGATGAACAGACCCGTGCTGATATTGCCTTTGCCTTCCAGGAGGCCGTCGTTGATACGCTGGCTATTAAATGTAAGCGTGCGTTAAAACAAACCGGCCTGAAACGGTTAGTGATTGCTGGCGGTGTGAGTGCGAATAAATACTTACGTCAGGAATTAAAGGCACTGATGACCAAGATGCAGGGTGAGGTTTTTTATCCGCGTACTGAGTTCTGTACCGATAATGGTGCGATGATTGCCTATGCTGGTATGCAGCGCCTGAAGAACCAGGAATCCATGGATCTGGCGGTGAAAGCCTACCCGCGCTGGCCGATTGATCAGCTGGAGCCGGTGAACAACTGAGTCATCGCTGCAAGTAGACAGAGCCGCACTAATCAACTCGATCCGGGTTTGGTTTTGCGGCTTATTTTTTTCCAGATTTTAGTCTCTTTACCTTCCAGCAGACGACGTACATTGTCATGGTGGCGGAGCACAATCAGACAAGACAGCATTGCGACCGGCATGGTGTATTCCGGTTTTACCATCCAGGTCAGCATCGGCGCAGCTAATGCGGTGATCAGTGAAGCAAGCGATGAATAGCCGGTAATAAATACGGCCAGCAACCAGGTTCCAATCAGCATTCCACTGAGATCCCAGCCAATCGGCGCCAGTGCCCCCAAAGCGGTCGCAACCCCTTTGCCGCCCCGAAAATGAAAGAAAATTGGATAGATATGGCCGAGACAAGCGGCAATACCGATAATGCCTAGTAAGAATGGGTTGATGTTGAGGTAGTAACTGAGCCAGACCGGCAGCATACCTTTCATGATATCGCAGAACAGCACCATGGTTGCGGCTTTTTTGCCGCCCAGGCGTAAGACATTTGTCGCCCCAGGATTACCAGAGCCTGAGTCGCGAGGATCGGGCATTCCATAGAACCGGCTGATTAAGACCGCACTCGATATGGAGCCTAACAGGTAGGCTCCAATGATGATCAGAAGAACTAATGGCGTCATGCAAAATTCCAGCTGGGTAGCGATAACATCGCTGCCGTGTCATTCAGGCGTTATCGTGATGATAATCACCCGGTTCCATCCCAGATATTCACTCCTGTGGTATAGTGCCACTCCAGGTTGACATGCAATATGATGACCTGACGAATGAATGTCATAATTTTTGACGATTACGACCTGATAATACGCGCTTTTGCTCACATTAGGTATCCGACCTCTAACAAAATTAGCGATTGAACATGGATTTAGTATTTATCGAACATCTTGAAGTCATCACCACGATCGGGGCGTATGACTGGGAACAAGAAATAAAACAGAAACTCGTGCTCGATTTGGAAATGGCGCACGATAACCGCCCGGCTGCAAACAGTGATGATGTGGCCTATGCATTGGATTACGCCGCGGTAAGTACCGCAGTGACGGACCATATTCAGAATGGCCGTTTTTTACTGGTAGAGCGGGTGGCGGAAGAAGTCGCGAGTCTGATTATGAACCAGTTTTCTGTCCCTTGGCTGAAGGTGCGTGTCACAAAACCCGGCGCAGTTGTTAATGCCCGTGGTGTCGGGGTCCAGATCGAGAGAGGCAGCAAGTGACCATCGTTTATATCAGCCTGGGATCCAATATTGAGCGTGAGTACCATATTCAGGCGGCAATGACTGAGCTGAGAAAACTGGGTACGCATTACCGGGCGTCTCGCACATTTGAAGCGGAACCGGTGGGCTTTGCCGGCCCCAATTTTTTTAATTGCGTGGTTGAAATAGACACTTCGCTGGCACTTGATACGTTGCAGCAGACGCTGAAAAAGCTGGAGCTGCAATACGGGCGAGCGCCGAATGCACAAAAAAATCAAAGCCGAACGTTAGACTTGGATATCTTGTTGTTCGGTGAGGTATTACGTGAGGCTGCCCCCGCTGTCCCACGTTCAGATCTTTATAAATTTGCTTTTGTTTTATGGCCGATGGCGGAGCTTTGCCCTGATCTCGCGATCCCGGGTGATGATCGTACCATCGGGCAGTTATGGCAGGTATTTGAACATTCTCAAGCCTTGTGGCCGGTAGAATTAGTAACAGAGGATAATTAATGAGTCATTTTGAAGCATTTATGCTGGCCCTGATCCAGGGGCTGACAGAATTTCTTCCTATTTCAAGCTCGGCCCACCTGATCTTGCCTTCCGAGGTGTTCGGATGGAACGATCAGGGATTAGCATTTGATGTCGCCGTGCACGTAGGTACGTTGGCGGCGGTGATCTTGTACTTCCGCAAAGAAGTGGTGGCCTTGTTATCGGCCTGGGTTGGATCGATTTTCAAAGGCCATCGCAGCGCAGAAGCTAAACTGGCCTGGATGATTGTACTGGCGACAATTCCGGCCTGTATTTTTGGCTTGTTCATGAAAGATATTATTGAGCTGTATCTGCGCTCAGCCTGGGTTATTGCCTGTACGACCATCGTGTTCGGCTTGTTGTTATGGTGGGTAGATAAACGTGCAACTCAGCAAGATGATGAGTATCAGGTTGGCTGGAAACGCTCGCTGTTTATCGGCTTCTCACAAGCCGCTGCAATGATCCCGGGAACGTCGCGTTCAGGGGCGACCATGACGGCAGCGTTACATTTGGGGTTTACCCGTGAAGCGGCAGCCCGCTTTTCGTTTCTGATGTCGATCCCAATTATTCTGCTGGCTGGCGGCTATCTTGGTACGAAGCTGGTGACCAGCGGTGAACCCGTCGATTTTGGTGCGTTAAACATCGGTATAGCGGTATCTTTCATCAGTGCTTATGCCTGTATCCATGTGTTCCTTAAGCTGGTAACACGTATGGGCATGATGCCGTTTGTTATCTACCGTCTGCTATTGGGTGGTGGTCTGATTGCGTTTTTGCTGACCCAGTCATAGCGGTGTTGAATCGCAGTGCACAATTGTGACGACACAGTTTCTTAAAATAACAAAGCCCGGCAGATATTGCCGGGCTTTGTGTTTTGATGGGGACTGGAGCGGCGTTATTGCTTGAAGCGCAGCGGTTTCAGCGCTTCCTCAACAGCAACAGTACGACGAATAGCGAGCTGTTCTTTGATCTCTTTCCCTTTAAAGCCGGCCTCGACAATCGGTTTGACGGCAACACCTTGGGCGGCGGTGAACGCGGCAACTAAAATATCAGCTTGTCGGTATTCATCCTGTTCATGACCTGTTCTGCCACGCGCATCAGCCCGGCAGCACAGGGCTAATTGGTTAACCCGTTCGGGTTTTCGCCAGCAATCTATCTGATCCAATATTTTGATAAAGGTTGCCGGGCGCATCTCATTGGCAAGGTGTATTTTAGTATGCTGAGCACAGACCATCAGTGCGGCATCCCGATAATCATTGGGGATCCGCAAGCGCTGGCATAGCGCCGTTATTGCCTTTAAACCGGTATGGCAATGCGTGTTATGGCTTGGCAGCTCTTCTTCGGGGGTTAACGCCTTCCCTAAATCATGTACCTGGGCGGCAAAGCGGATCGCCTTATCCTGGCTTAATAACGCGGCCTGTTGCGTCACCAGCAATGTGTGGAGTCCGGAGTCAATTTCCGGATGCCACTGTTCCGGCTGTGGTACGCCAAACAAGGCATCAATTTCAGGCATAACGATCCCCAGTGCTCCGCACTGGCGCAGGACAGTCAAAAAGATCTCAGGGTGCTGGGTCGAGAGGGATTTTTCCCATTCTTTCCATACCCGCTCGGGGGTTAAAGCGGCTAATTCACCAGTGATGACCATCTCTTGCATTAAGGCGATGGTTTCTGCAGCCACGGTAAAACCGAGATGGGCGAAGCGGGCGGCAAAGCGAGCCACGCGCAATACCCGCAGAGGATCTTCGGCGAATGCCGGTGAGACATGGCGTAAGGTTTTATTGTTAAGATCCTGCTGGCCGTTATAGGGATCTACCAGTGTCCCGTCGTCAGCCTGAGCAATGGCATTGATGGTCAGATCCCGGCGCAGCAGATCCTGCTCCAGGGTGACATCTGGTGCAGCGTAACAGACAAATCCGGTGTAGCCGTGACCTGATTTTCGTTCGGTACGGGCAAGGGCGTATTCTTGTTTCGTTTTGGGGTGCAGAAACACCGGGAAGTCACTGCCAACCTGGCTATACCCCTGCGCCAGCATTTGCTCGGGGCTGGTTCCGACAACAACCCAGTCTTTATCTTCGACCGATAATCCCAGTAGTGCGTCGCGTACCGCACCACCAACAAGATATGTCTGCAATTTTTACTCCTATCGTGCTGATTGAATAGCTATAACGTCTGTTGAATGACTACCTTTTGCGTCATTGGTCGCTTCAATACGGCATCAAGGTATACAATGGCAGTCATCACAGGTAATTTAATCTGTGTGGATCAGGTACAAGAGTATAAGGTATGTACAAGGATTTTTTCGGGATAACTGAAGCGCCATTTTCAATTGTGCCCAGCGCTCGCTTTCTCTATCTCAGTGAGCGACACAGGGAAGCATTAACTCATATGCTGGCCGGTCTGTCAGACGGCGGCGGGTTCGCGTTGTTGACCGGGGAGGTCGGAACGGGAAAAACGACCGTACTGCGGGCATTGGTTTCTCGACTAACTCAGGAAACGCAAGTTGCAGTTATCCTTAATCCCGCCTTATCAGCTCATGATTTGCTGGCGGCGATCTGTGATGAGCTGGGTTTGAGTTACTCGGAGGAGGCCAGCTTTAAAGTATTAACCGACAAGATTTACCACCACTTATTAGCAAACCACAGCCAGGGGAAGCAAACCCTGCTGCTGGTTGATGAAGCTCAGCACCTGATGCCTGACGTGCTGGAGCAGTTACGTCTGCTGACTAATTTAGAAACCGACAGTCGTAAGCTGTTAAAGGTAGTGCTGATTGGTCAGCCTGAATTACAGCAGTTATTACAGCAAGATCGCTTGCGTCAGCTGGCGCAGCGTATTACTTCCCGTTATCACCTGCTACCACTGACCACTGATGAAGTGGGAGAATACGTCAATTATCGCCTGCATGCTGTTAACTGTCTGCACCCGGTGTTTGAGCCGGCACTGATCCGCCAGATAGCCAAAGCGACCAATGGGATCCCGCGGCTGATCAACCTGGTGTGTGATAAATCAATGCTGCAGGCATGCCAGCATGCCAGCCATCAGGTTACTAAGGCCATGGTAACCAAAGCGTGCGAAGACACATTGAGCTGGCAGCTGCCGACAACTCACCAGAACGGTGGCAGTCGTCAACATGCCGGGCGAAACTCGGGTATCGTACGTTGGGGGGGCGCCATTGCATTGGGGGCCGTATTATCTGCTGGAGTGTTATATTGGCATTTTCAACAGACGGCTTCGCTTACCCTGGCAAGCAGTGAGCAGCTTTCTGCTCAGCAAACGCCATCGGCTCACATCACGCCACCCGCTGAGGTCTTACAGCCTGAATCTCAGCCTCAGCCAATCGTCACACCTGAACCCGTCGCCACGCAGGCTGAAAAGTTACAGCAAGCGATCAATCAGAGTCGCTATGAGCGTCAGGCCATGCAGACCCTGTATCAGCTCTGGGGGTATGATACGGCGCTTAACCAGGCGAATTGTGCAACCAGCCAGCGTATCCAGCTAACCTGTCATCAGGGTAAGACCCGGTTAGAACAACTTAATATTATCAACCGCCCTGTCATGGTAACGCTGCGCGACAACCAGCAGCGGGATTACTATGCCGTGATCTACGCCTTGAACAGTAAAACGGTAGAGCTGTTGTTTGGCGGAGAGCGGATCGCGGTGGAACATCGCTGGTTTGAACGGCACTGGCAAGGGGATTATACCTTGCTATGGCGCCCGCCTCTGGGGAGTAAAGCCAGCATTCGTTATGGCCAGCGTGGCCCAAGGGTTGAGTGGATGAATCAGCAGCTCAATGTTTTTCTTGGCAATATACAAAATAATCAGAATTATTTCGATCAATCGGTGCTGGAGAACCTGCGTCGCTTCCAGCGTTCACAAGATCTTACTGCAGATGGTATTGCGGGGCCTATGACCCTGATGGTGCTGGATTCCGCGCTGAACTTGCCGGGCCCTACGCTGCAACCGGAGAAAAGTTAATGTCGAATTTGCTTAATGCAATTGAGCTATCAGAACAAAGTCATTCGGCGCAAAGTCATTCTGCTCACCATCAGACAACAAGCCACCATTCGGGGGCTGCTTATCAGCCGGCTAATCTGGGAATGGTCAGCTCGCTCAAAGCCATTCGCCAGCCTCGTCGTTTACCGACCTGGTTACTGCCAGCGCTGATTGTCGCCTTGCCAGTGGCGGGGGCGATTGCCTATACCCAGCAGATGCCAGCTACGCAAACTCAATCATTGTCACCGGCGCTAACACCTGTATCTGTGGCGGTGATCCCGGTAGAGCGTAATGCCATGCTGGCAGCAGTGCCAGTCATCGCTGACAAGATCCCTGGCGTTGAATTTCTGCCTTACCCGGATCTGGTCACCGAACCGTTAGCGGTGGGTGATATGTCTTATGCTGTGACTCCTGGCCATGCTTATGATCAGGACAGCCGCTCTTATCAGAATGAAGCGGTCACGGATGGCGGGCGTAATGGGCGCAGTAGCGGTATAGTCGCTGATACAGCCAGCAACAATACCCGTTCAGATAATTGGGAGCTTGACGATCTTGACCTTTCGGAGCTGTCACCGGAGTTAGCGCAGCAACTGAAATCAGCGATTGCCGCGACAGATGCTGAGCCACAGCAAGAAGAAGCGGAAACTGTGAATGAAAGCACAACGTCTGATCACGTTAAAGCGCTGGCCGCGATCACCATTGGTGACTTACCTGCCTCGGTGCAGAATAGAATGCCAAAACTCGATTTTCAAACCCATATCTACTCATCAACAGCGAATAGCCGTTGGGTGAAAGTGAATGGCCGGGAAGCTTTTGAAGGGGATGAATTGGCACCTGGGGTGATATTACGCCGTATCGACCCCCGTCAGGTGGTGTTTGATTTTGAGTCATACCATATTGTGATGCCTGCATTGTCTGAGTGGTAATGGTCGGAATAGCCGCGTCACAAAAGCATTAGAATAAAAAATGGCAGCCATCAGGCTGCCATTTTTGTATAACAGGGATCTTAATCCGATAAAATCAGATTATGCCCAACCGTTATTACGCTTGCGGCGACGAGGGATCAGGTGTGGCAGAACCAGACCTAGCAATAAACCTACGCCAGCGACCATGCCGCCATAAGTAAACCACTTCATCAGCAAGTCGTCTTTCTGAGTATCGATCTTCGCGCGTAGCTCGCGAATTTCAGCCTGAGATGACGTTAACTGATCATTGAGATTAATGTTCTGCTCTTCCAGTTCACTGATCTGCGTATTACGTAATTTCAGTGAATTTTTAAGACCAGCATTTTGCTCATCGCTTGATTTAGTCGCTTCTGCAAGTGCTGTTTTGACTTTTTTAAGCTCCGTTTCCAGTGCAGGAACACGGTCTTTCAGACCAACCTGACGGGAAATGAACTTTGAATCAACCCAGCCGCTACGGCCGCGATCATCCGTGACTTGACTAAAACCGGCTTCTTTATCGGTTTTCAGTAGCGTGACTTTGGTGCCGGCATTCACACTACCCATAATACGGAATTGGGTGCCTGGGCCGCGGTGCATATAGGTGAACAGGTCGTCTGAAATATAACGAACCTGCTCTGCTTTCACGGGTACGGCCACAACAGCGAAAGCTAATAATAAAATGCTGATTAGATGCTTCACAATTTGATCCTTGAGGAGCCTGTATTCTTTAAGAGCACAGATACTAAAAAGATTATCTCTTGGGTGCAAGAAAAAGGGAGGCAAAGCCTCCCTCTTTTGAACCTGAGCCACTTTTAACCAAAGATAGCTTGCATTACATAGAAGAAAATGACTGCAAGCAGGGCACCAGCTGGCAGCGTTACAACCCAAGATGCGACGATGTTACGTACCACACCTAAGTTCAATGCTGCAATACCACGGGCAAAAGCAACGCCGATAACACCACCAACTAACGTTTGTGTTGTCGAGATTGGCAAACCTGTACCAGAAGCTAATACTACCGTTGATGCTGTTGCTAACTGAGCAGCAAAGCCTCGGCTCGGTGTAAGCTCCGTAATACCAGTACCAACGGTTGCCATTACTTTATGGCCCATTGTTGCCAGACCGATAACGATACCGATGCCGCCTAATGGCAGAATCCACCATGCAATGGCACTTTTCGCGGTAATTTGACCCATATTCTGAATCGTTGATACAACCGCTGATAGTGGACCAATCGCATTCGCTACGTCGTTAGAGCCATGAGCAAATGCCATCGCACACGCTGTAACAACCATTAACAGGCTGAATACACGTTCTACGCCAGCATAGCCGTTGCTATCAACAGAGCTGCCATCGTCTGTGTATTTTTTACTGATATATATATAACCAAAGATCATAATCACAGTAGATACAGCAATCGATGCAGCCCAAGCTTCACCACTTGATAGATGTAAACCAACGTGTTTCAGACCTTTCTTAATTGTTACCAACGCAATGACCATCGCAGTGATAAACATATAAATAGGTACAAAACGCTTAGCATTTATCAAGGGGTTATCAGTATCAAAGATTAGACGTTGAGCACTGTTAAATATCACATAGGCAAAAAAGCCCGAAATGAACGGTGTGATAAGCCAGCTACCAACAATGCCTTGTACTGAATTCCAGTCAACAGCCTCAGTACCGACAGACACGCAGGCAAAACCGATGATAGCACCGATGATGGAGTGTGTTGTTGATACTGGCCAGCCCATATAAGAAGCGAGCAGTAGCCATGTACCGGCAGCAAGAAGCGCAGACATCATGCCGTAAACCAGAACTTCTGGTTGGGCAGTATAGAATGACATGTCGATAACACCTTTGCGGATGGTATCAGTGACTTCTCCACCTGCAAGGTAAGCACCTGCGAATTCGAAGATCATCGCAATGATGATTGCTTGTTTAACGGTAAGTGCTTTTGAACCTACTGAAGTACCCATGGCATTGGCAACATCATTTGCACCAATACCAAACGCCATCAAAAGACCAAAGATACCCGCCAGCACCATAAGAATGGTGCCGTAGTTAGCCAGGATTTCCATTGTAAAACCTTGTTATTGTTAAATTCTCGACGTTTATGAACGCGATAGCATGATTTCCAGTCGCGAGCCGACACGTTGTGCCTGATCAGCGATACCGCCAATCCACTCGAGAATTTTATACAGGAACATTACATCCACCGGGTTATATTGGTCTTCGATGGACATAAGTTGTTGACGCAACACAATCTGCATGCTGTCAGTATCATCTTCGATGACATCAAGCTGATTAATCATTTCAGCCACGAGCGTTACTTCTCTGCCTTTGAAACCCGTTTCCAGCAGTTCGTCCAGTTCGTTGATCACTCGACGAGCTTGGTCAGCTGCGTCAAGACAACGTTGGACGTATGCGACGAAATCAGGATACATGGTGGCAGGGATTTGTAGCTGACGACCTAAGACACGACCTGCGATATCTTTGGACAGATTAGCTAGTTTATCCTGTTGAGTTAGAAGCCCCAGCATGTCAGTACGATCGACTGGCATGAAAAGACCGCGAGGAAGTTTCAGACGGATCTCACGCTTCAACACATCAGCATCTTTTTCAAGCTGCGAGATCTGTTCACGTAAGTTAGATGCTTTATCCCAGTCTCCGGCATGACATGCCTCGAAGAACGGAACGAGCAAATCGCAACATTCATTTACGCGAGTAACGTGACGTTGCAGTGGTTTGATTGGGGATTTAGCAAAGAGCCCCATAATTGTATTTACTGGCATAGCCGATCAACCTAGAGAGTGCCTTAAATGGCTAATTCTTGAGCGATGGTCATTGAGGCGCGCATGTTAACGTATAAGTTAGGGGAGGGGAACCTCTTTTGATCAAGGTATTGTTGATATTTCTCACTTGCCCCCGGGCACATAAGGAAATATCCTTGGTTTGCCACTGTTTATAGGGACAACTATGGAAACCGAGATAGAACTGAAGTTTTTCGTCTCACCAGAATTTTCGAATCAGCTTCTACGTGTGATTGCCGATGCGAAAATTTTGCAGCAAAGTAGCCGAATTTTAGGCAATATCTACTTTGATACACCAGACCAAATTCTTCGCCAGCACGATATTGGCCTGCGGATCCGTCGGTTTGATGATGTTTTTGTTCAGACCTTGAAGACCGCTGGACGGGTGGTTGCAGGGTTGCACCAACGTCCTGAATATAACGCTGAAACCAATGGTACCGAGCCTGATCTCTTCTTGCATCCTGACGATGCATGGCCAGAGAGCGTTAATGTTGCTCACGTGCAGCAACAGCTCAACCCTCTGTTTTCTACTGACTTTGAACGTCAGCAATGGCTGATCGCCATGCCAGATGGTAGCCAGATCGAATTGGCTTTTGATCAGGGGGAAGTGAGTACGAATGGTAAAACTGACTCTATCTGTGAAGTTGAATTAGAACTTAAATCCGGTCAAACCGATGCGTTGTTTACGCTCGCACGCGAGTTATGTGCAGAAGGCGGCATGCGTCTGGGCAATTTAAGCAAGGCTGCCCGTGGTTACCGCCTGGCTGCAGGTTATAGCGGTGATGAGGTGAAAGCGTTGCCTTTTGTCGCCGTCAACGCCCAGGAGTCGGTTGAGGCGGTTTTCGTCAACACCTTAGAGCATGCGTTGGCCCACTGGCATTATCATGAACAGATTTATGTTGAGTGCCAAGATCAAGAATCGCTGCACCAAATCAGCCAGGCGTTAGGGTTAATTCGTCAGGCGCTGGTGGTATTTGGTGGCTTGATCCCTCGCCGGGCGAGTGCGTTGTTGCGTCAAGAACTGCACTGGCTGGAAGGTGAGCTGGATTGGCTGGAAGAAGCGGCCAGCATTACGCAGCTATTAGCAGAGAAAGGCCAGGTGCTGAAAAAGCTTAATATGCGTAAGTCACTCCAGAAGCAGCTGCAAACACGGTTTGAAGCGTTACCCGAGACGGATGATATCTTGCGGCTGCTGACGTCGGCTCGTTATTGTGGTCTATTACTTGATTTAAGCCGTTGGATTTTAAGCCGAGGCTGGCAGCCTTTCCTTGACGATAAAGCGCGTATCAAATTAGCGGGCAGTATCAAGCCTTTTGCTGATGGCGTGCTATCGCGTTCATGGGATGAGTTACTTGACGTTTTTCCTTCTCAGCGATTATTAAATCGGATTGATTATTTCGACCAGCAGCCGCGATTATTTCGCAACCTGATGAGCGGGACTTGTTTTGCCGAGCTGTATGATGAAGACAAACGTGCTGCGTTCAGAATGCCGTGGTTAGACTTGTTACGTGGCATCGAAGATTTACGCCAGTTAGAGCCGGTTCGAACACTGGTCGAACAGTACGACGACGATGACCGTAAACAGCTTGAGAAATGGCTCAGTCGTAAAGAAGAGTCATTGATCCATGCAATGGATCAGACGCGCCAGATGGGGGTCGAACTGATCCCATACTGGCCCTAATGTTTCCAGCCCCTGCTATTTAAGCTGCATCCATTAAAACGCCCCGGTTATGGGGCGTTTCTGTTTCTCTCACCGTTCTCTTTCTGCTTGCTTGCTTGGATCCGCAATGATTGAGCTCACCAGAACAGCTGATAAATGAAGATGTCGATGACCACGAAAGAGTGTAAAGATATTTAGCTTGCGGAATAAATATGAAGCTGGTCGCAATTGCTCCGACATAAAAGAGAGTACTCAAGCCACCAGGCTTATCGGATTGAATTCATGTTTGACGGCATCGATCTTTTTCATCATTAAATTTTCGTAATTCACAGCAAGGATATAGAATAGCCTAATTGTTTTGAGCTATAAAATAATTCGTTCAAACTTCTGATTTTGAGCCCTGAAATTTCTGTATCACTATAAATTACATAAATTTTAACGGCTGGCATGCTTACAATACGGAGATTAAAAATGGCAACGATGGTGTTTAAACCATGGGAACAGGGACTCACGAACATTCGTCTCGTGCCTAAGCTTATTGTGTTGATGGTTTTTAGTACCATACTGCTTATTGGTAAGCAGTTGTGGGATGCAAATACCTTCTACCAGTCGGTGGTGCAGATCCAGCAAGATCGCTCTGAAGAGCTGGCGCAAACGAATGCCGCATTACTGGGCACTTTTCTCGCTCAGGGTGAAGACGGCAAACAATTGGCTGAGCAGGCGATTAATGCGCAGGCGAAAAGCTGGCAAAAAGGCGCCTATTTTTATCTGGTCGAGCGTGACAGCGGTAAGGTATTAGGCCATCCGACCGCACGCACAATCAGTGAGCTGACCGATATTACCGATCAGGGTGTGGATTTGCCTCGCTACCTGATGCAACATGCGGGTGCGGGTCCAATTGTGCTGAATAATGAAGATCGCTTTGAATATGCGATTGAATTACCAGACTGGAATTGGGTAGTTGTCGCTTCGCAATCGGCTTCTGAGGCTGAGAGCTATTACCGTGATTTTCTGGTGCAGGTGGCATGGCAAACGGGTTTGATGATTGCAGCTTTCATTGTGATTCTACTGGGTGGTTCTGGCATTATGCTGCGCCAGACTCAGTACCTGGCTGAGAGTATTAAGTCTCTGGCAACACGTGACTTGTCTCAGCCGATTGAAATGGATTGCCGCGATGAATACGGTGATTTAGCCCGAGAGTTGGAGAAAACCCGTATTCAGTTACGTGATGTGATGGGGAGCCAGCGTGACACGTCTTCGGAGCTGTCGGCATTGGCGGAAGTGATGTCTATCAGCATGGTGGAAACCAAAGAGTCAGCCCAAGAAGAGTTTAATGAAATTGATCAGCTGGCGTCTGCAATGAGCGAGATGACGTCAACAGTACAGACTGTTGCGGAACATGCCCGTGATGCCTCCAATACAACGGAAGGAACCTCAGCACAAGCGGCGCAAGGCCAGCAGTTTGTGTCGCAGACCATTGTTACCATTAATCAGTTATCGCAGGATATCAGCCAGTCAGCCGGGGCGGTGAATCAGGTTGAAGAACGCGTAGAGCAGATTGGCAGTGTGATTGTGACTATTCAGAGCATTTCTGAACAAACGAATTTACTGGCACTGAATGCGGCGATTGAAGCGGCTCGTGCAGGTGATGCAGGTCGTGGCTTTGCTGTTGTTGCCGATGAAGTGCGTAACCTGGCGCAGCGTACCCAGAAAGCGACCGTTGAAATTCAGGAGATGATCTCCCAGCTGCAAAACAGTGCCCAACAAGCGGTTTCGCTGATGGAGCAGAGTGTGGTGGAAGCGGCAGAAGGTGTCGATCTGGTGACCAGTGCGGGTGGTGAGCTGGATAAAATTGTTGAGCAGGTACAACGCATCAATGACATGAATTTCCATATCGCCTCTGCTGCCGAGCAGCAAACGACGGTGGCCGACGAGATGAACCAGAACCTGACTAATGTCCGCGAGCTGGTAGAAGCATCAGTCGTGGTCATTACAGAGCTTTCTGAGACATCAGATACCATGCAAACTCATGCCAATGAACTGGAAGGTAAAATTCAGGCGTTCCAGATCTGATTAAGCAATATATGATTGGTTAACAAATCCTGCCACTAAAGATACAACGCCCACCTCTGGTGGGCGTTGTTGTATGCTATCGTAGCAATTGGTATCACATAGCCATTCAGCTCGCCAGGGAAATAATCAAAGGAACCGCTATGACACAACATGAAGAGCAGCCTGATCTACTTTCTGCCGCTTCAGCCAAAGCGCTGGAGAAACTTCAACATGCTCACCCTGAGCTGCTTTCCCAATGGCCGGCAGAGCGTCAAGCCGAGTTGCATCAAGTTATTGGGTTGAGTGATTTCATCACTGGCTCGATTATCCGTGACGGGCAACTATTACCTTGGCTGGCTGAACATGTTGATGATGCTGAGCATGGTGAACACTACCGTCATCAGTTGCAGCAGTTGCTGGCCACGGCTACGGATGAAGCGGGGCTTATGCGCCGGTTACGGGCATTTCGTCGTCAGGAAATGGTATGGATTGGCTGGCGGGATTTCACTGCGAAAGCCACATTAGCACAAAGCCTGTCTCACCTCTCTTTGCTCGCTGAAGCGTTGATCATGGAAGCGTATCAGTGGCTCTACACCCAGTGCTGTAAAGAGTGGGGCACACCGTCCAATGCTGACGGTGACGTTCAGCCGATGCTCATTCTGGGGATGGGGAAGCTGGGCGGTGGCGAATTGAATTTTTCATCTGACATTGATTTGATTTTTACGTTTCCGGAAAACGGTGAGACCCGGGGCGGGCGACGCAGCCTCGCCAATTCACAGTTCTTTACTCGTCTTGGGCAGCGACTGATCAAAGCGCTCGATCAGCAAACATATGATGGTTTCTGTTACCGGGTTGATATGCGTCTGCGGCCCTTTGGCGACAGCGGCCCGCTGGTGATGAGTTATGCCGCGCTGGAAGATTACTACCAGGAACAGGGACGGGACTGGGAGCGCTATGCAATGATTAAAGCGCGGGTGATGGGGCGCGAAAGCTTTACTCAGTATCAGGAATTACGTCAGATGCTGCGGCCGTTTGTCTTCCGCCGTTATATCGATTTCAGTGCCATACAGTCATTACGCCGGATGAAATCAATGATCAGCAGTGAAGTCCGTCGTCGTGGCCTGCACAACAACATTAAGCTGGGTGCCGGCGGGATCCGTGAAGTTGAATTTATTGCTCAGACCTTTCAGTTAATACGCGGTGGCCGCGAGCCGAGCCTGCGCAGCCGGGGGTTACTGGAAACATTATCGGCAATCAAACAGTTAGCACTATTACCTGCCGAGCAAGTGAGCGATTTAGAACAGGGCTATTGCTTCTTGCGTAAGCTGGAAAACTTGCTGCAAGCCATTGATGACAAACAAACTCAAACCTTACCGGATAAACCTCTGGATCAGATGCGCTTAGCATGTGCAATGGGGTATGAGGACTGGCAAAGCTTGCAAGCCGCAACTCAACAGCATATGGCTGCCGTACATCAGGTGTTCGATCACATTATTGGTACTGAAGAAGATGACGCCCAGCGTTCTGCGGATACGCAATTCCACGAGTTGTGGGCAATGGCGAAAAATGAAGAAGTAGTGCTTAATATTCTGGCGGAACTGAATGCGCCGGAGAAGGCCGGGCAAGCCAGTACTTTGCTGGGAATGAAGGCTGAGCTGGCAAAGCGTACGCTAGGGCCTCGCGGTCGGGAAGTACTGGCCAAACTGATGCCGGAGGTACTGGCGCGGATCGTGCTGCGTCCGGATGCGGCACCCGTGTTAGCGCGAGTGATCAAGTTGATTGTTCGTGTCGCGACCCGTACCACTTATCTCGAATTGCTGAGTGAGCACCCGGCAGCATTAAACCAGCTGGTGCGTCTGTGCGCCGCCAGCCCGATGGTTGCCAACCAGCTGACACAATATCCTATTCTGCTTGATGAGTTGCTTGATCCGAAGCATCTCTATAATCCAACGCCGCTGAACCAGTACGGGGAGGAGCTGCGAGAGTATCTTGCGCGGATCCCTGAAGAAGACATGGAACAGCAGATGGAAGCGATTCGTCAGTTTAAGCAAGCGCAGTTGCTGCGTATTGCGGCGGCAGATATAGCCGGTGCCCTGCCCTTGATGAAAGTCAGCGACCATCTAACCTATTTGTCCGAAGCGATTATTGCCGCTGTGGTGAATCAGGCCTGGCTGCAAATGGCGGAAAAATATGGTGAACCTAGTCACCTGGCAGATCGTGACGGCAAAGGCTTTGGCGTGATTGGTTATGGCAAGGTCGGTGGCTGGGAGCTAGGGTATGGTTCTGATCTTGACTTAGTATTTTTGCACGACTGCCCGGCTGATGTTTACACCACGGGAAAGAAAGAGATTGATGGCCGTCAGTTTTATCTGAGGTTGGCACAACGTATTGTTCATCTGTTCTCAACCCGTACTTCATCTGGGGTGCTGTATGAGGTTGATGTTCGTCTGCGCCCGTCAGGTGCATCCGGACTGCTGGTCAGCACCATGGAAGCTTTTGCTGAATATCAGCACAAAGAAGCCTGGACCTGGGAGCATCAGGCCATCGTGCGTGCTCGCATGGTGTATGGTGATGCGCCTTTGCAGCAGGGTTTTGTTGATGTTCGCCGGCAGATCCTGATGCAATGCCGGGAGCCGCAGCAGCTGCAGAGTGATGTGGTGGCGATGCGCCACAAAATGCGTGAGCATATGGGCAGTAAGAAAGCCGGCATGTTTGGTCTGAAGCAAGATAAAGGCGGAATTACCGATATCGAATTTATTGCTCAGTACCTGGTTTTGCAACATGCCAGCCAAGAGCAGGCGTTAACCCGCTGGTCTGATAATGTGCGTATTTTCGATACCATGGCTGAATATGAGATCCTGAGTCTGTCTCAGGCCACTGCACTCAAGCAGGCCTATTGCAGCATGCGAGATGAAATTCATCGCCTGAATTTATTGGGCTTACCTGCCTACGTGGATGAGCAGCAATTTGGCGCAGAGCGTGAGGTTGTCCAGCAGATCTGGCAGCAGTACCTGGAGCCACCGGCACCGGCTGAGTGATTAATCAGATGAAAGCCATCATGATTAACAGTTGCAATCTGTTTGTGGGTATACCTTTATGTTAATATCTGGCCGTTTTCACTATCCCGGAGATAAAAATGAAACTGACTCTTCCTGATTATGATCAAGCTGATGTGCTGGTTGTTGGTGATGTCATGCTGGATCGTTATTGGTATGGGCCAACCGGACGAATTTCGCCGGAAGCGCCGGTGCCGATTGTAAAGGTTGAGCAGGTTGAAGAGCGTCCTGGTGGAGCGGCTAATGTGGCGATGAATATTGCTGCGCTGGGGGGCCATGCGCGTTTAGTCGGGCTGACCGGGATTGATGAAGCGGCTAAGGCATTAACAGAAAAGCTATCTTCGCTGGATGTGCGCTGTGACTTTGTGTCATTACCTGAATATCCGACGATCACCAAATTGCGCGTGATGAGCCGTGGTCAGCAGTTAATTCGGCTTGATTTTGAAGAAGGCTTCCACAATGTGGATGCCGACAAGATTTTACCGCGACTGAAGCAATCTCTGCCTCATGCAAAAGTGGTCATTTTATCGGRTTATGCCAAAGGTGCCCTTGAGCATATTCGTGTAATGATTGAACTTGCCCATGAAGCGGGGGTACCGGTACTCATTGATCCTAAAGGTGCTGACTTTGAGCGTTACCGCGGTGCAACCCTGCTGACGCCAAATCTCTCAGAGTTTGAAACCGTGGCCGGCAAAGTGCGCAGCGAAGAAGAGTTAGTTGAAAAAGGCCTGGCCTTGATTGACCGGTTCGATCTCGATGCGCTGCTGGTAACGCGTAGTGAGCACGGCATGACGTTGCTGCAAAAAGATCAGGAGCCCCTGCATATGCCGACCCAGGCTCAGGAAGTTTATGATGTGACTGGGGCTGGCGACACGGTGATCTCCGTGTTAGCGGCATCACTGGCGGCGGGTAAATCGTTGTCTGATGCATGTAAGCTGGCTAACGCAGCTGCGGGTGTTGTGGTGGCGAAGCTGGGTACCTCAACCCTTTCAACGATTGAATTAACTGATGCGATCTATGGCAGCCAGGATACGGGGTTTGGTGTGGTGGCCGAGCAGCAGTTGCAATTGGCGGTGGAAGCGGCAAAACGGCGCGGCGAGAAAGTCGTGATGACCAATGGTTGCTTCGACATTCTGCATGCCGGTCATGTGGCTTATTTAAATGAGGCCGCCAAATTGGGCGATCGCCTGATTGTTGCCGTGAACTCAGATTCATCGGTGCAGGCATTGAAAGGCCCGGGTCGTCCGGTCAATCCGGAAGATCGCCGGATGGCGGTATTGGCCGGATTAGGGGCTGTTGACTGGGTTGTTCCCTTCACGGAAGAAACGCCACAACGTTTAATCAGCGAGATCCTGCCAACGCTGCTGGTAAAAGGTGGTGACTACAAGCCGGAAGAGATTGCTGGCGGTAAAGAAGTGATTGCCGCTGGTGGAGAAGTTCGGGTGCTGAATTTTGAAGATGGCTGTTCTACCACCGAGATTATTGAATCGATCCGTGGCGGACGAGGATAAGTGCTTTTCAAGATATCGTCATAAAAAAAGCGCCAGATAATGGCGCTTTTTTACATTTTACCTGACGTCGTGCTTATTCATGGCCACGACGATCCGATTATTATTTACTGTTTATCAAGCCTACATTGATATCGATGATGTCTTGCTCATTGAGCGAACCAACGGCCTGCTTAAGCTGTATCTGATTTAAAATGTAATCATAACGCGCATTAGCCAGCTGGCGGTTAGCATCGTAAAGTCGACGGGTTGAGTCTAATACGTCAACAATAGTACGCGTACCGACATCAAAACCGGCTTCTGTCGCTTCCAGTGCGGACTGGGCAGAAATTACCGATTGCTGATAAGCTCGTACAGAACCGATCGATGCATTGATATTGTTATAAAACGCACGGACATCTTTTACGACGCTGCGGTATGAACCTTCCAGATCTTCGCTGGCCGATATGTAGTTAAACTGTGCTTGTTTCACTTCAGAGGTTGTTCTGCCACCGGTATAAACAGGCAGGTTAAGGTTAATACCTGCGGTAACAGTCCCTTCATCGTTAAATGAATTGAGTTCATTGTAATCATAGCCAGCATCGAACGACAGGGTAGGCAGATGGCCGGATTCCGCCAGTGAAATGCTATCACGCGCAATATCTTGTGAAATTCGCGCGGTTAACAGTGTCAGGTTTTCGTTCTCGGCATCTTTTAGCAGATCCAGAACACCGGTTTGCGGAGCACTGGTGGAGAAACGTGCGGTATCCAGGATGTTGATCTCTTTATATTCCTGGCCTGTGATTTCACGTAGTTCTTCATAGCTGTTAGTCAGCGCATTTTCTTTGATGATTTCATCGGCTAATACGTTGTCGTATTGCGCCTGAGCATCATGCACGTCGGTGATTGCAGATAAACCGACTTCAAAGCGTTGTTTGGTTTGCTCTAGCTGGCGGCCAACAGCCGCTTTTTCTGCGCGAATAAATTCCAGATCATCCATCCGTTTCAGGACATCAAAGTAAGAGTTTACAACACGCAGAATCAAAGCTTGTTGCGATACCGCATAAGTTGAATCACTCTGGCGAGCAACCTTTTCGGCGATGTCTAAGTTAATCCAGCTGGAACGGTTATAGATAGACTGACTCAGGCCCAGGCCACCGTTAAAGCCATCTTGATCACCATCAATACGGGCTACGTTATAGCCTGCGGTTAAGTTAATCTGTGGCAGTAGTGCACTACGAGACGAGTTAATTGCTTCAAAGGCTGCATCTTTATCTGCGGCAGCTCTTAATAGCTGAGGGTCGTTTTGTTTTGCTTGTTGGTAGATATCAGCGAGATCATCAGCCAGTGCTGCCTGGCTTAAAGCGCCAAGCGCAACGCTGATAATGAGCGGAAGCAATTTTTTCATGGATGACTTTCCTGATCCTGACAATAAAATGGGTGCAAATAATGAGTGTACCTTAAGATACCTTGCTTGAAACTGATCGCAACGCAGTTTTATGCATTATTTCGCTGAAAGTTTAATCATATGTAATTGTAATCTATATATTACGTTGCTTATTTAAGCATCTCTTGATTGTAATCCATCCAGTTGGCGATATGGACTTAAAATAAATCATAACATTTATCAAAAAAGTTGAATTTGATCATTGCTGTTGGCCCTTTTGAATGAAAAAATACGGCTAAATGGAGATCACTGCATGAGTAACAAGATGCCTGCGGGCCTTGATGGTATTGTGTATAGCAAAGATGATGTCGATATTTTGTCGACTGAAATGTTATATCAAGGCTTTTTTAGGATGGTAAAGTACCGCTTTCGTCACCGGTTATTTGCCGGCGGCTGGAGTAAGACGCTGGAGCGTGAAATGTTTGAACGCGGACATGCGGCGGCCTTGCTTCCTTATGATCCCGTCCTGGATAAAGTGGTACTGGTTGAACAATTCAGAGTTGGTGCGATGGCGGCGGATTGCGCCCCCTGGCAGCTGGAAATTGTGGCTGGCATTATTGAACCTGACGAATCCGCCCAGGACGTGGTGCGTCGTGAAGCTGTCGAAGAGGCCGGCCTGAAGGTGACAGATTTAGATAAAGTCACCCGTTACCTCTCCAGTTCCGGCGGTTGTTCAGAGGTGCTGGATGTGTTTGTCGGTTGTATTGATAGCACCGGAGCACAAGGTATTCATGGCCTCGAAGAAGAAGGCGAAGATATTCGTGTTCATGTCGTGACACGCCAACAGGCATACCAGTGGGTTGAATCAGGTAAAATAGAGAATGCGGCTTCGATCATTGCGCTACAATGGTTGCAGTTAAACTATTCTCGATTACAAATCCAGTGGTCTAAGGACACCGATTGAATAAAAGATACACCGTTGATCTTGCTGGTCTCATGCGATTATATGAAACCAACTATGCGAAGTTGCTTCCATTACTGCCAAAAAATGATGCGGTAGGAGATGAGTGCGCATATCAGGTTTTTGAGCATGAATACAGACTGAAAATTATTGAGTCAACCCGTTATACGACGGTGATATGTTTGTGGCAGCACAACACTGGTGATGTAGCAGAATACTTAATCCCCCAGCTCACCGTTCGGTTGTACCACGATGCCAGAGTGGCAGAAGTGTGTAGCGCCCAACAGATTTCGAGACTTAAGCCAAGGTATGATTATCCGAATTTACGGATGTGCCAAAAAGACGAGAAACATCAGGTTAATCGCTTTTTGGGAGACTGGCTGGCATATTGCCTAAAAAATGGGATCAGTAAACAGTCGGTTTGTTAAACAGCGACAGAAGTATGCTGAACTAATTAGATTTGAATTTAATAGACAAGGTTTTTGACGTTTTGCAGACGTATTCGCTGCCACAAACAAACCCGGATAGTGTGGCTCTACTCCAGATCACCGACACCCATCTATTTGCTGATGAAGCAGGTAGCTTATTGGGCGTGGTGACGAAAGATAGTTTTCATGCAGTATTGAATGCTGTAGACGCGGCTGCACGCCCGTTTGATGCGATTGTGGCAACGGGTGATATTTCACAAGACCACAGTCAAGTTTCTTATCAGCATTTTGCTGGCGGTATTGCGCGCTGGCCACAGCCGTGCTTCTGGTTACCTGGTAATCATGATTTTCAGCCCAGCATGCAGACGGTGCTGCCTTCGGCGCAAATTAAGTCATGTGAGCAAGTGCTGGCCGGAGATTACTGGCAAGTGATTTTGCTTGATAGCCAGGTGCCAGGTGTTCCTCACGGTGAGTTAAGCGAAGCGCAACTTGCGATGCTGGATCAGGCGCTGGCAGCTTATCCGGATCGCCATGCGCTGGTATTATTGCATCACCATCCATTGGCCGCCGGCAGTACCTGGCTTGATCAGCATCAGCTGCATAATAATGATCCCTTCTGGCAGGTGATTGGCAAATACCCGAAGGTCAGCACGATACTGTGTGGCCATATTCATCAGGAATTAGATCGTACTTATCGTGGGGTGCGGGTGCTCGCCACACCATCGACTTGTATCCAGTTTTTGCCTGATTCCAGTGATTTTGCCCTGGATAAAATCACCCCGGGTTGGCGTTACCTGGAATTAACCCGTGACGGGCAGCTAAATACTGCGGTATCGCGTTTACAAGGTAATTGCTTTACCCCCGAATTTGATGCTGCAGGTTATTAAATGAAACCTTTGTTACTTTACATCCATGGGTTTAACAGTTCACCTCAGTCACTGAAAGCCAGAGTGATGGCAGATTACTGCCAGCAACATCGTCCTGATATTCGCGTCGTGATCCCGCAAATGCCGTGCTATCCTGCCCAGGCTGCAATGTTCATTGACGAATTAGTGAGTGAGCTGAAACAAGAATACAAAATTGGGCTGGTTGGCAGTTCGCTGGGCGGGTATATATCAACGTGGTTGAATAGCCGTTATCAATTACCCGCTGTTTTGGTGAACCCTGCAGTGAAGCCTTATGAGCTGCTGGTTGAGTATCTGGGAGAGCAAGTTAATCCTTATACCAATGAGAAATACTGGCTTGAACCACAGCATATGGACGATTTAAAAGCCATGGATGTTCAGCAGGTCACACACCCTGAACTCTTCTGGTTATTACAGCAAATGGGCGATGAAGTGCTGGACTATCGTCAGGCTGTGACGAAATATTACGCCTGTAAACAGACGCTGGAGCCTGATGGTGACCATAGTTTTGTTGATTTTGAACGCTTTCCTGCCGACGTTATTCAATTCCTTGGGTTGTGATCAGACCCTAGGGGTGTAACCTGCTACTTATTTAAGGCTATAACCGGACATTGAGGGGATAACCCGGCAATTAAGGCTATAACCGACTCACAATTGTGGGTCTTACCGTTGACCTCAGCTTGACAACCGGGCTGGGGTTACTGACTATTGTTGCAAAAATTTCTAGTAACCTTCCGTGATATGACAGAGAAAAGCTATAACGCCGGAGCCATTGAGGTTCTGAATGGCCTTGAGCCAGTACAACGCCGTCCCGGGATGTACACCGATACGGTGCGACCAAACCACCTGGGCCAAGAAGTAATTGATAACAGTGTCGATGAGGCACTGGCTGGCCACGCCCGTAAAGTAGAAGTCATCCTTCATGCTGATCAGTCGTTGGAAGTGATCGATGATGGCCGTGGTATGCCCGTAGATATCCACCCTGTCGAAGGGGTGTCTGGGGTAGAGCTTATCTTATGTAAGCTGCATGCCGGCGGTAAGTTTTCGGGTGATAACTATCAGTTTTCTGGTGGCTTGCACGGGGTAGGTATTTCAGTGGTTAACGCCCTGTCTACTCGCGTTGAAGTGTCAGTAAAACGTGATGGTCAGATTTACGATATCGCTTTTGAAAATGGCGATAAAGTCTCCGAGCTGGAAGTGGTCGGCACCTGTGGCCGCCGCGCCAAAGGGACCCGTGTTCATTTCTGGCCGGATGCTAAATACTTCGATAGCGCTAAATTTTCGGTTACCCGTTTGAAAAGCGTTCTTAAGGCGAAGGCGGTACTCTGTCCGGGGCTTGAGATCGTCTTTACCGATAAAGTGAACAGTGAAACCATTCGCTGGTGTTACGAAGATGGCTTGAACGATTACCTGGCCGAAGGGGTTAAAGGTTACACCTTGCTGCCGGAAGAACCGTTTACCGGTGCCTTCCGCGGCCAGACAGAAGCGGCCGACTGGGCATTGTTGTGGTTACCCGAAGGTGGTGAACTGATCGCTGAAAGCTACGTTAACCTGATCCCAACCGTTCAAGGCGGTACCCACGTTAATGGCCTGCGTCAGGGCTTATTAGATGCAATGCGCGAGTTCTGTGAATTCCGCAACTTGCTGCCGCGAGGGGTGAAGCTGACTGCCGATGATATCTGGGACCGTTGTGCCTATGTGTTATCAGTCAAAATGCAGGATCCGCAATTTGCCGGCCAGACCAAAGAGCGCTTGTCGTCCCGCCAGTGTGCGGCTTTTGTGTCTGGCGTCATTAAAGATGCTTTCAGCCTGTGGCTGAATGAACGGCCGCAACTTGCAGAGCAGCTGGCCGAAGTCTGTATTGCCAATGCGCATCGCCGAATGCGTGCCAGTAAGAAAGTGGTCCGTAAAAAAATTGCATCCGGCCCGGCCTTGCCGGGTAAGTTAGCGGACTGCTCGCAGCAGGATCTTAACCGCACGGAGCTTTTCTTAGTCGAAGGTGACTCGGCTGGCGGTTCAGCCAAACAGGCTCGCGATCGTATGTATCAAGCGATTATGCCATTGCGCGGCAAGATCCTAAATACCTGGGAAGTGTCTGCCGATCAGGTACTGGCATCGCAAGAAGTTCACGATATTTCCGTGGCATTGGGGATCGACCCTGATTGTGATGATTTAAGTGGTTTACGTTACGGTAAAATCTGTGTCTTAGCCGATGCGGACTCCGATGGTCTGCATATCGCAACGCTTCTATGCGCGTTGTTCATGAAGCATTTTGAAGCGCTGGTTCGTGCTGGCCATGTCTATATTGCCATGCCCCCATTGTATCGTATCGATTTAGCCAAAGAAGTTTACTACGCGCTAGATGAAGCTGAAAAGAACGGCATCTTGGATCGCCTCAGTAGCAAGCGTGGCAAAGTGAACGTCCAGCGATTCAAAGGACTGGGTGAGATGAACCCATTGCAGCTACGTGAAACCACAATGGATCCCAACACACGCCGTCTGGTTCAGTTGACCATTGATGATGATCAGCAGACTAATGAAATGATGGACATGTTACTCGGTAAGAAGCGCGCCGAAGACCGTCGTCACTGGTTGCAAGATAAAGGCGATATGGCTGAAGTCTAATTCAATTAGGCGATTTACGAATTACGTATCTGCTATATACAGAATATGCACAAGATTGAGTTTGATGGCTGTTTGCCTGAGCGAACAGCTATTAACAACGAAAAATATTAAACGGATTACCCCACGATGACTGATGTCTCAATGGATGGCGTTGAACAGCTTCCGTTACGGAAGTTTACCGAAGACGCTTATTTGAATTACTCCATGTACGTAATCATGGATCGTGCCTTACCTTTTATTGGTGATGGCCTTAAGCCGGTACAGCGCCGTATTATTTACGCGATGTCAGAGCTGGGTTTATCGGCAACGGCAAAATACAAGAAATCAGCACGTACTGTTGGTGACGTATTGGGTAAGTTCCACCCGCATGGTGATTCAGCGTGTTATGAAGCCATGGTCTTGATGGCTCAGCCATTTTCATACCGTTATCCGCTGGTTGATGGTCAAGGCAACTGGGGGGCGCCCGATGATCCTAAATCATTTGCGGCCATGCGTTATACCGAATCTCGTTTGTCACGTTTCTCTGAAGTCCTGCTGAGTGAATTAGGCCAGGGAACCGCTGACTGGGTGCCAAACTTTGATGGCACCATGAATGAGCCGAAAATGCTGCCGGCGCGTCTGCCGCATATCCTGTTGAACGGGATCACCGGTATTGCGGTGGGTATGGCAACGGATATTCCGCCGCATAATGCGCGGGAAGTGGCAAGTGCTGCGGTGCATTTGCTTGAAAATCCGAAAGCGGATCTTGACGACGTGATGGAATTTGTCAAAGGTCCGGATTATCCGACGGAAGCTGAGATCATCACGCCGAGTCATGATCTGAAGAAAATATACCAAAGCGGTCGTGGCAGCATTCGGATGCGTGCGATATGGCACAAAGAGAATTGCGATATCGTTATTACGGCTTTGCCACATCAAGTCTCTGGTGCCAAGTTATTGGAACAAATTGCCAACCAGATGCGGGCGAAGAAGCTGCCGATGGTTGAAGATCTGCGTGATGAATCCGATCACGAAAATCCAACCCGTATTGTTATCGTACCACGCTCTAACCGTATTGATTGCGAGCAGTTGATGAACCACCTGTTTGCCTCAACGGATTTGGAAAAGAGTTTTCGGGTTAACCTGAATATGTTGGGGCTTGATGGCCGTCCGCGAGTAAAAGGGTTGCTGCAAATTATCAATGAATGGCTGGTATTCCGCCGTTCAACGGTACGTCGCCGTTTGCAGTACCGTTTGGATAAAGTGACTGCGCGTATACATATTCTTGAAGGTCTGCTTGCGGCTTATCTCAATATCGATGAAGTGATTGAAATCATCCGCAATGAAGACGATCCGAAAGCCGAGCTGATGTCGCGCTTTGAATTGAGTGTGATCCAGGCTGATGCCATTTTAGAGATCAAACTTCGCCAGTTAGCAAAACTGGAAGAGATCAAGATCCGTGGCGAGCAAGATGAACTGGCTAAAGAGCGAGATCATCTAGAGAAGCTATTAGGCTCTGAGCGCCGTTTAAGCACGTTGATTAAGAAAGAAATTCAAGCGGATGCCGAGAAGTATGGCGATGATCGTCGTTCGCCACTCGTTGAGCGTGCAGAAGCAAAAGCCCTGACCGAACGTGACTTGATCCCAAGTGAAGCGATTACGGTTGTGTTGTCTGAAAAAGGCTGGATCCGTCATGCTAAAGGTCATGATGTTGATCCAAGCAGCTTGAGTTATAAATCCGGTGATAATTATCTCGCCCATGCGCGTGGTAAGAGTAACCTGCCGGCTATTTTGATTGGTTCGGATGGTCGAAGCTATGCGCTTGAATCTCACAGCTTGCCTTCTGCGCGGAGCCAGGGGGAGCCTGTGACAGGGCGCCTGAACTTAACACCAGGTACGAATATGCGTCAGGTGTTAATGGCTGAAGATGAGCAGATGTGGTTAATGGGCTCTGATGCGGGGTACGGCTTCATTTGTAAGAGCACTGATATGGTATCGAAAAATAAGAGCGGTAAAGCGCTGTTAACGGTACCTGAGAACTCTGCGGTGATGCCACCCCAGCCAATATTTGATTTAAATAATGATGAAATTTTGGCTATCACCAATGAAGGGCGAATGTTGTTGTTCGCAATTAAAGATTTACCCCAGTTAGGTAAAGGCAAGGGCAATAAAATTATCAACATTCCAGCGGCTCGCTCTAAATCTCGTGAAGAGTTCTTGTCGCAATTAGTCGTATTGCCACAAGGATGCCAAGTGACGTTACATGCCGGTAAGCGCAAGCTTGGCTTGAAACAGACCGATCTTGATAACTTCCGTGGCGAGCGTGGGCGCCGGGGTACGATGTTGCCGCGTGGTCTTCAGCGCGTGACCCGACTCGAAGTGACATCAAATGCGCAACCGTCAGGTGATACTGAATAATTCTACTCAGGATAGTTGTTCCGATTGGTATAAGCGATCGTTCTGAAAGTATGCGTATTTTACAGGCCCTCCTATACGGAGGGTTTGTTGTTTCTGCCGATTGGTATAATCGCTTTAGGATTGTGAGAGCGACGAAGTTTACGTTCAATATATACACATAATTGATGTAATTTCTCTTTGCCTGAGTATACTAGCGAACGCTTGTACGCTGAGGAGAGCTCCATGATATTTTTATTGCGCGTTGTAGCTGTCGCAATTTTTGCTGTATTCATGTTTGTCTTTGGTTGCGGCTACTGCTTATTAAGCCCGCGCAACCCGAAAAACGTTTATACCGTTGGCCGTCTTTTTTGCAAGATGTCACGCATCTTGGGAATGAAACTGGAATTTCGTTTTGCCGAAGGGGCTGAAGATGTAGGAGCCAGCATCTATGTTGCTAACCATCAGAATTCCTATGATCTGTTTACGGTCTCTGGTGCCATCATGCCCCGTACTGTAACGGTAGGTAAAAAAAGCTTGATTTGGATGCCGCTGTTTGGACAGCTTTACTGGATCACGGGCAATATTTTGATTGACCGTGCGAGCCGTAGTAGATCTGTGGGAACAATCGGTCAGATCGTAGAGAAGATCAAGCAACTTCAGGTCTCGGTATGGATGTTTCCTGAAGGTACCCGTTCACGTGGCCGCGGTTTGCTGCCATTTAAAACCGGTGCCTTTCATGCCGCGATTGGTGCCGGTGTGCCTGTCGTGCCGATTGTTTGTAGCTCGACAGAAAATGTAAAAATGAACCGTTGGGATAATGGCGTGGTGATCGTTGAAGTGATGCCGCCAGTATCCACCGAAGGCCTATCGAAAGAAGACGTGCGCGAGCTGTCGAATAAATGTCGTACTATGATGGAAGATAAACTTGCCCAATTGAATGCCGAAGTGGCAAAGCGTTCAGCATAAAACCAGCTTACATCGTTAAAATAAAACGAACTAGCGAGCACTATGCATTGAACCATTGCTATAAAGTGCCACTATTAAATAAGGACATGTTAAACACATGTCCTTTTTATTTTTTATATTGTGTAGAAGATAGATAAGCAATGATTGAAGAGCTGGTTGTATTAGTCGATCCGCAAGGTCAGGTGCAAGGCGTGCAGGAAAAAATGCAAGCGCATCGTGAAGGTGCACTGCATTTGGCTTTTTCTGTTTTGTTGTATCGTGAAACGGCAGAAGGAAGAGAGTTTCTAATGCACCAGCGAGCGTTGGGTAAATATCACAGTGGTGGCTTGTGGACCAATACGTGCTGTTCACACCCAAGGCTTAGTGAAACACTAGAGCAAGCTGGGTTACGACGTTTAGAAGAAGAAATGGGTATTACCGGTATTACTCAGTTACATGATATTGCAAGCTTTGTTTATCATGCCGAGTTGGATAACCAGCTGACTGAACACGAACTGGATCATGTATTGGTCGCCAATATTAAAACAATAGAGATAGCGCCAAATCTGAACGAAGTGATGGCTTATCGCTGGTGGTCACAAACAGAATTAGAGCAAGCATTAGCGACGGATCCTCAGCGATTTACGGCCTGGTTTCCGCAGGTGCTAAAGCATGTTATTCATCATTGATGGGTTCAGGCTGATAAAAAAAGCTGCCAGAGGCAGCTTTTTTTGAACCTGAAACCGGATTACTTGCGTACCGCAATGGCTTCGATTTCGATTTTTACATCTTTAGGCAGACGTGCGACTTCAACACATGAACGTGCCGGGTAAGGGGCGTTGTGCTCATCGAAGAACTTACCATACACTTCATTTACGGTGGCAAAGTCATTGAGATCTTTTACAAAGACGGTCATTTTAACGATGTCAGCAACTTTTAGGCCTGAAGACTCAACAACCGCTTTTACATTGTCCAGTGACTGACGAGCTTGTTCTGCGATAGCTTCAGCGACTTCCCCTGTAACCGGGTTCACTGGGATCTGGCCGGAAGTCAAAACCATGTTGCCGAGATCAACGCCTTGAACATAAGGGCCGATAGCGGCTGGAGCCTGATCAGTATGTAGAACTTGAGTCATTGATTATCCTTACTAAGTCATTCACAACGTGAGTAGTCATGCCAGTCATCAATGCTGGCGTCCTAGTTTGCAGCGCAACGCCTTGCAGGTCAAAGGTTTTGATGCCGCAGTGTCATGGCACATTTCAAAGAGAAAAGTGTGATGTCCAGAACTTGCTGATACCCGATTAAAAGGGTATCCCCAGTCGTGCCTTGACGACCTTCTCGCACTCTTCAATCCGGTTGATATCTTTAGGGGCAACCATTACCGTATCGTTGCCACCGACAGTCCCTAAAATCTCATCATGGGGCTGGATATCGATAAGGCGGGCGACTAGCTGTGCGCCACCAGGATGGGTTTTTACCACGACAACCAGTTGGTTATGGGTAATGAATTCAATTTGTGACGCAATGGATGAGCCAACCTGTACGGGTTCATTTTCAACAGTCAGGCAATATACTTTTTTGCCATAGGCATTAGGAACCTTCGCAACCCCAAGGCGAGAGAGCAGGCGAGATACCGTTGACTGGCTGACATCGTCGTAACCGAGCGCAATGAGCTGGTGGCGAATATCATCTTGGGTGGTAAAGCTTTGCTGTTGCAGTAGGCGTTTACATGCAGTCATGATGCTTTCATCTAGAACTGCCGCCGCATCTATCGCACCGTGCATATCGTATCCATTCACGGGCAACTCCTTATTATTGGGTATAAAGATCGTATCGTTATTGTTTTATGGCACAGTAATTATGCAAGCGTTGCATAATTCTGCATAAGAATAATAACAGTAACTCAAATGGGGTAATTTGACCCCTGTCACCAAATAATAACCTGGTGAAATTACCAATAAGAAGGATTATATCCCATTTCATTTGTGAGATATTTATTGTTGGTTTTATCGGGCCTTATACTGGACTGAGACGGTATTGCCTGAGCCACTTGGGGCTCTGGCGAACAAGTTTTTTGCTGGTTTAACTGACTGACATAAGGGGAGACTTTTACGTCAGCCAGCTCAGGGGTGGCATAAGAGGTATCGATACCAAGCTGTTTGAGCCAGTCAAAAATTAAGGTGGCAGGAATGAATTGGCTATAACGCTCGGCAGGACGCAAGTTGCTGAGATCTTCCGGGTTATGCACAATCGCAACGGTAATGCCGACGATCTCGCCAGCCTCATTGAATATGGGCCCGCCACTCATTCCTGACATCACTGGTGCATCGCTTAATGAATACAGACAGTCGGTATTGGTATCGATGATATCCTGCAGGTATTTCCCCTCTCCTTTGATGCTGCTACCCAGTAAAGAGTGGCCTTCGTGGGTGACCTTCTGATCGGGAAAGATTAGCCCCCAGCGAGGCACATGCCTGGAAGAGGTGCGTATTAAGGACAGATCACAATACGGGTGGTGAATAACATCGAGATCCCATGACAAGCGGGCAACGTGCTTGGCGGTAATGTGGTAGCGATTGTTGACGGGTACAGATGAGCCAAACCCGCCCAGCAATAAGGGCACCCCAATGACCACTAATTGATTGGCATTATTCGATGGCGTCTGGCTGATCTGGCCATTGCTCATGATACATCCGGTAACGGTAGCGGCAATGCATACGGTAGCCAGCATGCGTGCGGTTAGTGTATTGCAGGCCCATTTATACCAGGAGAAAAGACCGCACCAAGACAAAGAGATGGGAAAGCGAATAAATAACTTCATGCCACAGTCCTTTGAAAAGACTTGGTTCAGCGTTCGTTGTGATAGGGGCTGAATCAGGTATTTTTAGAAGTGATAATTTAAAGGTAGAAGTAGCTTTCGGATAAAGAGTGTCTTAGGTATGAGAAAAGAAAGCCTGCTCATTACTGAGCAGGCTTTCTTATTATTAACGCGGTAAAACCCGGTGTTAAGGCATATGTGCAGTACGACGTTACGGGTCTTAGTTTCGCTCAGTGACGATTTCACGTGAGAAGACTTTCTCGCAGTATTTACACTTCAGCTGTACATCCTCTTTCTTAGCGGTAACAGTAAAACTACTGTCAACTGGCTCATTATGCGTAATGCAGTTGCTATTCGGGCATTTGAAAATCGCATTGATTTTCTCTGGTAGCGACAGCGTCAGCTTTTTAACAACCTCATAATCTTCAATTTGATTGACGGTTGCGTTAGGCGCATACAAGGCAAGCTGGTTAGCCTGATCTTCACTGATGAAGATGTTTTCAATCTTGATCAGATCTTTAGCACCCAATGCTGAAGATGGCAGGTTAAGCCCGACAGTCACACGCTGGTTGGTTTTGTGCATCTGGAACAGTTTAAGCACTTTGATACCCACATTTGCGGGAATATGATCGATAACAGAACCATTTTTAATTGCTTCAACCTGTTGAGTTTCCTTAGTCATTGCTGTCATCTCCTGCTTAAAGTTGTTCGTTCAGTACAAGTGCCAGTAGTGCTTCACGCGCGTAAACACCGTTTTCTGCTTGCTGGAAGTAGTAAGCGTGCTTGGTTTTATCTACGTCGACGGTAATTTCATCTACACGAGGCAATGGGTGCAATACCTTCAGGTTGTCACGAGCTTCAGCCAGCATGGGTGCCGTCAGGATGTAAGCGGCCTTCATGTGCGCGTACTCTGATTCGTCAAAACGTTCTTTCTGAACGCGAGTCATGTACAGGACATCCAGCTGAGGGAGCACCTCTTCCATAGTGGCATGAAGGCTGTAGTTGATGCCGGCTTGGTCTAATTCTTCGCAAATGTAATCAGGCATTGCCAAGATTTCAGGTGCAACAAAGAAGAAGTTGATGTTGCTAAACTTCGATAGCGCTTGGGTCAGTGAATGTACTGTACGGCCATACTTCAGATCTCCCACGAAAGCGACATTCAGGTTATCTAATCGCCCTTGAGTTTCGAAGATAGAGAACAGATCTAACAGCGTTTGAGTTGGGTGTTGGTTTGCACCGTCGCCGCCGTTGACAATCGGGACACCGTTAGAGAATTCGGAGGCCAGACGTGCGGCGCCTTCTTGCGGGTGACGCATGACAAAAGCATCAACGTAAGAAGAAATCACCTGCACTGAGTCAGCCAGTGTTTCCCCTTTCTTCGCCAGGGATGTGTTACCGCCGTTATCAAACCCAATAACAGTGCCGCCCAGGCGTTGTACTGCTGTTTCGAAAGAAAGGCGAGTACGTGTTGATGGCTCAAAGAAACAGCTCGCCACGACTTTATTTTTAAGTAGTTCTGGATTTGGCTCTGCTTTTAACTTTCCAGCAGTTTCAACAATAAGTTCAAGTTCACTTCGGTTTAATTCCGGAATGGAGATGATGTGTTTTTGAAACAACGAGTTCGCCATGGCTTCTCTTCCCTATAATAGATAACTGATAGAAATGTTTTTAAACCTTTTCTGGTGCGCTTTCATTCAATGTATTCATTGAATGTAATGTCTGCCAGATAAACGTTTAAAGTTGTCGGCTCTCACGCAAAAAGCAGACAAAAAAAAGCCCCCTTAAAAAAGGAGGCTCTTTTTAAAAAAATTGAAAAAACAGAAAAATAAAACCACCGCCGATTTTCGACGATAGTGAGTCAAGTTGTGCTTAACTGCCTGGTTCATTTTTTATCTCTGTTTTGACAAATTGCGAAGGATTATACGCCCATTTCCTGTGAGCGCAAGCGTTTGCGTGAACTATTCATTTTGTGGGATTTTATGCAGTTAGGGTGGGGGTGCTCTTGTCGCTGTGGTGGTAATAACTTGCTGAAAAATAAGTTTTTTTGGTTTTTATTTGTTTGGTGCTAATCGGTAGAAATGCAAATGCCACCCCGGAGGATGGCATTAATTATAAGAGCTTAAAGGGTTTCTACGTCGAATCTTTAAAACTCAAGAGAGTCGATTACTGACCTAATGTTGCTACCATGATTGCTTTGATAGTGTGCAGACGGTTTTCAGCTTCATCGAATACGACAGAGTGCTTAGACTCAATCACTTCGTTTGTTACTTCAACGCCGTCTTTTAGTTCTGGGTATTCTTGAGCAAGCTCTTTACCAACAACAGTGTCTTCACCGTGGAATGCAGGTAGGCAGTGCATGAATTTAACATGTGGGTTGCCAGTTGCTTTTAGCATTTCCATGTTTACTTGGTAAGGCATCATTAGGTTGATACGCTCAGCCCATGCTTCTTTCGCTTCACCCATTGATACCCATACGTCAGTGTATAGGAAATCACAACCTTGAACGCCTTCTTGAACGTCTTCAGTTACTGTGATTTTCGCGCCAGTTTCTTCAGCGATAGCGCGACATTGAGCAACTAGCTCTTCTTCWGGCCAAAATGCTTTAGGAGCAACYAGRCGGATGTCCATACCCATTTTCGCAGCACCAACCATTAGAGAGTTACCCATGTTGTTGCGTGCATCACCTAGGTAAGCGAAAGTCATTTCATGCAGTTGCTTGCCACGGCCGTGCTCTTGCATAGTTAGGAAGTCAGCAAGAATTTGAGTTGGGTGGAACTCGTCAGTYAGGCCATTCCATACTGGAACACCAGCGTAAGCGCCAAGATCTTCAACGATTTCTTGACCGAAGCCACGGTATTCAATGCCATCGTACATACGGCCAAGAACGCGTGCAGTATCTTTCATTGACTCTTTGTAACCGATTTGAGAACCAGMTGGGCCCAAGTAAGTTACGTTAGCGCCTTGGTCATATGCAGCAACTTCAAATGCACAACGAGTACGAGTTGACGCTTTTTCAAAGATAAGCGCAATGTTCTTACCCGTTAGGCGAGGCTGCTCGTAACCGTTGTACTTCGCTTTTTTCAACTCAGCTGCTAGTTCTAGCATGTGCTGAATTTCACGTGGAGTGAAGTCTAGTAATTTTAGGAAGTTACGGTTGCGAAGGTTAAAAGCCATGATGTTTTCCTCTTAAGAATCGGTATCACTGGCCGACGCGCTGTCTCTGTTATGACGATGCGAGGTGTCGGCCTGTATTATGTATTGTTTATCGTATTATCGGGTCYTTGTGAATAACTATTCTGTTATTCCGCGATAATATTTGTGCCAGCTTCACCTTTAAGGATGCGTATACCCGCTTCCAGTGAGCCAATACCAACTAATTTGCCGCCTTGGTTGATGAACTCGCAAGAGGCATCAATTTTTGGACCCATAGAGCCCGCATCAAAAGCGTATTGCGCTAATTCGCCTGGGGTCGTGTTACGCAGTGCTTTCTGCGTTGGTTTACCCCAATCGAGGAACACTGCATCTGCATCGGTAAGGATTAACAGTGCGTCGGCATTAAGCTGTTTTGCTAAGAAAGCTGCTGACATGTCTTTGTCAATTACCGCTTCTACGCCAACTAATTTACCGTTTTCTTTCTTCACCGGGATACCGCCGCCGCCTGTACAGATCACTAAGTGCTGTTGGTTAATTAAGGCTGTGATAGCGTCATCTTCAATAATGCCAGTTGGTTGTGGGCTTGGTACGACACGACGGAAGTACTCACCATCTGGTTTTACTGTCCAGTGGTATTTCTCTGCCAATTCGCGTGCTTCTGCTTCATTGTAAACAGGGCCGATAGGCTTWGTTGGGTCAGCAAATGCTGGATCGTTTGGATCAACACTCATTTGCGTAAGCATGCAAGATACATTCTGCTCTGGCAGAAGGTTTTTCAGTTCTTGCATTAAGATGTAACCGATCATGCCTTGGGTTTGTGAACCCAGTACATCAAGTGGGTATGGACTTACTTTTTTGTATTCCAAACCTTGCAGTGCCAGTAAGCCAACTTGTGGGCCATTACCGTGTACCAACACTACGTTATATTCTTTTGCAATTTCTGCGATAGATTTTGCTGCCGTAGCAATGTTCTGACGCTGGATATCTGCTTCTAATGGCTCGCCGCGACGTAGTAGGGCATTACCACCAAGTGCAACAACAACAGTTTGCTTGGTCATGGGGATCGTCTCTCTTGGTTTTATTTCTTATTGGCCGATATTTATTGATACCGGCCATATTGTGTGGTGTCAGGTATTAGTCGTTAGACTTAGATACCATCACGTTCGATTGGGCAGCTCATGCAGCGAGCACCACCACGACCACGGCCTAGTTCGTCACCTGGGATAGGTAGAACTGTGATGCCTGCTTTGTCGTATTTCTCGTTGGTGTAAGTGTTACGTTCGTAACCAATTACAACACCAGGTTTCACAGTCAGAACGTTGTTCGCATCGTTCCACTGCTCACGTTCTGCTTCGAAGCTGTCACCACCAGTAGTGATAAGGTTCAATTGACCTACACCCAGTGCTTTTTCGATTGCAGTAACGAAGTAACCTTCTTCTTTAACATTTACTGCGCCAGACTCATCACCTGTTAGGCTCCAGCATTGAACGTCTTTACGTACAACTTCTGGGTAAACAGAGAAAGTATCTTCACGCATGTGTGTCATTACAGTATCTAAGTGCATGCAAGAGCGGTGCTTAGGAAGCTGCATAGCAATAACTTGCTTCGCTTCACCGTGTTTGAATAGGCTAGATGCCAGCTGCTCAACACCTTGTGGGGTTGTACGCTCAGACATACCGATAAGTACCGCGCCCTTACCGATAACCAGTACGTCGCCGCCTTCGATAGTCGAGTTGTCATAGCTCTTCTCTTCATCACCAAAGTACTTGATGAAGTCTTCGCCAGCGAAGATTGGGTGCCAACGGTAGATTGCACGTAGGTGGTTTGTTTCACGCTGACGAGCAGCTTTAGCCATTGGGTTGATAGAGACACCGCCGTAAACCCAGCAAGAGGTATCACGGGTAAACAGGTGGTTTGGTAATGGTTCGATAACGAAATCTGTTGACTCGTGTATACCCTGCATCATTGAAGATGACTGAACAGGTAGCTCAGCATAGCTTAGACCGCCAAGTAGGATTGAAGCGAGTTCTTGGTTTGGAAGGTCAGCTAGGAAGCAACGTACATCATTTGCGAAAGCTGAACCTAAACGGTAGTCAGAAACTTGTGACGTTAGCAACCATTCTTTTGCTTCTTTTACAGTAAGAGTGTCAGCTAACATATCGTGTAGTAGGAATACTTCTACACCTTGCTCGCGAAGTGTATTTGCGAATACATCATGTTCTTCGCCAGCACGTTCAACTGCTAATACATCATCAAATAATAACTCGTGGCAGTTAGAAGGTGTTAGGTGAGTTAGCGCACGCTCTGGACGGTGGATAAGAACGCGGCGTAATTGACCTACTTCAGAACCTACATAGAACTTACTCATGATCGTATCTCTCTATTTTTATGCCAACGTAATATCGTTAGCTTTATTTATTTTGTCCCGAAGATATCAAAGTATTTATTTAATTCTTCGCTTCGTTTCTGGGGTTAATTCTACTCTTAAGCTAATTGTAGTCTAAGATCTTTGTCACACTTTACTTATTAATGTGACAACCTAAAGCGTCGGTTTTATTAACATTATTCATGCATTCGTAGGTGATTTTCACGAATGGGTTTTTATGTATACCCATTACCTTTAAAGTTATTTTGGTGTTATTAAGCTGCTGATTTTAAAGGGATCTTGTTTGTTTGTTGAAATTTTATTCAAAAATATTCAGGTTGTTCATTTACGCTAAAATCAATCTTATGCAATTTAACTGGTTGTCTATCTAAATAAACAGTAGTTGTTAATGGAATAGTAACGAAACTTTTTCTTTTTATTTTTTATTTGATTGGTTTTGTACTTTTAATACATGAGTTTTTTAGGTGTTATTAATATTTTCGTGGTTTGGGTTTTATATTGTTAAGTTGTTTTTGGTAATGGCTTAAATAACATTGACATGAAAACAATGAAGGAGTTAACAATTATTTTAATTGTGCAATGAAGAAGATTGTCATTACCATGAAATTGAAATTAGTTTTGCGCGGCTTTAGAAAAGCATAAATTCGAGCAGAACGACAACCAGAGGTAAATACTGACTACTGATATCCCCAAACCACCTCAAGATAGAATCATTATTCACTCAAATGGCAGCCTTGACTAAAAGCCAATGAATTATCGCTGAACTCTGCATCTTGAGGTGGTTTGGGGATAGGGTGGCGTACAAAAAAAGGTAAACAGTGGTTCGGGATAAAATAGAGAACTGATCTGGCTGAGGGCAGGCTAGGAGAAAGGAGAGTTTAGCGATCTATTTTGGAAATACAGGGAGTTAAGAAATAACAAAACCGCCTGCCGGCGGTTTTGTTAGAGGGGGAAATCTAGCCGAAGGTTAGATCATTGCACCCACACTTAGCATTGCCATGATCAGTACAGTCAGAATACCAAGTAGTGGCGCTACCCATTTCACCCAGCGTACATAAGGAACGCGTGCGATAGCGAGGCCACCCATAACGACTGCTGAGGTTGGGGTCACTAGGTTTACGATACCTGAAGCAGACTGGTATGCAGTGACAACCAAGTCGCGTCCAACACCTGCAAAGTCAGCTAGCGGTGCCATAATTGGCATAGTCAGTACCGCTAAACCTGAAGATGAAGGAACCAGGAATGACAGCACAATTTCAAGCCAGTACATCACGTTGATGAATACGATTGATGACAGACCGGTGACAGCTTGTTCGGCAGCGAAGAGGATGGAATCGGTGATCATACCGCGGTCCATGATAACCACGATACCACGAGCAATACCGATGATCAGTGCCACACCTAATAGGTCGCGGGCACCGTCGATGAAGCTGGATGTTAGCTCTTCCTCACTCATTCGTGCAATTAAGCCGATGATGATAGCCGATGCCAGGAACATGCCTGAGATTTCAGCCATCCACCATCCTGCAATCGCAACACCGTAGATCATGATGCCAAAAGAAGCGGCGAAAATAGCCAGGATGATTTTACGAGTCGTAGTGAATTCCAGCATTTCACCTGAGCGGTTACCCAGGAAGTGTGACTGGTTTTCTTCGTACTTGTCATAAACGATGGATTTGGTCTTGTCAGCACGGACCATTTTTGCATAACGCATCACGTAACCGACACAGATCAACCAACCGATAGCCAGCATACCAACACGCAGTAAGATCCCGTCAGTGAATGGAATACCTGCCGCGTTAGCCGCAATAACCGTTGCAAATGGGTTGATGGTTGAGCCAAGCGTGCCGATACCAGCACCCAGTAGAATAGTTGCCGCGGCGACAACCGGATCAAAGCGTGCTGCCAGCATCACCGGAACAAGCAAGGTGTAGAAAGGTAGCGATTCCTCTGCCATACCATAGATAGTACCGCCTGCGGCAAACAGTGCCATCAGGATCGGGATCATTAACTCTTCGCGACCTTGCAGGCGAGCCGTAACGCGCTCGATACCGGCATCGATTGCCCCTGTCTTGGTAACTAAACCGAGGAAACCACCAATCACTAGGATGAATAGTGATACGTCGATGGCTGCTGCTTCATACGAGTTATGATCATAGAAGCCGTCAATCGGTGCCAGCAGAATGTCGACTACGCCCTGAGGGTTGTTTTCGACGGATTGATAAGTTCCCGTAACAGGTACTTCTCTACCTAGCTCTTCATTCATCACCCGGTCGTATTGACCGGCGGGAACTATCCAGGTAAGTAACGCCACGACGGCGATGAGAGCAAATAAAATGGTGTAGGCGGAAGGGAATTTGAAGTTGGCAAAAAAGCCACCTTTTGCTTCCTTGGTTACCGTTTGAGTCGTCATAATTGTCTCCTTGCACCCTATGCTTAATTTCTGCATTCAGGTGTGATCCAGCACGCCAGGTTTGGAATTTGGCGTAAAAGGGTTTGCTAAGCCATGGGCTCAGTAAAAGTGTTCTTGGATGTAAAGGTGGTTAGGGTTTGTTGTACCCTATGGGCTCGGTGATGCAGCGTAGCTGCTCTGCCTTCGATTCGGCATAGAATGTATTCATGATCGTATCTCTCTTAATTTTTTATCTCTTGCTCAGTAGTCATTGCTGCCGAGTCTGTTGTTGTTTTACGCCACGATTTTAGACTGCTAGTGGCTACATAACCTTGGCGTTGTTCACACTTTTCAGGGCCGTCATCCCCCTAAAGAATCACTGGATTTCGGCCTTGAGGGTATTTTTCGCCAATAACTGGGTGAATATGTTTTTATGGGGTGCTGAAAAGTAATCGGTATTATGCATTAGTAATAATTAGCATGAATGACTAACCCTTGAGGATAACTTGGCTTATCACCAATTAGAAAGTGTCTAAACCGCGTGCTTATGCGTTTATTGCTGTAAAACCCGCACCTGGGAAATACGGTGAAACTGCATACGCGGGAATATTATTCACTCAGTTTATGAGTGAGTGTGTTGTTGTTCAGCAGTGAAAATCACACTCAACTTTGATAAAGGTCAATTTTCTCTGGCCATGAGACTAACATATGGTAATTACAGCCAAACCATGCGATATTTGCGTGAAAATTTATTCCATAGGTGGAGTTACCCCATGTCTTATGCAGAACTGATTGAAGAGCAAAAGGAAGAAACCCGCGATATTATTGCAGCTTTGCTGGAAGATGGCAGCGAGTCTGAAGCTCTTTATACCATTGAGCACCACTTCTCAGCAGACACTTTTGCTGAGCTGGAAGGCGCCGCGGTAGAAGCATTCAAAATGGGTTTTGAAGTGCTGGAAGCAGAAGAGCTGGAGCTGGCCCCTGAAGATGGTGGCGGTAAAGTTGTGTGTTTTGATGCCGTTATGGAATCAGCACTTAACGCCGAGTTAATTGATGAGCAGGCTGAAAAGCTGATTGCATTGGCAGAAAAGCACAGCATTGATTACGACGGCTGGGGTACTTACTTCGAATCTGGCGAAGATGATGAAGATGACGAAGATGAGCCTGAAGAAGAATAAGCCTAATCGGTAATTTAAAAAAGTCGGCAGAGGCCGGCTTTTTTTGTTTTTGCCAATAAAGAATAGAGAAAAGTTTTAATTCGATCACAGAGATACAATTGAAACATTTTATTGCGTAATATCTTGCGCTTAGCCGCTACAGCAGCTTTTTTCCGCCTTAATATATCGCCGTAATTACTTAATGATATTGGTATTAATTCCTGGAGCTAGCGATGGCGATCTCACTCAATGGTCAGTGGTTACTGACCTGTGTACAGCGTTCTTCAATTTCTGATATACCTGTTTCCTTGCCCGGTGATGTGCATTCAGCCCTGCTTAACGCTGGAATTATCTCCGATCCTTACTGGGCAGTTAATGAAGCGAAAGTGCAATGGGTTAGCCAGTGTGACTGGATTGTCTGCCGAAGCTTTGAACTGACGGCTGATGAGCTAGCCTGCAATGCAATGGACTTGGTGCTGGATAACCTTGATACCGTTGCCGAAATCCGGATCAATGGCCATACCATTGCCGATTTCAGCAACATGTTCATGCGCCATAAAGTCGATATTTTGTCTTATTTGCGTGTGGGTGCTAACCGAATTGAAATTGTGTTGCATCGGGCCGATCTGGCGGCTCAGTCACGAGCCGAAAAATTACCGTTTCCTGTGCCGTGGGCGGAAGGAAATAACCAAATCCCGCATATGAATACGATCCGTAAAACCCAGTGCCATACAGGCTGGGACTGGGGGATTTGTCTGTCGGTGATGGGCGTATATGGTGATATTGAACTGCAACCAATCCAGCATGTACGGATCAGCCACGTCAGTACCAGGCAAAAGTGGCAGGAGTGGCGTTGTGAGGTTGAGGTTACCCTGCACTATGAAGCCGTGGCAAACTCAGGGCTGGCTTCAGCCTCCGTTACCTTCGATGAGCAAACTTATCACTTAACCTTAGATCGTAAAGCGAAGCAGGCGACAGTGCTGTTTCGGATTGATCGTCCTAAACGCTGGTGGCCGGCAGGCTATGGCAAGCAGCGTTTATATGAGCTGGAAGTATTAGCCGATGGCCATCAAATCCATAAAAAAATCGGGTTGCGTAAATTAGAGTTGTGTACCGATGACGATGACATCGGGCAGGGCATGGTGTTTAAGGTCAATGATGTGCCGATCAGTGCCAAAGGGGCTAACTGGATCCCGATGGATGCTCTGCCAAGCCGAATGAACAATCAACGTTACCGCCAGTTACTTGAAGATGCCGTTGCCGCTAATATGAATATGCTCCGCGTCTGGGGCGGTGGCATGTATGAAAAAGATATCTTCTATCAACTCTGTGACGAACTTGGGTTGCTGGTCTGGCAAGATCTGATGTTTGCGTGTGCACTTTACCCTGCCACCCCTGATTTTATTGCTGAAGTAAAAGAAGAAGTACAGTGGCAGGTAAGGCGATTGAAAGATCATCCGTCATTGGCATTGTGGTGTGGTGATAATGAAGTGATCGGTGCGATTGGCTGGTACCCGGAATCACGTCAGAACCGTGAAAAATATGTGGTCAATTATGATCGCTTGAACCGGGCACTGGCTGAGGTGGTGAACATTGAAGATCCTGATCGCCGTTTCTGGGCAAGCTCTCCGTGTAATGGCGAACTTGACTTCGGTGATGCCTGGCATGATGACCACCGCGGTGATATGCATTACTGGGATGTGTGGCATTCCGGTAAAGATCTGGACGCCTATCGGAAGGTTAAACCCCGTTTCTGCTCCGAGTTTGGTTTTCAATCGTGGCCATCATTGCCGTCAGTGCGGACATTTGTGCCAGAAAAAGACTGGAACATCACCTCCCCTAGTTTTGAATCGCATCAAAAGAATAGCCGCGGTAACTCGATCATTACTGAGATGTTTACCCGTTATTTCCGTTTTCCGATCGGCTTTGCCAATATGTTGTATTTAAGCCAGGTACAGCAGGCACTGGCGATAAAAACGGCCAGTGAATTCTGGCGGGCACAAAAGCCGGTGAATAGAGGGATCTTATACTGGCAGCTCAATGATTGCTGGCCAGTCAGCTCGTGGTCATCGCTGGAATACAGTGGTCGCTGGAAACAGCTTCATTATCATGCCAGACGTTTCTTTGCGCCTCAGCTGGCGACCTTTGTCCCGAATGATGAGGGGATCGACCTTCACCTGATTAATGACAGCCGCAAGAGTGCTGAACTGAAAGGGGAAGTGATATGGCAAAGCTGGCAGGGCGAAATCCTCTATCGGGAGCCGGTGAATACCTATCTAGAGCCTGATGAAAACGTCGTTACCTGGCAGTGGCTGACGGAAGATCTTGAGGGGCATGAAGCTGATGGATTTTTCCATGTCCATCTGACATGTGGTCAGGAAGTGATTGAAAATACTTACTTGCCGCTAAGGCCGAAACAGTGTGAGCTGGCCGAACCGGAGCTACGCTATGAAGTGGCTGAGATCCACGGCCAGCTGTTTGTCATGATCACTTGTAGCAAGCCCGCATTTTTTGTCCACCTGGAATATGCTGGTGATGGCCGATTTGAAGATTCCAGCTTTACCTTGGTACCGGAACATCAAAAGCAGGTGAAATACCTGGGGCCGGCAACCTACGATGAGCTGGTGGCGGGTTTAACCATCTATCATCTTTACCAAAGTTATCAGGCATAAAACAGCCCCTAATACGCATGCTAAAAACTCTTTAGCATGCGCACTTCGCAGGCATCATGGCCTGTATTGCCCATGGCGTGTGGAATATGCACAAACCCCAATGATTCGTACAAAGCAATTGCTTCGATAAGATTGGCCGTTGTTTCAAGGTAGCAGCCTTTATAGCCTTGTAGCCTTGCAAATTTCAGCGCTTTAACTGCAAGGGCCCGTGCTAACCCTTTACCGCGTAATTCGGTTAAGAAATACATTTTTTGCAACTCACACAAGTTATCTGATCCTGCTAGAGGGCTGATACCACCGCCCCCTAAAATACGGTTATTTTTTTCGATCACCCAATATTGGCAGTTAGCCGCTTTATAGGCATCATTCATGCTGTCTAATGTTGGATCTGCAACACCATAGCCTTTGTCGGCAGTAAGCCCATACTCCGCTGAAACGCGTCGAACGACGGCTGCAACCGATGCGTTATCAAGAGGTTGGATAGGGCGAATGTGGTGATCGTATTGTTTCTCGACGGCATGAATTGCTTTGGTGTAACGGGTAAGGCTCTGTTTAAGTTGAGCAACCTCATCAACGTCCATCTGATCAAGAATGGTCTGTACATGAGAGTTTAACTGGGTGTGAAGCGCTGTGAGTGTTTCTCTGCCACTTTCAGTGAGTTGAGATAATTGGCTTCGTTTATCATCAGGGTTTGGTGTGGTGGTGACTAAATCTAAATTGAGCAGTATCGCTAAGGTGCGGCTGGCATTTGATTTATCGACTTTTAATCTTTCAGCCATTTGATTCACAGTGCAGGGCGCTTGTTCTAACTCAATCAAGGTATGTGCTTGAACGGGTGTCAGCTTCATGCTGCCACAATGGCTATTGAATAAACCAAGCTGACGTACGAGCTGGCGAGAAAGTTGACGCAGTTGCTGTGGTTGCATTGTGACTTCTTCTTTGTTGTGGTGTGCAACTAAATTTAATTGTGGTTCGCAACAAAGTCAATGGTTAGTTTTGTTGGCTAGTAAGTGAGGGGCGAGTTTCGAGTTCCTAGATGCGAGTGGCTAGGAAGAGCGGGAAGGGCGGACCTATGGTCCTGAGGTTCTATGGAGATCTCGTTGCGAGTTCCTAGAAACGCGTAACTAGAAACTAGGAAAAGCAAAAGCTTGACATGAGGGAGTGGCTTTTGAAGTTTGCCCTAAAAATAAAAAAAGGGCTGACAATTTCTTGTCAGCCCTCTGATGTACTCGATTCTAGAAACTAGAAACTCGTTACTACTGGTACTTACAGCGCAGCGATAGTCGCTTTCTGCTCTTCCAGCTTAACCAGCGTTTCTTTGTAGCCGTCAAGCTTCTCGCGCTCTTTGGCAACAACGGCTTCTGGTGCTTTCGCAACAAAACCGGCATTACCTAGTTTGCCTTCGATGCGCTTGATTTCGCCTTGAATCCTTGCCGATTCTTTATCTAGACGCGCTAGCTCTTCATCTTTGTCGATCAGACCCGCCATTGGGATCATCAGAGTAGATTTACCAACTAATGACGTTGCACAAGCAGGAGTCTGTTCATCGTCAGACAATACTTTGATGCTGTCTAGTTTCGCCAGAGAAGCTAATACGGTTTCATTTGCGGCAATGCGTGCGGCATCTTTGTCGTCAGCGACTTTCAGCATCACATCCAGGCCTTTGCTTGGCGCAATGTCGTACTCGGCACGTAGGTTACGGATGCTGGTGATAAAGGCTTTCACCCACTCGATGTCAGCAATCGCGGCTTCGTTGACGTTCGTTTCATCAAACTGAGGCAAAGCCTGAGTCATAATGGTTTCGCCTTCAACACCGTCTACCAGCGGTTTCACGCTCTGCCAGATAGATTCAGTGATGTACGGAAGCACTGGGTGAGCAAGACGCAGAGTCTTCTCCAGAACCGTGATAAGGGTATGGCGAGTCGCACGTTGCTGCGCTTCAGAGCCTTTCCAAAGAACCGGTTTAGTCAGTTCCAGGTACCAGTCACAGAATTGGTTCCAGATGAATTCGTACAGTGTATTCGCTGCCATATCTAAACGGTAGTTTTCGATATGGGCATTGAAGTCTTTTGCTGTTAATTCAAACTGAGACTCGATCCACTTGTCAGCCAGAGAGTACTCAAGCTCAGCACCTTCAGCCATACCGCAGTCTTGATCTTCGGTATTCATCAGTACGTAACGGCTTGCGTTCCATAGCTTGTTACAGAAGTTACGGTAACCTTCCAGGCGCTTCATATCCCAGTTGATATCACGGCCTGTTGATGCCATTGCTGCAAGGGTAAAGCGCAGGGCATCAGTACCATATGGTTCGATACCGTTCTCGAAAGTTTTACGAGTTTGCTTTTCAATCTTCGCGGCCAGTTTTGGCTGCATCATGTTGCCACAGCGCTTTTCAACCAGCTCTTCAAGGCCAATACCGTCAATCATATCGATTGGATCAAGTACGTTACCTTTAGATTTCGACATCTTGTCGCCGTTTTCATCACGGATAAGGCCTGTCATGTAAACGGTTTTGAATGGAACCTGCGGTTTGCCGTCTTCGTCTTTCACGAAGTGCATGGTCATCATGATCATACGGGCAACCCAGAAGAAGATAATATCGAAGCCCGATACTAATACTTCTGATGGGTGGAATGTTTTCAGTGCTTCAGTATCTTCAGGCCAGCCCTGGGTACCGAACGTCCACAGTGCAGAAGAGAACCAGGTATCCAGTACGTCATTGTCTTGGCGAAGAACAACAACCGGTGCAAGGTTGTTGTTTGCACGTACTTCTTCTTCAGTACGGCCCACATACACTTTACCTTCGTTGTCATACCAAGCCGGGATACGGTGTCCCCACCAAAGCTGACGTGAAATACACCAGTCTTGAACATCGCGCATCCAAGCAAAGTACATATTTTCGTATTGCTTAGGTACGAATTGAATTTCGCCATTTTCAACCGCTTTCACAGCAGGCTCTGCCAGTGGTGCAGTTCGTACGTACCATTGGTCAGTCAGCATTGGTTCAATAACCACGCCGCCACGGTCACCGTAAGGGACAGTCAGGTCGTGATCTTTAACTTCTTCTAGAAGACCAAGCTCATCAAATTCTGCCACGATCGCTTTACGTGCCGCAAAGCGTTCCATGCCATGGTATTTTTCTGGTAGATCAGTGCTGTATACATCACTTGCTTCACCGTTGGTGGTGAAGACTTCAGCGCTGTCACGGATGTCAGCATTGAAGGTCAGGATGTTGATCATTGGCAGGCTATGACGTTTGCCAACCTCGTAATCGTTAAAGTCATGGGCTGGGGTGATCTTCACACAACCGGTGCCTTTTTCCATGTCAGCATGTTCATCGCCCACGATAGGGATACGACGGTCAATGACAGGAAGCAGGATCTCTTTACCAATCAGATCTTTGTAACGTGGATCTTCAGGGTTTACGGCCACACCGGTATCACCCAGCATGGTTTCCGGGCGCGTGGTGGCGACAACGATGTAATCTTTGCCATCCGCTGTTTTTACGCCATCCGCCAGCGGGTAGCGGAAGTGCCACATGAAGCCTTTTTTATCTTTGTTTTCAACTTCCAGATCGGAGATCGCCGTGTGTAGCTTAGGATCCCAGTTAACCAGGCGCTTACCACGGTAGATAAGATCGTCTTCGTATAAACGAACGAAGGCTTCTTGAGTCGCGTTAGACAGGCCGTCATCCATTGTGAATCGTTCACGATCCCAGTCGACAGATGCACCCAGGCGGCGAAGCTGCTTGGTGATGGTGCCACCAGATTCAGCTTTCCACTCCCAGATCTTATCGATGAACGCATCACGGCCGTAGTCGTGCTTAGTCTTGCCTTCTTCGGCAGCAATTTTACGCTCCACAACCATCTGGGTTGCGATACCTGCGTGGTCAGTACCGACTTGCCATAGGGTGTTTTTGCCTTTCATGCGCTCACAGCGGATCAGGGTATCCATAATGGTATCCTGGAACGCGTGGCCCATGTGCAAACTACCAGTGACGTTTGGCGGTGGGATCATGATGCTGTAAGCATCTTTAGATGTATCACCGTGAGGCTTGAAGTAACCAGCCTCTTCCCAGCGCTGATATAGCGCTTGTTCAATTGATTGTGGGTTGTATGTCTTTTCCATAGCGCTCTTAGAAGGATCGATGTGGGAATTAGGGCGTCTCAGGGGCAGCGGCGGTCTGCAATTGAATGCCAGCAAGGCGGTATGCCTTATAGCGTTCGCGAGCCAACTGCTTGAGCTTTTCATCGCAAGGGACGAAGTCTATCACTTGTGGGAAGGTTACGGCAAAATTTGGTGCATCTTGACCCAAATTTATTAGCAAGCTACGGCGTCCGCTATAACGTAAACCGGGCCAGCCAATCTCAACAGGCGAACCGCCCCTTGGCCCTTCACCAATTAAATTGTGAGGGACGAAGTTATCGGGTTCCTGTTGCCATAAGTACTCATCAAGCTGTTCTGCCTGTTTTTGACTTTCAGCGAGCAGATAAACTTTGTTGCCTTGCTGGTAACTCAATGCTGCCTGGTGACAAGCAAAATGAAGCTGGTAGTCACTATCAGCTTCGAGGTGTTTGTCATCAATTATATAAAAAGTAGCATGAGTCATGGTGTTTTATCTCAACAAGAAAGGGGCCATCCGGCCCCGTTATACCAACTCAGATCATAATGCGGGTTGGTATTCTGTCCTATTCGGCGTTTTCGAGGCCGGCACGATTTAACAGGAATTGGACCAGTAATGGAACCGGGCGCCCTGTTGAACCTTTGGCTTTACCGCCAACCCACGCTGTACCTGCGATATCCAGGTGTGCCCAGTTATATTTTTTAGTGAAACGAGACAAGAAGCAGCCTGCAGTAATGGTACCTGCACCAGGGCTACCCAGGTTTGCCATGTCAGCAAATGGGCTCGTTAGTTGTTCTTGGTACTCATCGGACATTGGCAGGCGCCATGCACGATCACCGGCTTGTTCCGACGCATTGATCAGCTCATGAGCTAATGGATTGTGGTTACCTAGCAAGCCGCTGATGTGGTTACCCAGCGCGACAACACAGGCGCCTGTCAGGGTCGCAACATCAATAACGCATTCTGGTTCAAAGCGCTCAACATAAGTTAGCGCATCACAAAGCACCAAACGGCCTTCAGCATCGGTATTCAGTACCTCTACCGTTTTGCCAGACATCGTGGTGATGATGTCACCCGGGCGGTAAGCGCTGCCGCCTGGCATATTTTCACAGCCAGCCAGAATACCGACAACATTGATTGGCAGGTTCAGCTTCGCCAGTGATTTCATTGCGCCAAAGACAGATGCCGCACCACACATGTCATACTTCATTTCATCCATCTGAGCGGATGGCTTGATGGAAATACCACCGGAATCGAATGTCAGGCCTTTACCCACCAGCACAATCGGTTTGGCTGTTGAATCCGGGTTACCTATATATTTGATCACTGACATCATGGCTTCGTTTTTCGAGCCCTGACCAACCGCCAGGTAAGATGTCATGCCTAGCTCTTTCATTTCCTGCTCACCAATGATTTTGGTCGATACAGTGTCATAATCATCGGCTAGACGACGAGCTTGTGAAGCGAGGTAAGCCGGGTTTGCTACGTTTGGCGGCATATTACCCAGATCTTTACTTGCTTTCACACCCGAAGCGACAGCTAAACCGTGCGAAATAGCACGCTCGCCTAACGACAGTTCGCGGCGAGTTGGTACATTAAAGACCAGCTTGCGCAGTGGACGGCGGGTTTCTGGCTTGTTGCTCTTAAATTGATCAAAGGTGTACAGGCTGTCTTTGGTTGTTTCAACTGCCTGGCGAACTTTCCAGTAAGTATCGCGGCCTTTTACATGTAGCTCGGTCAGGAAGCATACCGCTTCCATTGAACCTGTTTCATTCAGGGTACTGATGGTTTTCTTGATGATTTGCTTATATTGGCGTTCATCAAGTTCACGCTCTTTACCACACCCTACCAGTAGTACACGCTCAGATAATACGTTTGGTACATGGTGAAGTAACAGCATCTGGCCCGGCTTACCTTCTAAGTCGCCGCGACGCAGTAATGAGCTGATATAGCCATCACTGATTTTATCAAGTTGTTCCGCTATTGGAGAGAGGCGACGTGGTTCAAAGACGCCGACGACAATACAGGCACTTCGCTGTTTCTCGGGGCTGCCACTTTTTACACTGAACTCCATGCGTACTCCTACATCCTACTAAAGACAATTAATGCTAAATGTTAGATAATACCGCACTTACTTGCTGGACCGCTCTATCGGTATAGGATTAAAGTGCAGGCTAACAATTAGCCGAAAGATTAAAAAATAACTGATTTACCGAAAAACTATAGTGATTCCAGTAAAAAAACAAGTTTTCTATGGGTATATAAAGCGTGATTATTGTTCGGTATTTGACACGTGAGACATTAAAAAGCCAATTTTCAGTTCTTTTTGTGCTTTTTCTTGTATTTATTAGTCAAAAATTTATTCGTATTCTGGCCTCTGCAACAGAGGGGTCAATTCCTGGTGATCTGATTTTGACATTGATGGGGCTGTATATGCCGTCAATGACATTGTTGATGCTGCCTCTCAGTCTATATATTGGCATTTTGCTGACTTTTGGCCGTTTGTATGGCGAAAGTGAAATCACTGTCATGAACGCAACGGGGATTGGCAATAAGTTTCTGATCCAGGCCGCGCTGTTGTTAGCGGTGCTTACGGGCTCTGTTGCCGCTTTTAACTCCTTGTGGCTTGCCCCCTGGAGTGCCGAGCAGGAAACACGGGTCATGGAGGCTGTGGAAGCGGACTCTGGCCTGGAGTTGTTAGTGAAAGGTCAGTTTCAGGCCGCCCCCAATGGCAGGGGGGTCGTCTTTGTTAATGACATCACTGACAGTGGTTCTAAGTTGCATAAGGTATTTGTGGCACAGCCGATTGCTCGCGATACATTACGTCCAAGTGTCATGGTGGCCGATCGTGGTTATGTCAGTGAGCTGAACGATGGTCGCCAGGTTCTGGATCTGAAAGATGGCACCCGTTATGAAGGATTCCCGACCCGGCTTGATTATTCCATCACTGAATTTGATGAGTATCAAGCGTTAATCGGCCAGCGTGCTGTTCGCGAAAAAACTCGTGACTGGGATGCATTACCGACTCTAGAGCTAATGAAAAACCCGGAACTGGCAGCGAAAGCGGAGTTTCAATGGCGTGTCTCATTATTCTTATGTATTCCTCTTTTAACTATGGTCGTTGTGCCGCTGTCGGCCGTTAATCCGCGCCAGGGACGGTTCGCCAAGCTGTTTCCTGCGGTATTAATATACTTGGCGTACTTCCTGGCAATTAGCGCCGCTAAATCATCCGTGGAAGATGGCGGGTTGCCTTCATCGATCGGTTTGTGGGCAATCAATGGCGTGATGTTGTTAGTTGCAATAGCCTTAAATGCCTGGGATACCATGCCATTGAGGGTGCTGAGAGATAAATTACGGAGACGCGGCTAATGTTTAAGATTTTAGACTGGTACATTGGCCGAACGATTATTGCGACGACCGCCTTAACGTTATCTACGCTGGTTGGGTTATCCGCCATCATCAAATATGTTGAGCAGCTTCGTAAAGTGGGCGATGGAACCTACGACTTATGGAAAGCGCTCATGTATGTATTGCTGAGTGTTCCTCGTGATATCGAAATGTTCTTTCCGATGGCGGTATTGCTGGGGGCATTGATCGGCTTAGGCACACTGGCATCCAGCTCTGAGCTGGTCGTTATGCAGGCGGCAGGCTTCTCTAAACTTGATATCGGTTTGTCAGCACTAAAAACCGCGGTTCCTCTGATGCTTATCGTGATGGCGCTAGGCCAGTGGGGGGCTCCTGAAGCACAAAAAGCAGCGCGCGAACTTCGTGCTTTGTGGACGTCTGGGGGAAATATGCTGTCAGTTCAGCGTGGCGTTTGGGCAAAAGATGATAATGACTTCATTTATATCGGCCGTGTCCATGAGAAGAGTCATCTAGTCGCTGTTAATATCTGGCAGTTTGATGAACAAGATCAGCTTAACCAAATGGTGTTTTCAAAGTCAGCATCCTATGATGAACAGCAAGGCTGGCAGCTTGCTGATGTGACGGTTACTGCTATTTCAGATGTTAAGCAGACCAACACGGAATATGACACCTTAGCCTGGAAAACCTCATTAACACCTGAAAAATTAGCTGTCGTCACGGTAAAACCTGAGGAGCTATCACTCTCAGGTGTCTATGAATATGTATCGTACCTGAAAGAGTCAAAGCAAGATGCCTCTCGTTATGAGCTGGCCTTCTGGCGCAAGATGCTGCAGCCAGTCTCGATTGCGGTCATGATGCTGTTAGCTCTGTCATTTGTCTTCGGACCGCTGCGTTCCGTGACAATGGGCGCACGCGTCCTGTCTGGGGTCATTTTTGGTTTTGCGTTCTATATTTCGAATGAAGTATTTGGCCCGATGAGTCTGGTGTATCGCTTACACCCTGTTATTGGTGCTTTGGGGCCAAGTATGGTCTTCCTGGTGATTACGTTTTATTTGCTGCGGCGTAAGTTATAAAAAAAGAAGAAGGAGCCATATGGCTCCTTCTTCTTTTTATACCTGTTCCACACTCTCACGATTATTTTACGGCGGTGACAATCATTTCACACTCAGCCATTAAGTCCTGGAAGGATTGTTTTTTACTGTGAAACGGGGCTAATAGATTTCCTAACCCAAAGGCAGACGTTCCCATACGGATGAAAGCTTGAGTCAAACGAATATTTGAACCATCTGCATTTTGGATGCGCAACTTCCAGGCACGCATACCGAGTGTTTGTCCACCTTTACACCAGAAGTAAGCATAGAATCCAATCATTACGGCAGCGAGATAAGCGGGATAAATGATCCCGGCCACAGGGTGTGTGCTCAGGTAGGCGCTGACATCTTCATGATCACCAAGTTCAAGAATACCGAAATGGAGTAAGGCGGCCATAATGGCCATTGCGGCACCCCCTGCGAGCATAAGTACAGCGGCTACCACCAGAGAGTCGTAAACCCAAGCCCCTAGACGGCGAAATAAGCCTGGGTATTGTTTCGCCAGTTTAACGTCCTGTTGTTTTTTCTTTCTCATCTTTACACCAAGTAAGTTTGCCTGCCCGATCAATGAAAAGGTCTATGGCGACTGTATTTGTTCGCCGATATTATACCCAAGTGACCTCAAGATGCTCGTTTCAGCGAGAATTTATTGGCTTCTAGGTAAGGCGCTGATTTGATGACATAGTTGTTCTACGTCAAAAATCAGCAACGCAGCATAGCAGTCAATAAAACTCGCCCTCTGGGAGTGACTCAGCGTGCCCACTTCTGCGTCAAATGAGCTTGAAAGGGACAACCATTCCTATGCTCATTTTCCTTGAATTGAACTCGCTGAGCTCACTCTGAATCCTGCATCTTGAGGTCACTTGGGTATGTATCTGCGGGATCTGCAAAAAATCGACACCAGTGAGCAGTTTAACATTATTTGTTTTAACGTGAATGTTTGGTTTGTGTTGGTGTTAGTCGCAAAGAAATCATGCAAGCACAGCATATTACCAGGTCAATAATGTGCGCTATGACATTAAGGTGAAAACGGTTAGAGATGCTTTGTTGTTCTATTCGCCTTATAAAAGCAGGCAAAAGTTTTAATTCTTATTTACCACATCTCTTCCAAAAGAAGCAATGAAACTGTTTTGTAGTTTTTTGTTTATTAAAGTGAGAGCTTGTTCACGTGAAATGCAACCGGTTGCGCTTTTTGTTTTGGCTTTGTTTGGTTACAATTTTTATATCGTTATATATAGTGATCAAATAAAAGCAGGATAGTGAAACAAAGAAGGTTTTATTGTGCTGCAGTGTCAGGATGTCAACCAGTATGTTGATAAGGAAGTTGTAGTGGTAGAAAGAGGTATGGATTGTAAGATTGAAGCGCTAGCCCTAAATGCGTTTGAAGATGCAAGACAAGGCTTTAATCTCTGTTTTTTAGACCATTGGGTTTGTTCTTAGTTAGCTGAATGACCGAAAGTAGCCAGTTTATATGGTAAGCAGGTCGTTGCTATTTCTCTTCTTGCGTTCGGCACGATGAAAGGAAGTGAAGTATTGGAATAAGCCTTATCTCTTATTTTATATTGAGTTAAACATTAATTAACCTGTATCTGTTTGGTTAACATTTGCGATAAATAATATTGTATATCTCTACATCATGGGTGTGGAGTGTGATGTTTTATCATAAACAAAAGGATTAGTTCTATGAAGCTCTATGATGCAATAATTAATACTGTTGAAAGGCATATTGCACCGCTCGCAGTTAAAGTTGGTAATCAAAAACATGTTCGTGCAATGCGTGATGGTTTTATTGTTGCGATGCCATTTATTATTGTTGGTAGTTTTGCCTTGGTTTTTGCCTTTCCACCTTTTGATGCAGATACGCAAAATTCTTTCGGTCGTGCTTGGCTTGATTTTGCGGCGGCAAACTTTGACAACATTATGATGCCCTTTCAAATGACGATGGGAATAATGGCCGTCTTTGTGTCAATGGGGATTGGATACAGCCTGGCACGTGCTTATAAAATGGATGGAATTACCAGTGCCTCACTATCGCTAATGTCCTTTTTAGTTGCATCGGCACCTGCGACAAACGACACGTTATCAATGGGTCACATGTCTGGCACGGGTATTTTTACAGCCGTTATCAGTGCGTTCTTTTCTGTTGAATTGATCCGTATATTGAAAAAGTACAATGTTACCATCAGGCTGCCTGAGCAAGTGCCACCGGCGATTGCCCGTTCTTTTGAATTGCTGATCCCTGTGATTGTCGTCTTCTTGACCCTTTTCCCTTTGAGTCTCTTTGTACAAGCTCAATATGACATGCTGATCCCAGATTTGGTGTTGGAGATGTTCAGGCCTTTGGTCAGTGCATCAAATTCATTGCCAGCCATCATTGGTGCGCTGCTAGTGTGTCAGCTATTGTGGTTTGCTGGTATCCATGGCGCCGCGATTGTCGTTGGTCTGCTTTCGCCTATTTTCTTAACTAATATCAGTGCCAACCAAGCCGCGTATGTCGCGGGTGAGCCAATCCCCAATGTCTTTACTCAACCTTTCTGGGATTTCTACATCTTTATCGGTGGTTCAGGTGCCACGTTGGCGTTAGTTATCCTGATGATGTTCAGCCGTTCGGTTCACCTTCGTAGTCTTGGCCGTATGAGCTTTGTTCCTGGTTTCTTTCAGATCAATGAACCCGTGATCTTCGGTAGCCCTCTCGTATTAAACCCAACCATGTTTATCCCGTTTGTTTTTGCACCCGTTTTAAATGCAGTTGTTGCTTATACCGCAGTACATATGGGCATAGTCGGAATGGGTGTCTCACAGACAGCATGGACGGCTCCAGCCCTTCTTGGTGCTTCTTGGGGATCAGGTTGGACCCTGTCTCCGGTCTTACTTGTTATCGCGTTACTCGTGATGGATTTATTCATCTACCTGCCTTTCTTCAAAATGTTTGAGAAGCAGCTATTAGAGGAAGAAGGTAAGTCGGCGAGCAAAGAACAAGCATCTGAAGCGGCACCAGCTCCCGCAACAGCATAGCAATAATCAGTGGGTTATTGCGTTCCGCGATAACCCAGATTCAGCTTCAATAAGCTGAATAATGAGAAAGTAAGGTGCAGATGGCACCAGTTGGCGCATACGCAAGAGCACTTGCTGACGTCCATTCGTGTCCATGAGTTCGCAACAGAAATGATTGCTCTGCATTACAAATGTCAGGAAATAAGTAAAAAGGATTGGATTATGACTAAATCACCATTAAAACTGGCCATTATCGGGGGGGGAAGTAGCTACACTCCCGAACTGGTGGAAGGTGTATTGAAAAGACTTGACCGCTTGCCTGTAAAAGAAATTCATTTTGTTGATATCGAACCGGGTCAGAAAAAGCTGGATATTATCGAAGCGTTGGCGCGGCGTATGGTTGAAAAGGTTGGTGCCGAAATTACCATTAAGGCTTCGTTAGATCGCCGTGCAGCGATAAAAGATGCTGATTTTGTTATGACTCAGTTCCGTGTCGGCGGATTGCAAGCTCGTGCAAATGATGAGCGTATACCACTCAAGTATGACGTGATAGGGCAAGAGACGACAGGTCCTGGTGGTTTTGCAAAAGCACTTCGTACGATCCCTGTGATCCTTGATATTTGCAAAGATATTGAAGAGCTGGCTCCAAATGCCTGGCTGCTTAATTTTACCAATCCTGCCGGTCTGGTGACAGAAGCAGTGCAAAAATACAGCAAGGTTAAAACCATTGGTCTTTGCAATGTGCCCGTTTCGATGAAGATGATGATTGCAGAGATGATGAATTGCTCACCTGATGATTTATCTTTGGAATGTGCTGGGTTGAACCATTTGGTGTGGACTCATCGCGCTTGGCTTGATGGCAAGGATATTACTGCGGAAGTGCTGAAAAAAGTGGGTGATGGGGCAAACTTCAGCATGAAAAATATCTTTGAAGAACCGTGGGATCCTGCTTTTCTTAAAGCCTTAGGTGCGATTCCATGCCCATATCACCGCTATTTTTATCAAACAACCGCTATGCTCGCTGAAGAAAAGGAAGCTGCACAAAGTGGGGGGACGCGAGCGGAACAAGTAATGGAAACCGAACGAGAGCTTTTTGAGTTATATCAGGATACCAGCCTTGATCGTAAACCTGAGCAGCTTGAGAAACGCGGCGGCGCCCATTACTCAGATGCATCACTTAACTTGGTTGACGCCATCTACAATAATCTTAATACGATTAACGTTGTAAATGTACGTAACAACGGCACTATTGCCACCTTGCCTGATGATGCCGTGATCGAATGCAGTGCTGTTGTCGGCAGCTGGGGAGCTAAGCCTTTAGCTGTCGGACATTTAAGTCCAGCGGTGAGCGGTTTGATTCATCAGGTCAAAGCCTATGAACAATTGACGGTTGAGGCTGCAGTGCATGGTGATTATGACAAAGGCTTAATGGCGTTGGCGAATAATCCCCTGGTGCCAGATATTAAACGAGCCAAAGCAATATTGGATGACATATTGCGAATTAATCATGACTACTTACCACAATTCAATAAGTAATAATTACAGTTGATAGGAAATCTTGAGCGGCAAGGAAGCCGACGACGATTATAATTTTAGGTGATGCTATGCATGTAATTTTTAATGCGGATGATTTTGGTTTGACTCCCGGCGTTAATTTGGGGATCGTTGCTGCCAGTCAGTCAGGGGTGGTACGTTCAACAACTCTCATGGTGGGTATGGAGGCTGACAAACATGCAATTGATCTGGCTTCTTTAACGCCTTCACTCAACGTGGGGTTGCATTTGCGGTTTACGGCTGGTGCGCCGCTCACTGCAGCCCATTCCTTGACAAGCGAAAATGGCCAATTTCTCAAAAAACGAAATTATTGTCAGAAAAAAGATTTTGTTGAACAACAGATCGCTGATGAAGTGACTGCGCAAATTGAGCATTTTCTTGCTTCAGGGTTAAGCTTAAGCCACATTGATAGCCACCACCACGCTCATACTCACCCTCAAATATTACCAGTGGTACAAGAGCTAGCTCGTTATTACAAAGTACCATTAAGAGAATGTGGTGAATATGGTATGACATCGAACGGTTGTCGATATATCTTCAGTGATGATTTTTACGGTGATGACATTGGTGTCGATAAACTATTGGGGATTATAAAAAAGCATCAAAATCGCTGTGATGTATTAGAAATCATGTGTCATCCTGCTTTTATTGATCAGCCTTTATTAGATATTAGCAGTTACAATGTGTTAAGAGCAAAAGAGTTGGCTATATTAACAGATGGAAGCTTACATGAAAGATTAGATAAGCAAGGTGTTGAAGTCTCTGGTTTCTCTATATTATCGAATTGAATGGCTTTTTAATAAAGTCTAGCCTCAAAAATTTCATACTCTAATAGTGATTTATACTGGCTAAGATAAATTAGTTATTTCAATGGGGATTTTCATCTAACATATTATCAGAGGCTAAAAACGTTAATTTAGCTTCTGATAACAGAATAGCAGCTGTCAGTTACGCAATTCCCACCTGATTCACCATTGCGAATAACTGGCAGCTTGCTATAAATAGGGTGTTTATTCAAAATTACGCCGTCGATGCCTTTCGGCAGATGTTGGTTTCCTCTATAGTCGAGGGCTGGCTAACGGGGCGCTCATAATGCCTCTCAATTAATCATCAGAGGTAAGACGCAAAGGTTATGGCAAGAATCAAAGACGTTGCTCTTTTAGCTGGTGTTAACCGTTCGACGGTATCAAGAATAATAAATGGTGAAGGTAAATTCCGAGCCGATACTAAAAGAAAAGTCGAACAAGCTATGGCAGAGTTGAATTATCGTCCCAGTGCAATAGCGCGCTCTCTCGCAACTGCCTCATCCAATATGATAGGTTTATTGGTCACTAACTATACAGGTGGTTTTTTTGGTGAAATGATGGATCAAGTTCAGGCTGAACTTGATTTGCATAAGAAATTTCTTATTACCGCCCAGGGGCATCACTGTGCAGATGGTGAACGGGAAGCTATTCGTCGATTTCATGATCTTCGTTGTGAAGGGGCGGTTCTTTATAGTCGTTATCTTAGCGACGATGAATTGCGACAACTGGCTCTGGAACCGACACCTTTTGTTCTGTTAGATCGTTTAGTCGAAGGTTTGGAATCTCGGTGTATTACGTTTGACCATATGCATGCTGGGCGAATGGCTGTCAGTCATCTGGTTAAGCTAGGACACAGGAAAATTGCTTGTATATCAGGTTCTCTCAATCATACCAATAGCAGGCAACGCTACCAAGGTTATATTAATGCACTAAAAGAGGCTGATATTGCCATTGAGCCGACTCTAAGTGTTAAAGGCGACTATGGCCGGGAAAGTGGCTACGTTGCGGCACAACAACTTTATCAAGCTCACCCTGATATGACCGCATTATTTTCTTGTAGTGAGGAGATGATGGGGGGAGCTTTACAGTTTCTTCATGATCATAATATCGAAGTACCCAAACAAATTTCGCTAATTAGCTTTGATAGTGTCGACTTGTGTGCAAGCTTTTATCCTACTGTATCTGCGGTGCACTTCCCTATCAGTGATATGGCTCGTGTCGCCGTTGAAGTGCTGAAAAGCCAAATAAAACAAGAAAGCATTAGCGTTAATCGTCGTTTTGAGCCAGAACTACGGATCCGCAATGGCGAGAGATTTGTGTAGCCCCTGTACCGAGTTAACGAGACCTTTATTATGGCGTTGTCGCAAGTGTAACCACATACTGTAGCGGCTTGAACAATGAAAAAGTGGCACGTCTGAGCGATAAGCTATCACCTTGACTGAAAATGCAGCAGGTGAGGGTTTGGATGAAAGAAATGCTTGCGCATCAATCTTGTATACGTATAATGAGCCGCATCTGCCCGAGTGGTGAAATTGGTATACACGACGGATTCAAAATCCGTTGTCGCAAGACGTGCCGGTTCAAGTCCGGCCTCGGGCACCAGATAAAATGATAAAGCCTCAACTTCGGTTGGGGCTTTGTTGTTTCTAGACCGATCAAAAACTTAGGTTCGCTTTTCTTCTTGTCATCAATCAGTGAAAAGCGAGTTTAAGCCTCTTCATTTTTTCGAACCCGTCAATTTCCTGAACTTTCACGTGCAGAATCTGTGCGCAAAGCAATTCAAGTAAATCTTGAACTGTCCTGTTCGTGTAAAATCACCACCCAACATACGCATGTCTTGTGGTGTGCCGAGTTCCGGTAATCTTACTGTCTTTTTACTTTAACATCATGGAATTCCAGTTATTCCCCCCTTTTTTGGCTAATTGTGACTATGGTTTATATACAACAAATAGTCATTGGCGAAAGATATAATATGGACGAGATATTTCAATATTCCGATGAACTCGGGCCATTTAAAATCATTCATTTGTATGAACCCTCTGTGAACTTAAAAGCGGTGCTGGTGGTGGATAATGTGGCGATGGGGCCGTCAATAGGCGGTATTCGTATGGCTGCTGATGTCACAACGGAGGAGTGTGTCAGGCTTGCCCGGGCTATGACATTTAAAAATGCCGCAGCGGGACTGCCCCATGGGGGCGGTAAAGCCGTAATCTGCGCTGATCCTAAAATGAATAAACAAGATAAAGAGGCATTGATTCGTGCTTTTGCCCAAGGCCTGCGTAATGAAGAGACCTATATTTTCGCGCCGGATATGGGAGTGGATGAAGAGTGCATGGCCTGGATCCGGGATGAAGTTGGCCGGGTGGTAGGGCTGCCCCATGTATTCGGGGGGATCCCTCTCGACAAGTTGGGGGCGACTGGCTGGGGATTAACTCAAGTTGTTGATGTTGTGGCGAAAGAATGCGGGTTTAAGGTGAAAGGATCGCGGTTTGTCGTGCAGGGTTTTGGCGCGGTGGGTAAGCATGTAAGTCGGTTCCTCGTTGATAAGGGGGCGTTGTTGGTGGGGGTGTCTGATTCCCGTGGCGCAATCTGTAATCAAAATGGCCTGGATGTAGGGCAACTGTTAACCCTGAAAACCGAAGGCAAATCTGTTACTGAGTACGATGACGCGACCCAAATCACGGGTGAAAATCTGGTTGGTATTGAATGTGATGTGTGGATCCCGGCAGCCAGGCCGGATGTGATCCATGAGGGTAATGTTCAGCATATGAACACCAAGGTCATGGTGCAGGGTGCCAATATTCCCTGCACGCTAGAGGCTGAGAAATATCTCCATCAGCATGGTGTGCTATGTATTCCTGATTTTATCGCCAATGCGGGCGGGGTGATCTGTGCGGCGATGGAATACCGTGGCGCAACTCAGGCGGCAGCCTTTCAGGCAATCGAAGAAAAAGTGCGACGCAATACCGAGCAGGTGCTCAAGCGGGTCAATGAGCAATCCATGCTGCCTCGCGATGCCGCCGTAGCATTAGCCAAAAAACGGTTAAACAAAGCGATGTCTTATCGTCGCTATTCCCTGTTTTCGACGGCCCCTCATTTTCTTTGAGCCTTCGTTTGCTGACATGAGGTAAGCATTATGGAAATGGCACCAAAGAGTTATTTTCATCGTGGTGGTAACCAATCGTTGCTCGGTAATACCATTCCTGAGCATTTTATTAATGTTGCCCGGCAATACCCACAAAGGGAAGCGGTTGTCTCATTAGCCCAAAATCAGCGATTAACGTATAAAGCATTATCCGCTGAAATAGATTTACTGGCTAAAGGACTGTTAGGTTCTGGTTTTCACAAAGGCGATCGGATTGGTGTCTGGTCTACTGATAATCTTGAGTGGTTACTGTTGCAAATGGCGACGGCACGTCTTGGTATGGTCTTAGTCAACATCAACCCGGCTTACCGAAAAAAGGAATTGGCTTACGCGTTGCAATGCTCTGAAGTGCAGGGGTTGTTTGTGATCCCTGCCTTTCGTGATAGTGATTACCTCTCAATGTTGCTGGAGCTTATTCCTGAGCTGAAAACACCATCGCCTCAGCTAAATTGCAAGGCATTTCCGTTCCTGCGTGCGGTGATTGTATTTGATCCCGAGAACCCGCAACAGAGCGAGCGTCCAGCAGCCGGGTTTAAAATCTGGCCGGAGGTTTTGGCTGGTGGTCAAATGATGTCGGATAATGACATTGACAGCATTACTGAAAGTCTGGACCGTGATGACCCGATCAATATTCAATATACCTCGGGTACCACCGGCTTTCCGAAAGCCGTGATATTGAGCCATCATAACATTCTCAATAATGCGTATTTTTCCGCGAAAGCCATGCACTTTAGCGAACAGGACAAGTTATGTGTTCCGGTGCCTTTTTATCATTGCTTCGGCATGGTACTGGCTAATCTGTTATGTTTTTCGGTTGGTGCTTGTATTGTTATTCCATCTGAGCACTTTGATCCCACTGCAGTATTGCATGCTATTGATAGTGAAAAATGCACGGCGGTACATGGGGTGCCGACCATGTTTATTGCCGAATTAGAACACGCTGACTTTCACCGCTATGATATGAGTAGCTTGCGTACCGGGATCATGGCCGGAGCACCCTGTCCGCCGCCTCTCATGGTGCGGGTAATGGAAGATATGCATTGTCGTGAAATACTGATTGGCTATGGTGAAACCGAAGCCTCGCCACTTACCCATTTAACCACACGGGATGACAGCCTTGAGCGCCGGACAGAAACGGTCGGTAAAAATTTAGCCCATCAGGAAGTGAAGGTGGTGAGTATTCAAAGTGGAGAAACCGTGCCGTTAGGTGAGATTGGTGAAATTTGTTTCCGAGGTTATCACTTGATGCAAGGTTACTATGGCAATACGAAAGGCACCAAGGAAGCGATAGACGAGCATGGTTGGTTACATTCCGGCGATCTGGGAACAATGGATAATGAAGGCTATGTGAAAATTACCGGACGAATAAAAGAGATGATCATCCGCGGCGGTGAAAACATCTACCCCAGAGAAATCGAAGAGTTTTTATTTTCTCACCCTAAGATCCAGCAGGTTGCGGTCTTTGGTATTGCTGATGAGTATTATGGTGAAGAGCTGGTGGCCTGGATCCAGTTGCATGCCGGTGAAACGGTTACTGAAAATGACATTCGAGAATATTGCCAAGGGCAAATTACTCACTTCAAGATCCCCAAATACATTCGCTTTGTTGATACGTTCCCGATGACAGTGACGGGTAAATTGCAAAAATTTCGAATGCGGGAGCTGGAATTGGCACAATCACAGTCAGAGCAAGGTTGTGATTGACTTAGTCATACGTATTAATGAGCTGGCGAACTTATAAAAACAAGTATGGTGTGCTTTTTTTAAGCGTATCGACTCTTATTGTTTGTTGTTTGTTCGGTCGGGTGATTTATTTGAATTTAATTCTAAATACCTATTGCCAATGTGATCGAAGTCTCTATAATGCCGCCTCACTGACACGGAGCACGGCAACTTAAGCCGGTAACCAGTCAGTATGTTCTTTAACAATTTGACCATGCAATCTGTGTGGGCACTCGTGAAATGATTCGTCGAAAGATTTATCAATGAACTGAGTGACCTTAATCATCGCAAGATGACACAGTCAATTTATGCTTCATTACTTCTTTTAGAAGTAACGAAACAAGAAAATCAGTAAAAATCATTGAGCCGTATCGAAAGATGCAACAAAACTTTAATTGAAGAGTTTGATCATGGCTCAGATTGAACGCTGGCGGCAGGCCTAACACATGCAAGTCGAGCGGTAACAGGAAGAAGCTTGCTTCTTTGCTGACGAGCGGCGGACGGGTGAGTAATGCCTGGGAATATGCCTTGATGTGGGGGATAACTATTGGAAACGATAGCTAATACCGCATAACTACCGCATAAC
>NZ_JAKJSP010000076.1:0-26225 GCF_050337085.1 Photobacterium sagamiensis | reverse complement strand
CTAAGCCCCATGAATACAGGGCTTTCAAGGTATGGTCGACAGAAGAAACCAGCGATAAAACCATAAACATAAAACTGAAAAATTGAAATTAATTACAGCTTTTTTCAGTTTTAAAGATCGCTTGACGATCTCTGTTGTTTGTTTAAGCGTTTGAAAGTAAAAGGGTTGGTGTGTTTTCTGTCACTATTTTAATGATCTGGTTGATCGCAATAATGATCTGGTGACTTACGCTTGAAGCCAGGCAGGACAAGGGCTGGTGGCGTTTTTTGTCTAAAAATGAAATTTCAATTAACTGAAGCCCTCAACTGTACTGACTAATACTCAATCTGACAGCTTAAGTTAGCGAACACGATGTAGGCTGACTATTTCTCAATTTCTCAATTTCTCAATTTTGAGAGCCTAGATACAGCTGTCTACTTCTACAATTATTTTCGACTTACACACGCAAATAGTGTGTGATTTTAATATTTAACATTGGATCGTCAGGATTCGGCTTTTTAATCTGCTGGGTTCTAATGCGCTAAATTAAAGCGAAGAGGTTTTCTACATGAATAAAATCCACAAAATAATTGCCCTGGCCATTGTCGTTACTCTTGGTCAGCTTGTTATCGGAACGCCAGCGTATGCCAAACAACCACTTGATGTTGACTGCGGTCTTCTTGAAGCTACCAATGATGCAGTGAATGATTTTCTTGATGGCCAAGGCGTTCAGTTCAATAATATTGGCGATCTGGTTTCCTCGGCGATCCAGGATGACGCGGTTTTTGAGCAATTAAGAGATCTGATTTTGTTTTTCTCTGGAGGGGAGATCGAGTTTGAGTCTGCCTCTCAGCTCGTCAGCACCAATGCAAAGTGCGGTTTGGTTCCACAGCTGATCTACAATATCAGAGACTGATCATCACCGATATCTCCAGCCAGCGCAGCGGCTCTTTCGAGAGCCGCCTGTTTTTGCTTGTAAAGTGGATGCAGTTTATCTCCTACAATCGTTTCTAGTGAGCGAGCTAACGTTGTCAGAATGAATCAAGGTCTGTTAGTAAAAGTGTGTTCACTTCAACTGAGGGCTATTTGCTTTTCACCAGTCGCTAAAGTGAACTCAAACTGCAAGCTTTTCGGCACTTCCACATCACTATTGACCGCATCCATGAACATTTCACACGCGGGTATCACCTCGTTCTGGGTATAAACTTCATTGAATTTAATCGGGTCGCCTCGGGTGCCGCCATTGGGGATGATGGCCGCCAGTTCAACAGGGAAGCGATGACCTGTTAACACTTCTTGAGCAGATACGTTCTTTATCTTCTCGAATTCATCTTTAGTTGCGATATCACCAACCGGGATCAACTGAATTCCTTTCTCTTTGCCGTTCGGGATGTTGATGAACATTGACCGAAAATTACCAATGCCACGGCTAGAAGCCATCTTATCTTTTAAATCGTCTTCATCATCTTTACTCAAGTTCGGGTCAGTGGCGTAAAAGATAAAGCCCATGTGTAAGCCGTTCTTGTAGTATCGGCGGCGAAAAGTAGTCGCATCGCTATTTAGCAAAGCCGATTGAACACAACCCAAATAATCAGGTGAGCCGTAAACCTGTTGAGCTGGGTCGTATTGCTTAATGAAAATCACATCTTCTTGCTTATAGAATCGCTTTTTATCTTCACGCTCTAATAGCCAGTAATTACCTTTCTTGTTCTTGCGTAAATACATCGATGGAAGAGGGTGAAGACGAACTACACGGCCAAAGTGATCGCGTATCTTTAGAATGGCCGTATCACCAAACTCCAGGAAATCATGAACAGCGGATTGAACCTGCTGTTTAAGCATTCCTCCTTTCACAAACCGCCCGGCAATCATATTGCGTCGGGCCATTAAAATAGAACCATGATACGCATTGGCCCGGGTTAATTTATTTAAGCCGGTTCTATCGAGTGGCGGCTCCCAGTAGTCGTCTGAATCGTTGTAATAGAGTTCGCTGTATTCATAATTGGTGAAACCACTGTCCATGATTTCAGGCTGTCCAAAACTGAACATCAGACTTTCATTCGTTGATTGCTCAGAATCAGTTGCGGTTACTTGTTCATTATTACTCATGCACAGGTCTGCCAGGTTGATTTACGTTTTTGTAAGTGATCGAGAGGTTCATTGATGATGGCGTGAGAAATCGCCCAAAAGGCATCGGCATGGCCTACCGTTTCACTCCGGTCTGCCTTGAATGTCATCATGTTGCCGCTGTTGGTACTGGTTCGCTTAATCGCCATGAATGCCATGGCAATGTCTTTGTGTTCCACATCAAAACAGAGTCGGCCACTCTCAATGACATCAATCATTTTTAACACTAAGCGGTTTTTGTTTTCGTTACTGTAGTGAATCGGTACCGCTTCTCGCGGGTATTTGGCTTGCAATAGATCCCACACACCGCCACCGATGCCAGTGGTATCGACACCAATGTAAGAAACGTTATAGCGGTTATACACTTCTTCAATTTTGGCTACGTGATATTGAAAGTTGAGCCCACGCCAATAATGCTTTTCTAACACCCGGAATTGTTCAGGTGCCACGATTGGTGGAGCAATCACAACCAGACACGCATTATCTCGGGTACGTGATGGGTCGTAGCCCAGCCAGACTTCACGACGGCCAAAAGGTGCAATGGTCTTGGGTTTATAATCTCGCCACCGGCTAATATCGACCATGCACTTTTCAAGGTCGGAGAACTTAAATACCGAATGCGAATCATCGACAAAGATGCACATAAACAAGTTATCGAAATCTGACTTGCTGTATTCATCTTTGAGTTCTTCAATATCGAATAAACCGCAACCGCCGTTTGCCGCATCTTCGATAGTGACGATGTAGCGCCATTGACGGTCAGGGCAAAGGATCCCTTTCTGCATCTCTTCAAAAGTTGGGAATTCAATACTTTCCCGGCTGTCACGGCCTTTCTTCCAAGAGTCCCCAGTCCAGAACGGATAAGCTGCATGTACCTTGCTAGATGGCGTAGAGAAATAGGTTTTACGCCACTTCTTATGGGTCGCCATTGCTGAAGCGAGCTTATTGAGTTCATCAAACTTGGGGATCCAGAAATACTCATCAATATAAACATGGCCGTGGTAACTCTGGGCCGTTTTGCTGTTGGTTGATAAGAATCGAAGTTCAGCGCCATTGGAAAGAGTGATTGGGTTACCCGTTAACTCAATATCTAAAAATTCTTTTGCGATGGCAATAATGTAACTGCGGAACACCTCCGCCTGGGCGCGAGAGGCCGATAGAAAGATTTGGTTATCACCCGTTAAAATCGCATCTTCTAACGCTTCACCGGCAAAGTAATACGTAGCACCAATCTGGCGAGATTTTAAGATATTACGAATACGCTGATGGAGGTTGTCACGCATCGCCAGTTGATATTTAAACAGCGATTTATGCCATGGTTTGAAATCATCCTCAATGATCTCATCAATGTTATTTTTTCCAGGCTTAGATTTTTTATTATTTGGTTTGGTTGAGCTGCGGCTTTTCTGTTTCTTCGGTGCTTCTTCCTCCTGTTCGCCAGAAGCCTTTTTAATACGTAGCTCTAATTCAACACGTTGTTTCTTTAACTTCACGTGATGTTCAATCAGCTTGGTCATTTCTTTGATTTGCTGATCGGTCTTTTCTGGAAGCTCTAACAAGGTTTCCACCCGGCGAGCAATCGACTCTTCAACGGTGTTTTCACGCAGGGAATCACGCCAGCCATATTTATCTGCCCAATAGTAGATGATGCGATCACTATTTAGCTTCAATTCAGCAGCGATTTCGTTTGGTGTCCAAGTGCGCATGTAAAGGCTCTTGGCAGCGTCTCTGATTTCTTTTGTATATGCCATGCCGCCAATAATACGCATCTGAAATAGGCAAATGACTAACAAAAATTCGGCTGTTTTCGGATAGACGCTGTATCCGAATTGTCCCGAACATAACCGCATGATTTGCCAACTTCAAGTCCGTATTCTTGCCGTAAATCGACATTCATTTGAAGCACTGACAGGTAATTATGAGTAAGCAATCAGGCTGGAAAATCGCTGCAACAGAAGGGGCAACCATTGATGGTCGCACCATCACTAAGCAGTGGATTCTGGATATGGCAGATCAGTATTCAACGACTGAATATGGTGCGCTTATCTGGCCTGAGCATTCCCGTAGTCGATGGGACAAGTTTGAAGGGAAAAACTGGGGCACGGTTGATGAAGTTAAAGCAGAAAAACGGGCGGGCAAGTACCGCTTATTAGTCAAACTTTCACCCAATAAATACCTGCTGAATGCCAATGCCGATGGGCAAAAGCTATTTATGTCTATCGAGCCTAATCCTGATTATTGCGGTTCTGGCCGTTGCTACTTGATGGGGTTGGCCGTGACTGATTCGCCAGCATCAACAGGAACCACACTTCTTAAATTCTCAACAGACAGTGAACACGAATACAGCCAGCTAGAAGAGCTGGATTTAAGTGATGTGATGGAAAGAGATCACAGCTTGATTGCTAGTGCGTTTTCAACCATTGCTCATTTCTTCTCTTCTGGTGGGCAGTTACCCAACTTAGCCCCAACCCCTTCTGATAGCGATAAGGACGAAGAGCCAATGAACACCGAGCAGTTTAACCAAATGATGGGCAAGCTGAACGACATTGAAACCAAGCAAAATGAGCTTGAAGAAAAGCAAACAGAATTTGCCGGTCAGGTCGAACAGTTCTCCATCCAAGGTAAACCTGAAACTGATCCAAAACCTGAAGATGAGCCCGAACCAAAGGGCGAATCAATTACGGCTGAGCAATTTAGCCAGGTAACTGAAAAGCTGGACACTTTGTTAACGAAACAAGGTGAGATGGAAACTCAGTTCAATGCATTAAAACAGGAAGTACCGAATCAAGCCCCGGCTGGAGAAGGTGCGGGTAATCAAACGAAAGTGGAGACATTTTAATGCTCAATGCCATTTCAACTGAATATCTACAAAAATATTGTCAAGCAGTGGCGGCTGATGCAGGTGTGAGTGATCCATCCAAACAGTTTGCTATTGCTCCGCCTATCGAAACCCGTTTGCGCCAAGCCATCATGGAATCCGATGCGTTTCTAAGCATGATTTCAATGCAGTCGGTTGACCAGATTAAAGGTCAGGTGGTCGATGTGGGCACCGGTGCGTTATTAACGGGCCGTGTTAAAGATGGCCGTTTCCGCAAGAAGCTGGGTATTGATGGCAATACTTATGAGCTGGTCGAAACAGATTCTTGTGCTGCGGTAACGTGGGCCATGTTAACCCAATGGGCAAATGCAGGTACATCAGGCCAATTCGTTAAGTTAATGAATACCGCGATCTCTCGTAACTTTGCATTAGACATGTTGCGTGTGGGCTTCCACGGTAAAACGATTGCAGACACAACTGATCCAGACACCAACCCGAACGGTGAAGATGTAAACAAAGGCTGGCTGACGATTGTAAAAGATAAAAAGGCGGCTCAAGTCTTAGCTGCTGCAACGTTAGATCCTACAGGTGCAGCCGCTGATTCGTACAAAAACCTTGATTCACTGGTGAACGATTTAATCAATACCACCATTCATGAAACCTACCAAAACAGTACTGATTTGGTGGTGATTGTGGGCCGTGATCTGGTTGCCTCTGAGCAGCATCGTTTATTGGAATCTGCCACAGTTCCCACTGAGCATAAGGCAGCACAGAGCCTTGCAAAAACCATTGCCGGAAAAGTCGCGTACACCCCGCCATTTTTCCCAGCCAATCAAATCTGGGTAACGAACCTGAAGAACCTGCAAATTTTGACGCAGAAGGGTACCCAATGGCGTAAGGCCCGTAATGAGGAAGATCGTAAACAATTCGAGAACTCTTATTTGCGTATGGAAGGTTATGCCATTGGTGACTTTGATAAGTTCGCTGCTATTGAAGCTGTCACCATTGCCGCACCTGCGGAGGCATAAGCATGGCAAGTCCGTTAGCCAAACAGCGCCAGGCAATGTTAGCCAAACAGCAAAACCGCTCCTCATTGGTGAGCTCGGTATCTGAAGAACCCAAAAGTCTTCATCTGCTTTTGCATGAGCTCGACAGTGATCTGAAAGTGCTGAAAACCTTCAATCGCATTGAAGACAAAGTGAAGCACAAACGTGAGCAGCTGATCCCTAAATTCAAACCATATATCGAAGAGTATTTAGCCTCTGGCGAGCAATACGACAACCCGCTATTTGCACAAATGGTGATCTGGTTGTTCGATGTGGAAGATTTAGAAACCGCCATTGAGTGGTGTCAAAAAGCCATTGATCGTGAACTCGATRCGCCTGAGCGATTCAAGCGTGATTTTGCGACCTTCTGCGCTGATGAAGTGCTGGCCTGGTCCGAACGCATGGCAGCACAAGGCCACAGTGTAGAGCCTTACTTTAGCCAGGTGTTTATCAAAGTGCGTGAAGAGTGGCGTATCAATGAAAAGCTAACCGCTAAGTGGTTCAAGTTCGCAGGCCTGCATTTATTGCGTGATAGCGATGGGCAACCGCGACCAACCGCTGTGGGTGATCTTCAAATCTTAGAAAGCGCCGTTGCATTGCTAGGTGAAGCTAACGCGCAATACCCGAAGGTGGGGGTCTCTTCAATGATTGATAAGACACTAGCCCGAATTCGAGCGATTAAAGAAAACCGCTTATAGGCTCCTATGCCACCGCGCCTCGGCTGGCGAGGATGAGCAAGTAATTCATTACTCCGCTTAATCCATCGACCCAGTGGCTAGAGGCGCATCTATTTCATACACAAAGCCAAAAGGAATCGTGATGAGCCTTGGTGGAAAACTTAAAACAGATGAAACCACGTTAATTGCTGGTAACGGCTGGCCTGAACTGTCTACCGGTGAATTCCGTCAGCTTCGTCGCATTCCGACCACGTTTGATAATGCTTCGATGGCATTGGCGATCCGTATCGCAGCGAATGCGGTTCAAAATCAGTTAAAGACGTTGCTTGATGCTGATGGCAATCCGCCAACATTCGATGAAACCCAAACAGCGATTTATCAACGTGCGGTCTATGGTCGTACCCATGCTGATTTGCTGATGGAGTTTGCCACCCAGGACCGTCGCAAAGAAGCCAATAATGCGGCAACAGACGACATTGACCAGCAAGACCGTTTCCTATCCCAAAGTTCCCGCGATATTCGCCAACTGTTGGGATTTGGTCGTGCATCAATTGGGGTGATCTGATGGTGACTGAACCCTATACCAAGACCAAGTTAGAGCATCTCACCGAATACATAGTTTCTCACCTGAGAAGCAATGTGCTCGATAACAAAATTGACTCGTGGCAAGAGAACGGTTCTATCGTGCCAAACGGTGAAGACAAGGGAAACGGTGGTCATGTCGCTTGTCACTGGAAATACAACGCGGTGATCTCGGTAGAGGAATTCCCTCACCAGTTACTAGACCCGCGCAACTTGCTGGCCTTGGTGGCGTGCTGGTTATCTGACTATGACAGTGACCGAAATGAAGACGAGCTAGGCGACCCATCTTTATCCGTGGATGTGATCAGCCATGAAGCTGCAGATGTGTCGATTGAATTAGAGCTAATCGAACCGATTGAAATGATCCCTGACCCAGAAGGAATGATTACCTGGCGCGGGGAAACTTACCGGGTGCAGGCGGTACCGATTGACACTGCCGAAGAGGCGGAACTGGTTAATGAAACCGCAGATTAAGGTCAACAAACGTGACCAGCTCAACATGCAAGAAAAGCTTGCCATGTTGGCACTACCACCAAAGAAACGGTTTTGGATATTGAAAACCCTTGGCCGTTGGGAAAAAGCCAATACGCGCAAACGCATTCAGCAACAGAAAGACATTCACGGCAGGGCGCTGGAAGGTCGGAAAGGTAAGAAGCGCGGCAAGATGATGCGCCGCATGGCGAAGGGGTTAGAACCCTATGTAAGAAACTCAAAAACGTTAGACCTAACGTGGAGTAACAAACTTACCGCCAAAATGGCTGCAAGGCACCACCTTGGTCAAAAGCAAAAAATGACTAAGCGCCAAATGCAAAAGCGTTATGGAACACCGGACTATTCCGCGCCATGCACGAAAGGGCAAGCGCGAAAACTAAGAGAACTGGGCTACACGGTACCGCGAAAAAGCGGCAAAGGTCGGAAGAAGCCAAGTTTACGCCAAATGATGGACACCATCACCCACGGCCAAGCCGGACAACTAATCCGAGAGCTGAACAATCAGCCTTCACAAACCGCTTGGGATATTCCCTTAGCAGAACGCCAGATTTTAGGCAGCAACGACCGTGAAGTAACCCGCCAACTCATCAAAATATTTGAGCAGGCTAGGAAGAGGAAATAATCAATGGCAACCGGAAAGGTAGAGGTAAACAACCTCAATTTAGGGCAAGGCGGGGTTCCAGAAATTGAACGCCATTTGCTTTATATCGGGCGCACCGATAAAGCCGAACTGCAAGGTAAGGTTACGCGCATCAATAACATGACCAACCTAGATGAAGTGGTTGTCGATGATGCCTTGGGCGCGAACGTTAAAGTCGCGCAACTTAATGGTAAGCAAAACTGGACGGGTGCCATCTTCGGCCTGGCTGCAGATGATACTTGGGAAGAGGCGGTGAATATTGCCAACCTTTCCGATTCATTTGAAGGCATTTGCATTGTGGATATCACCACAGAGAAGGCCGACTTCGATGCTATGCAAGCCAAAGCCACTGAGCTAACCAGTAAGCTTGGCCGTTGGGTGTTCTTCCTTGCTGCTTGCCCTGGTATCGACAAAGCTGCTCAAACATGGGCCGACTACGAAACCATGATGCTGAATCTGGTGAAAGATGTCGCGGCAAACATGGTAGTACCGGTTCCCCAGCTTAATGGCAACAACGTGGGTGTGCTTGGTGGCCGACTTTGTGACCGAGCGGTGACGGTAGCCGATACGCCAATGCGTGTGGCAACAGGCAGTGCGTTAGGGCTTGGCGAAATGCCAGTAGACAGCGCAGACAAACCACTCGAAATGAGCACTATCACAGTATTGGCCGATGCCCGTCATTCGGTGCCGCAGTGGTATGCCGATTTCGAAGGTGTGTATTGGTCTGATGCTACCACGCTAGAAACCAAGGGCGGCGACTATCAATACCTTGAATATGTTCGCCCGGTTCACAAGCTAAATCGCCGTGTTCGTGTTAAAGCGCTTCGCCGCATTGGTGACCGCATTCTGAACACAACACCTCCTAGCATCGAGCTAAACCGCTCATATTTCCGCAAAGACATGAAGATCATGTCGAAAACCACGGAAATTGGCGGCATCACCTTCCCAGGTGAAATCATGTCACCGCGCGATGAAGATGTGACCATTCAATGGACGACCAAAACCAAGGTGGTGATCGGGCTAATGGTTCGGCCACATAACTGCCCGAAACATATCGTGGTCAACATTGCGCTTGATCTTTCTAACCCAGCCGATGCGGAGGGCTAATTTATGAGCATGCGTATTTCTGGCAAGAACATGCACTTTTCAATGGGCGACTACAAGCTGAAGGCTCAGAAAGTCACTCTTTCAATTACGGATAACTCTGCTGTCAATAAAACTGGCGGTGTACCAGATGGTTGGGTTGATGGCGATGTGGAAGCCAGCGGTGAAATGGAACTGACCACCGCGCAATTTAACCAATTGAGCAAAGCTGCAAAACAAGCCGGTTCTTGGCGTGGTATGCCGGAATTCGATGCGCTGTTCTACGGCAAAATCGATAAAGACGAACTGAAGATTGAAGCCTTTGGTTGCCGAATCAAAATCTCCGATTTACTTGATGCGGATTCTAATGGCGGCAGTGCTCTAGTGCATAAATTGCCGTTTGAAGTGACAAGCCCAGACTTTGTGAGCATCAACGGGACGCCATACCTGCGCCCAGATGAAACCGAAGACTTGGTGCAATAAGGGGGCTTGATGACAGATGTTATCGACCATGCATGCGGTATTGAAACCCAATTCACTGAAATGGCGCTTGCCAATCAACTGGCAAGGGCTAAGCAAGCCGAGCAAAGGGAAAGCGCACAGGAATGCGGCGAATGTGGCGACCCGATACCCGAAGAACGCCGCCAAAAAGTACCAGGGTGCCAACACTGCACCCAGTGCCAAAGCCTAATAGAAGAGGGCAAGTTATGAAGCGCTTTGTATTGAAACGCCGCTACTTCAAACACGGTACCTACTCCACGTTGCATCGTGCGGATGGTAGCCAGGTTTGCTGCATGGTTGAGCGTCCTTGGTTGAATAATACAAAGTCAAAGTCGTGTATTCCGCCAGGAACTTACACTCTTTACCCGCACCAATCTCCAAAGTTTGGTGAGTGTTATGCGCTTGAGTCTAAAGACTTAGGTGTTACGCGGTACGGCCCAAGCCTTCGCACTCATATTTTGATTCATAAGGCCAATACGCCGGAACAACTGCAAGGCTGTTTGGCACCCGGTGTGGACTTTGGCTTTGTGGGCAATGAATGGGCGGTTGTGAATTCCACTGCAGCATTTAAAAACTTAATGGCTGAATTAGGCGGTGAGCCTGCAAGCCTGACGATTGTGAAGGACTGATCTTTATGTGGGACAAAGTTAAATCACTGATTGGCTCGGCAGCCCCAATGATTGGAACGCTAATTGGTGGCCCTGTTGGGGGAACGGTAGGCGGTTTGGTTGCGAGTGCGTTAGGTGTTGAAAATACACCAGAAGCGATTGAAACCGAATTAACAGTTAATCCGGCATGTTTAGTAAAGCTGACTGAACTTGAGTTTGAACATGAACGTGAATTAAAGCAATTGGCTTTCCGTCATGCTGAACTCGAAAGCGAAGAGCGGAAACTCAGCCTAACGCAACAACACGCCACGATGCAGGCAGAACTCGCGAGTAATGATCCTTATGTACGCCGTTGGCGGCCAACTTTTGGGTATGCGATGTGTCTTGCCTGGTCGCTGCTATTTTTCGGGCTAGCTTTCGCCATGGTGTTTTATCCCAAGCAAGCTGCCGAGGTGGTCAATAGCGTTGTTGCACTTACGCCGTTATTCAGCGTTGCACTAGCCGTATTGGGTATCAACATTCACAAACGGTCATTGGATAAACAGGTGGTCGCAGGGAAACAGCCGGTTGGCATGGTCGCTGGACTGAAACAAGCCGTAACAGGGGGTTAGATGGACCCAACTTGGCTAAACGCTTTAGTCGCACTGGCAACATTTCTTAGCTTGATAGTCAGTGCCCTGATTGGCTACTTATTCAAATTGTCCAAAGAACTTTCGGACTACAAAACTCATGTGGCGGAATATTACGCCACCAAAGATGAAGTTAAAGACCTTGCTGAGCGTGTAGAACGCCAGATCGAAACGGGCTTTAGCCGAATGATTGAATTTCTTAAACAGAGAGAAGCAGCATGAAAAAGGCCATTGTATTAGACGTAGCAGGTACAGAACTAACGTTTACCCCAACCCCACAAGATTATGACGAGTCGCAAAATGAAATGCTGCAAGGCGATGCCGCAGCTTCAGCACATAACTTTGTGATGCGCTCGGTTAGTGATGACTCTAAAGAAGCATTAAGAGAGCTTGTTGAATCGAACCCAGGTGCGTCAATGCAGCTGTACGGTGAAGTGATGAAGCAATTTGCACCAAAACTTAAAATCACCGTAAAAAAATAGATAGCCTAGTCACTGCGATTGGTCACAGTGACAGGCAACAAATGATGGCATGGCGGCGGAAATGGTTGCCACATGAACCTGATGATGAAACCAATTTAGCCTATGCGATTTGGCTTGAAAATACATATTGGGAAAACATGGAAGCCGTCACTACGGGCGGGGTAGCCAAAGCCTTTCGTGGCAAAACAGGATAGACGATGTTACCAGAAGCACTCAGATTTCAAGTTGGATTAGTTGACCAGATTTCGAAACCTCTGGGCAATATTAAACGCCAGTTGAACGATGTCACCAATACCTACCGCGAAGGCACTCATACCATGATGGCCGGAGCGGCAGGCATGGTGGGCGCAGGTTTTGCTTTGCAAGCAGCACTGATGCCAGCTATTGAAATGGATCGTGTTCTTGGTGAAGTGAAATCTCTGGGTGTGGCTGATGACCAACTGCAACAGCTTAGTGATACCGCGCTGAATTTTGCTGTGGATTATGGCAAGTCGGCCACTGATTTTGTGGCCGCTTCTTATGATATTAAGTCAGCAATGGGCGCGATGTCTGGCGATGAATTAGCAGGTGTAACTCAAAGTTCGGCTATTTTGGCGGCCGCTACAAAAGCGGATACCGGAACAATCACCAGTTACATGGGCACCATGTATTCGGTGTTTAAAGACCAAGCAGATGCCATCGGAAAAGACACGTGGGCTGAACAGCTGGCAGGGCAGACAGCTAAATCCGTTGAAATGTTCAAGACCACTGGCGCAGGCATGAGCGATGCCTTCAAGACGATTGGTGCTTTGGGTAAGAAACATGGTGCCAGCATGACTGAGCAAATGGCCGTTCTTGGTATGTTGCAAGGTTCAATGAGCGGTGCAGAGGCAGGTACAAAATATAAAGCATTCCTTTCTGGTGTTGTTGGTGCTCAAGATAAGTTGGGGCTTTCGCTTGTTGATAGCAGTGGAAAGATGCTGCCAATGTTCGACATTCTGAATAAGTTGAAGGGCAAGTTTGGAGAGTTGGATTCTGTTGAGATAGGCCAACTAAAAACCGCATTTGGAAGTGATGAAGCCGTGTTGTTGATCGCCGATATGATGGATAAGACCGGTGATCTGAAAGGCAACATGCAGCAGTTAAATGACGCAAGCAATATTGAGACCGCTAAAAACATGGCCGCAGCCATGACCGACCAGTGGGAACGATTGGAACAAGGCTTGTTTGTTGTTAGTGCTGCGTTTGGCCAGGTGTTATTACCTGCCATTCTTCCCGTTGTTGGGGCAATGGCTGACAGTGCCAAAGAAGTACTGCTTTGGACGAAACTATTCCCGAATCTGACCAAATACATTGGATTTGCTGTTGTGGGCGTATTGGGTTTAGTGGCCGCTGGCGGTATGTTCACGCTGATGATGGGTGTTGGAAAGCAAGCCATGGCGGGCTATATGCTGACCATGAAGCTTTGGGCTGGGATGAACTGGTTGCTGACTCAGGGCATGGCAACCATGAAAGCCGTAATGCTGGCGCTGAATATAGTAATTGCGGCTAACCCAATTGTTTTAGTTGTTGCTGCAGTAGTGGCCGCTATTGCTGCAGTTGGAGCCCTGATTTACTACTGGGATGACCTGAAAGCGAGCTTTGGTGATACCGCTTGGTTTCAAATGTTGGAAGGTGGAGTGCAGGGTGTGATTGATCTCTTCAATGGGCTCCTGAATATACCTGAAGTGTTAACGCAAGCCTTTTCTACTGCATTCGATTTTATCTCATCAAACTTACTCGATTTATGGGAATCAATGAAAGGTTTGACGGATTGGATACCAGGATTTGGCGGTGATGAAACAGAAATTAAATCACAAGCTGTTCAGCAGGCAACCCCACGCGCTCAAATTCCGTCAGGTGGCGCAGCCAAGAGCATCGCCAGTTATCAAACCAGTTCGACCAATTATGGTGGTGTGGCGATTTACCCAACCTACATGAGCAGCCCGCAAGACATGGCGAGCGAATTAGAAATGGCGGCAGGCTGATGGCGGATTATAAGTATCAAGACTTGCTGATTGAAGACGGTGATGTGGTGCTCGATGCCGGGCGCAACCCGGTGTTGATTCAAGACCGCGCCGTGATCGCCCAAGACATTAAATACGCCATTATTGAAAGCAATTTGGCCGTTCACTTAGTGGCTGAGCGCAGTCCATCGAAGAAAGCGGATATTCGCACCAAGTTGGAATTATTGGTGGAAGAAGATGTTCGCTTGGTACCGGGAACAGTGCGACTCGAAGAGCCCAAAGAGGGCACGATTTATATTTTTGCCAAAACCATCAACTTTGGCGATTTGACCGTGGAGCTAGTCAATGCCTGATATCCCTAAACCAGATTATTCCGAACTTGTGAAGCAATCGGGCATTCCGACTGATGCGGCAGGCTGGAAAAAAGTACTCAAAGATGAAATGGAAAAAGAAGAGTGCATTATCTCTAACGACTCGCCTTTCTCCCCGTTCTGGCGCTTGATTGAATCGGCAGTGATAAAAGTCACCTTGTGGCTAATCACCACCTTATTGGTCGGTTATGTACTGCCGAATATGTTTGTCGCTACAGCGGTAGACCAATGGCTAGACCTATTGGCATGGCAATGCAAACTGACTCGCAAGGGGGCAACTAAGGCCAAAGGCATGATCGCCATTCAACGTGCTGCGGTGAAAGGCCCGGAATTGGTCATTCCAAAAGACACTTGGATCCAAACCGAAGCGATTAACGGCAACATCTACCGTGTTCGTGTACTTGCCGATACCGTTTTGCCAGAAAACGAAACCATGGTTTTGGTCGACGTTGAGGCTGAAGAAGAGGGCGCAGCCTATAACCTTGGCGATGGTTACTACCATATTTTGCCTACGGCGATACCGGGTATTGCTGCAGCCACAAATCCAGCTGATTGGCTGCTTGAGGCAGGCGCAGACAAGGAAAGCAATGATGAGCTTCGCCTACGTATCCGCAACCAGTGGAGCGCGGTTGCTAAATGGCACATTGATGCGGCATACCGGTCGTTATTAACCAGTCGTGCCGGTATTAACGACGATAACGTGTATTTCGAACATAACGCCCCACGCGGCCCCGGTACAGCCAATGGGCTGATCTTGTTGGATACCGGAGAACCTTCCGCCGAGATGCTTGGTGATCTGAATGATTACATCCGTAGCCAGGGACAACACGGCCACGGTGATGATATGCAGGTTATGGCGATGCCAGGAGTTCAAACGAATATCACCTGCCAGGTGTGGCCAGTGCGTTCAACCACTATGGAAGAACGCGACCAACTTAAAACAGCTATCGAAAAATTCATTGGTGCGGCTTTCCGTGAGAACACAGATTACCAAGCTACAAGAACTGATCCGGTGTTGCGCTTTAGCTTCTCGAAGCTAGGGAAAGAGCTTCACAGCCAGTTCCCTGATATTGAATCACTCGAATTTGGCAACGCAGACATCATCAACAACATGACGGTGCCACGTATCCAAACGTTGGGGGTATCTATTGAAAATACCTGAGATAAACCTGCGTTACTGGATGGGTAGAGGCGAGCTGGCAAAGTTCGCCCGAGCACTGCGTAACTACTGGGAACATGTAAAAGCCGCTTTTGAAATGCCGCTGCAACAGCATGACCCACTGACCGCCCCGATTGCTCTGGTCAATATTCTGGCTTGGCAACGTGAAGTAGAAAAGCTCGGCCAAGAGCCCGAAGAATTGTTTCGAATTCGCGTGGCTCACGCTTACGGGTTTTCCCGTGAAGCAGGTTCGGTGGCCGGATGGGAAGAGATGTTTGAAAAGCTTGGCTATCCGCATATCGCTCAAGATGAACGGTTGGTCAATATTGATTGGGATGTGATCAGCCTAAAAATTCGTGACGGTGACTTAACCAATGTCCCGAAATTGTTAGACACGGTGATCCGCCAATATGGGCGCACCTGTCGCCGTTACCAATACACCAGTTATGTCGAAATGCCGTTGGCCGCGCGAAGCAAGAACATTGAAGCGCAATATACAACGTCACACGTTAAGACACGGATAAACGTTGGCATGTTACCGAACATGTTCAATGTCGATTGTGAATATTACCAAGCCACTGCGAAAGGCTAAGGATTAAAAATAATGACAAACACCACTGATAAGTCGATTTTGACCGCCGCAGGTAAGGCGCTATTGGCACAGCTTAACGCAGAAGAAAAACCACTTATCATCGACAAGATGTTTTTTGCCAACGTGCCGAACCGCCCAGAGTTTCCGCAGCCAGATGACGTGGTACCTAGCAATAATGTTGTTCATGAAGCAGCAGTCGAACAGCGCGGTCGCCTTTCTGTAGATTCGGTCATTTACAGCACGACATTGACCAGTCAAGAAGGGCCGTTCGAGTTCAACTGGACGGGTGCTTACTGCTCTGAATATGGCGTATTGGTTACTATCGACCACCATGCACTAACACCAAAGACCGTCGATGAACCAGGTGTTTCGGGCAACACGTTAGTGCGTTCTGTGGTGCTGGAGTACAAAGACATTGCTGAAATCACCAATATCACCGTAGATGCTTCAAGCTGGCAGTACAACGCTACCCCACGTATGAAGAAAATGGACAACGATACCGCCCAAGCAATCATCGACCAAAACGGCAAAGATTGGTTCATTGAAGATGGTTTCTTGGTTACACCACAATCCACTGCTTTCAATATCAAAGCGGGTGCCGGTTACGTGTCGGGCAACCGTGTCACGCTGGATTTTGATCGCAACGTTCAGGTACCTAACAAGCCATCCTTCATTTTCGTAGATGCACACCGCGAAGGAACGCCAACAGGTGAGCAAGTCACGCTGTTTGATTTCGTGGTAACGGCCGAAGAAAAAGATGACTACGTTGACGAGCAAAACGTGAAGCATTTTGTGTGCAAGATTGCCCAGGTGTTGGCAGATGGGAGTGTGAGTGATATGCGGCCGGAGGGGGAAACGAAAAAGTATGTTTCTGATTTTGTTGGAGCATTTTCAAATTATGTTTTCTCTGGTGTCAATGAAATGCAAGAAAATCCGTCTGTTAAAATAAAAGAAGGTGCAGTGTTAAGAACTCCGATTACTACATGGACAGCGGTAGCAACAGAAACAGATTGGCCAATAGGAAATACCTCACCGAAACTTTATGCACGGATAATGGACGAGCTTTCATTGCGTGATATACATGTAGGGATGGGTAATGAAGATGATACGGACACACTCAAAAAATATGTTTCTGATAAACCGGGCAAATTTAATTGGGACCGGCTTATAACCAAAATATCATCGCCTTTGCTGCTAAGAAATTCAGCATGGTGGGTATCTCAACGCAATCAGTACCGAACAATTAGCCGTGGTATCGAAGCGGTTGGTGATATCACAGCAGTTGAATTTCAAGATGGTGCTAGTGGTGGGCGCATTGACAATCTTGGTATCAAGCGAAGCGACACAGCTAAAACATCAACTAAGCCTGCGATTAACTTTAACCCAGATGGTACTAATGTTATCGCGGGCGTTGATGCCACTATAAACGAGGTTACGATTCAAAGGTTCAAGACTGGTGTTAAAACAAACAAAGGTTTTAGCTGGAACACTAAAATGTTCAAAGTGCTTGTGGATCGGTGCCAGAATGGTTTTGATATTGCCGGAGGTTCTGCCAATGTTATCCACCTTGAACAGTGTATAGCTTTGCTTGGGAGTGATGATGAAACAGGTGGTGCGCTAACGTCAATCGGCTACAATTTTGACGACTGTGCTGTCAAGCTCACGCAATGTGCAGCGGAGGCGAATTACACCAATGTTAAATTGCGGAATAATTCCTTAATTACCTTTGACCAGCTTTATTTAGAGGCAGCAAGCCAGTTTGACATCAACATTGCCGATTCAAAACTTTATGGTAACTCCATCCACGTATTTCCGACCGCCGCAAAGTTTAACAATTCAATGGTTATTGTTGTCGACGTGTCGGCGACAAGGGAATTAACAGATATCAACGTAAAGAGTATGTACCTTGAAGGTTCAGTTAATGGTGCTGCATTAGTCGATATGAAAGGCGATGCGAAAATCAAAATTACCCAAGTTGATGTAACTAAAGCAGACTTAACAGACATAGTTTCACCAACATCAAAATATGTACCTGACTATATTGGGTTTGTAAATTCCGAAGGAAAACGCTGGCATTACGAGCGTATTACCGAAAACAAATTAGCTGCTGTTGCGGAAGTTGAACAGAAAGATATCAATTTTGTCTATAACGTGCCAATGAAAAGCCGAAATCACTCTGGAGTATCAAACAATTTAGTAGTCAAAAGATTGCAACGAGCACCTGATGGTACGACATGGGAATACATTGAACCGGAAGGATATTGGAGACATGTTGACGTATCAACCGCAGGTGTATCAAGTTCTGGATCTAGTGGATGGAATGATAAAGCTCTTGAAGCAGGGCGTAGCTCACTTTTTGAGGCATTCGATAACGGCGTAAATGATGGCTCAGGGGAGCTAAGAAATTCAGGGGTGAAAGAAGGCGATACGATAAAGGTCAAAAACAGGGATCTAATATCGTTAACGGTTGTGCGCGAGAGCGATGGATTAACACTGGCAACACTCAGTGCAGGGGAAACAAAGGAGTTTACTTATTCCACGGACACAGACTGGATACTGACATCTTGACCATGTTACTCAATTTTGCAGGGCAACGCCTTTCCGACATAACCAGAAATATAGGAGTAGCTAATGCTAACCCTAAACGGTACCCAACTACCTCTAAAAAATCTGCGTATTAGTGTGCGTCAGCAACTAGCCGGGCAGGACATGTCCGGCCAAACCTCTGCCACTGACCAAGCGGAAACAGGCAGCAAAGGTAAAATACTGACCATCAAAGGCGTTATCCCTTTTAGCAAATCGCAGTTATTAACCAATTTATTCAGCATGGCCGAAGCACTGGAAGACGGTGCTCGCCAAGTTTACCGAATCAGTAATAAAACCGCCGAAACCTTAAAGATTCGCCAGGTGAAATATCAAGGCGCGATTCGTGCGGATGAGCAAGACACACTCAGACAGTGGAGTGTGTCGTTTGAACTGGTTGAGCACTTATCGGTACCTGAACGAGTTGAGCAGCGTCAACCCGATAAACCCGCCGCGCAGCAAAAAGTGCAGGGCGTAACCACACCAGTGGAAAGCGGCCAGAGTGAAGATGTTCCTCCTGGTACAGAAGTGGAAACATCACTGGTAATGAGAGCGTTAAAAGCAACTGATGAGTGGTTAGCATGACGGCAAACAACAAATTCCTTTGTCGAGTCTATCTCGGCAAGGAAAAAGCCAAAGTAAAAAGTCACCGCATCGTATTCAGTGAGAACACACCAGGGCGATGCAATCTCACGGTTGAAGGCAATCCTGAACCAAATACGATTGTTGCGGTTGATTTGGGATGGGGTGACTCAATCACCCGGGTATTCTTGGGCTACATTGAGCGCGTACAACCTGCAGAAAAAGGGTGGTCAACCCTCTTTTGCCGTGAACTGGCGGCAATTCTTTTCAAGCCCCTCAACATTATCATGCGTCACCCAACCCTGATGCAGCTGCTTAGCGAAGTCACCAACAAAACAGGCCTGCAGTTTGTGGTACCAGAAAGAGCCTACAGCAAAACCGCGATTCCTTGTTTCTACAGTGATGGTAATGGCTATCGGGTTATTGATGAACTGGCCCAAGCATTCAGCATTGATGATCTGTTTTGGCAGCAACAAGGTAACGGTCAAATCTTCGTTGGTAGTTGGAAAGATTCGTTTTGGGCAGATAAACCAATCCCTTTGCCTAATGAACTAATGACCAACCACACCGCCAACAAATCAGTGAAAATCCCTGCAATCCCAAAACTCAAGCCAGGTGTTGTGGTTAACGGTATTCGCCTCACTGGCGTAGAGTTCGAAGGAACGGAGGCAAAGATAACGTGGATGTAAATGTAATTAAGCGCATCATCTTTCGCTTATTTCCAGAACTGACAGGTCGATGGCATTTGCCAAGATGGGGGAAGGTGGTCGCACTGCCAGAACTACCGGAAGAGGGTGATTTGTCTGATCGCTTTTATCCTCACTATGCCGTAGATGTTCAGCTACTTGATGAAAAAGGCATGGAGTACGAGAACAAACCACCACTTCAAGCGGTACCGCTTCCGGTGCCGGGTGTTGGTGATCATGCTGGCCGACTCGAACCGCCTGCAATCGGGAGTATTGTTGAACTCGGTTTTATGTTTGGACAGCCCGACAAACCCTTTATTCGTTGCGTATTACCGCTAGGTTTTAAGTTACCGGCTATCAAAGAAGGCGAAAGCCGCTACCAACAGCGGCAAGGGGTTTATCACCTGATTGACCAAGAGGGGAGCTTCGAGCGAAAAACTGACAAAGACGACACGCTGGAGTGCCTCAATCAAAAAATAAAGGTGTTGGAAAACCGATTGGCCGAAATTGAAGGAAACCACACCGAAAACGTAGGCGGCACTAAAGCAACCACCGCCATGAACATCACAGAAGATGCAGACACCATCAAGTTAAACGGTGGTAAAGGGGTATGTACTGGCGCAAGTATTTGCCCGTTCATAGGCAAGCCACACGTAGATGTATCAACCACCGTATACGCAGGGAAATAAGATGGCATTAAGTAAAGCGTCACTGAAACAGAAACTGGAAACCGAACTGAAAGGCCAGGGCTTTGTTCTTGATGGCGAGTTCGCGATGGCGGGGAAGATGGCCGAGGCCATTGCCAATGCCGTCGTGGATGAAATAACCCAGAACGCAAAGGCTGACGTAAAAGGTGGTAGTTCCTCCGGACAGCATTTTATTGTTTAGCAAGGCATAGCCTATACCCTTCCATAAGCGCCCACATCGGGCGCTTTCTTTTTATGTCTCATTTGCTCCGCCTAAATCCGATCATGCTCACCACATTGTAACCAGCCTAACCAGCGCCACGAAATCAAGTAACCACGTGACGAAATCCGCACTCCTCCTCCCACCTCCGCGCTTTGCGTCGTTTTTTGTGATTTTTTCAGTTCTATTTGCAATAGAATCTGATCGCAACCCGCGCCATTACTGGCTTTGTGCTGAAATCAGGAATTTCAAAAAGTGAAAAAAATTGTAAGGTTTTTCAGTTTAGGAACGGGGGAATGATCGCGCAAGCATTTGTATATGTTTGAAAATAAAAGAATTCCTGTATTTTACGTGAGGTTTTAAACGATCAGGCAGGTTTTGCATAGGATCGGTCGGTTGGCCGGAAAGCCCGGCGCAACAAGGGCTGGCGGTGGATTTAACCCGACAAGAAAATTTCAATTTATGAAGACACTAATTTCCGCGCTTCACAGTATCCGCACGGTCATGATCAACTTAGGCAACAAAACATACTTTGAATGTATCGATAAGCAACTGACTGCGACAATTGTGTCACTCAAAACCCAAATGATAAAACAGAGTGCCCCGCTGAGCGCCTTGCGATGAGTCGAGAAATTACCATTCACACCGTCGAGCGGGACTACTGCGCAGATGTCATCAAGCATTTGGCGAAGAACGGCAACCAAAAAGCCGCATAGAAGGAAACAATCTGATGAACATGATTAGCCAGCTCCGGCGATGAGTATCTGCAATCAATAAGTCCATGTTATTCAGGTGATAATTTAAAATAGACTAAAACATTTATATTAAGCTTGTTGCATGTTAGATTTGATGCGTATCCGTGCTATGTCGAATTAAATTGGGATGGCATAGGTTGATCACAACAAAAGAGTTGTAATAGCTACGGATATAAAAACATCTGTACTGGTATGGAAAAAAGTTGAACATAAAATGAAGAAATTACTAACAGTAGTATTAACTCTAACTCTAACTCTAACAGCTTGTAATTCGGATGCCGTCAATGTAGAACCAGAAGGCCAAGTGGGTCTTGCGGGTCCAGCGGGTCCAGCGGGTCCAGCGGGTCCAGCGGGTCTTGCGGGTCCAGCGGGTCCAGCGGGTCCAGCGGATCCTACGGGTCCAGCGGGTCCAGCGGGTCCTGCGGGTCCTGCGGGTCCTGCGGGTCAGGATGGTGTCTCTCTTTACTCGCCATCAACACATGAGAATATTATTTATAGCTTAGCGTTTACCCAGGAAGTAGCGCATGAAGAAAATACGCCAGTAGACTGTAAGAGATCTGACTCTGGTGAATTTAGTCAGTGCTACGCAGAAATAACAGCAGGCGATAAAATACCTTACGATGCTAAATGGGTACTATTAAGAATTAAATCTAAAGTATGGCTGCAAAGTGATGGATACGGCTTAATCTACGGCTCGCTCACTAATGCTAATCTGTCAGAAAGAAGTAATCATTTCTTTCACACTGAAGAATGGGATGGGCGCAGACATATAGACTATTCTACAGGGTGGTTCCCAGTTGTTGATGGTAAAATTTTCATGCAGATAGGCAAACAAATTGTAGGCGATGGGTGCGTGCTAGAATTAGCAGTCTACCTAGAAGGTATAAGGCTATAAAACAAGGTCATTGATAGTGCAATGAAATTCATTATGAGAAAGTATCAGCAAAAGAAGTCGCTACAGATGATGTAATAAGACCTGATCTTTTGGCGGTTCCGTGCTGGAATCGCGGCCTAACCCGCATCAAAACGATATTTAGGTTTATTTATATGTGTGATGTGTCATATAAGGAGTGACTTCAGAACCTTGAATACAATATTTATATGCTAAGGAGAGTTTATGGCAAAGTTATCGAAACAACAAAAAAGGAAAAAAGGGTAGGGCCGCACTACTGCAGATGATCTTTAATCAGCGCCCGTGCTACCCCGACTAAAACCATCTCTTCGGTGACCGCGCATCTGCGGTCGTCGGTCTGGGCGTACCTGCGCCCACGCTGCCAGTGCAACACCGCTAAGAATGTATCTCCTTCATAATCAATCAGGCCGACGCAGCCGTGATGTGGATGGCGGCCAAGTTCGATGGTCAATGCGTCACCCTTTGCAATCCCCTTAATCTGCAAGTCATCGCTTGCTTCAATTGCATGGATGGCTGATTTTTTTGGTAGCAGATAGTCTTCTAATGTGTCAGCGATGGGGCTTCTTCTTGGCCGTGGGAATGGCATGTTCTTGCCCATCTAGCGATGTATTTTAGAAGTATAGGTTTACTAGGAGGTTAAGAAGATGTACACAGGAAAAATAATTAAGGTGTAGACACTTTTGTGACAATTAAATCTTATTGCGCCTGTAAGTTGTTGACATTAGGTGCTTGTTGTTGCGGCTGATAAGATCACATACTCAATCACTTCTAAGCGAAGAAAGGGGTAGTGAATGCAATAACGAGATAATAGGAAATATCTGTCGCCACCTTGTCGCCATTGCCTTGATTGTTTGGTTTTATCACATTGATTTTAAATGTGTTTTGCGTGTGATGAATGTTCTAAGACATGATATTAACGTAATCGAGGTATTTAGACACATCATGGGTTTCCATACCACGAAGTAGGTAACCTGATGAAGGTGCAGCGATTGTTAGCATATAGTGTATGCCATCTAGCGCACTTGCCTGATCCAGTTTTACCCGCAGAACACGCATTAACTCTTGGTATGAACGCCATAGATATGGACGACGAGATTCAGAGAACGCTGTATCGTAAGGGTTACCGGCACCTGCCATGCTGGTTGGATATTCGTAATCGACATCAACACCGTCGAATTTGTATTTACGGATCATTTCAACGGCAGAAGTGGCAAATTTCTCGATACCAGCGTGGTTGATGCTACCGTCAGCATTGGTGGTCATGCTATAGAATCCACCGTCGGCAATGCGTGTACCATCAGCACCGAAATGACCGCCGGTTTCAGCCCAGCCGCCAATCGAGACCAGTGTTTTAACGCCATGTTTCGCTTTAGCTGTTGCCAGAGCGCCGAAGTGGCCTTTAAAACCAAGGGCTGGATCGATTTCGACACCATCCCACTCCATTCCAACAGCTGGGTTTGTTGGATCTGCTACATCGCCAATATTCACATTGCCGTCAGAACCAATACTGACGAATGCATAGTTGATATGTGTGAGTTGCTCCCATGGTATATCTTTTACTAGGTAAGAACTTTGTGGATCATTGCCAGCGCGCCAGCTGGTAAAGTAACCAATGACACGTCGTGGGTGATCGGCTCCCATGATTTCACGACCATCTTGATCATAAACAGTACAGTAAGGCACAGTTACGCCTTCAGTCTGATACAGTCCGTCAGGGCGACAGTTGTTAGCAGTGTTTGCGGCTTGTACATTGAGTGCAAGTAAGCATGTAGCGGTAAGGGTACTGAGCGAAAATATACGCTTGATCACCTTGTGTTTCGAATGATTCATTTATTCATCCTTCAATCGTTGTTTTAGTAGGTAAGAAATTAAAACGGCTTATTTTGCTTTAATCGCGCCGAAAAACAACTATAGGAAAGGTGTCTAATAAAGCATCAGTCATTGTCTTTTTTTACATGCCAAATCTCAAAAAAATGTCATATTAATGAAATTTAAGTTCGCTTATTTTGCGCTAACAACTAATTTGTTTGCTTGATGAGTAAATACAACCTTTAAAGCTGTATATTTACAGAATGAGATCTTGTTTATCAGCGGTTATGGAAAAGATGCGAGCATAAATTGATGTGAACTCGATATGATATGTTACGGTGTAATTGATGGCCGATGAAAAATAGTAAAATTACGTCTACGGCGACTTGTTATTAGGTTGTATTTTATTTGTAAATGAAAAAGTATCGTTCTTTAAATGTGGATTTCTTTAAAGGGGATTTGTTTTCAAAGCAAAATGTGGTTGATATCAGAACAAATTAATTAAATAAAGGAAGCCCTATTTCCGCAGAATTGGTATCACGCCTCTATAACCAGATGTTGTTTGATATGAGGAATGATTCCTATCTGAGGGGGTAGGCCAAGTGGTTAGTCATCCCTAGCACTTAGCCCTTAGAACAATTACAGTTGATTGATACGTGCTTTAAAACGAACGCGCGTTGCTTCATCAGCTTGTTCATACCAATAATTCAACATGTTTTCCGCGACATTTTCCCCTTGTGTTTGGTTAGCTGCATTGGCACTTTTATTTACTGTCGATAGTGATACGGCTGGAAGGGTGGATATGGCAACGGCGGCAGGTTGCGATGTTTGGTTGTAAGCTGCAATTTCTGCTTCAAAATTACGACCAAGCTGCATACCATTCTTCATCAGTTTGCCTTGTTCGAACGTTACGGGAATACCGCTATTATCAGTTAACGTGAGCGCAGGTTTACGATTAAATGTCAGGCCTTCTAAACTTGAGCGTAACTTAGGAAGTGTTAGCGAATAGTGGGTATCTGTTCCGGCAAATGTCATGATAATCACATCTGATTTAAAAATGTTGTACTCACCGTTTTCACGATATCCATCTTCATATCGGAAAGCGATTTGGTTTTGGCCATTTTTCAGAGTAAGTGTATCGTTCCCCTCAGCTTTAACGCCATTAACTAAGATAAGTTCAGCACTGTCAGGCAGGTCAATATTCACGTCTGCTAAGGTTGGGTAACTGAGTCCATATGCTGTCAGGGCTAGAATGGCGGTACGTAGTTTCATGTTTAATCCTTGATCATTCTTGTTATGCATTTATATCAAAATTAATTAATATCTTATAGTACTGTTATACCCAAACTACCTCATGATGCGAGATTCAGAGCTTCCTCTGGGAACTCAATTCGAATGAAATGTGTGTAGGAATGGCATTCCCTTTCAAACACATTTTGTGATGAAGTGATTTTCCAGAGGAGCTCCCAAAGGGCGAGTTTCATTGGCTTTTATTCTGTGTTAGCCATTCTCTAAATAGAACCACTATTCACTCAAATGGCTGCCTTGCCTAAAAACCAATGAATTCTCGCTGAACTCTGCATCTTGAGGTAGCTTGGGTATAGTTCTTAATAGCTGATTTTGAAGCTATAACCTTAACCTAAACTGAATGCTCAATATTTATAGCGTGTGGAATGACGCGAAATAAATTATCTGCAGAATGACTTAAAAAATACGTTAACATAGCCTGATATGTTAAGAGCTGGCGGTTTGATATGGATATAACGCTTCTACAAGTTATTCTTCTATTAGTGACTGGGTTTCTTGCCGGGATCATTAATACGCTTGCTGGTGGCGGATCAAACCTAACATTGCCTGCACTGATGGTAATGGGGATGCCCGCGGAAGTCGCGAATGCGACTAACCGGGTGGGTGTGGTAATGCAAGCCGTTACTGCCGTCGCAGGTTTCACGCGTCACAAAAAAATGGAATCTGACGATATTATTCCAATTCTTATCCCTTCGGTTATTGGTGGATTATTAGGTGCGGGAGCTGCCGCGTATATGCCCTCCAGCCTCATCAAACCGCTGTTATTAGGCACGATGTTAACAATGGCATTCGTTATGCTGGTTAAGCCTTCAGTGATGGCACCTGAGCCTGGAACACCGGTGAAGAAAGTCATGCAAACGCCGCATTCATGGTGGGGGCTTGGGATGGCGGGTTTTTATGGGGGATTTGTTC
>NZ_JAKJSP010000075.1:0-26304 GCF_050337085.1 Photobacterium sagamiensis | reverse complement strand
CGGATCGGAGTGTAAGTGTCATATTATTCTCCGCAAGTAGCCGGTTCATGGGTAAAACAATGCTGCAGCCCACTATGAGTATTGCCACACCTATAATCCTAGCAGCGTGGCCGTTTTTCTCGTGTCTAATTGCTAGCACTGTGAAATAACCTAACGTCTAATGTTCGCGGCAATGGGCTGGCCTGTAGCAAAGCGAAGCGGCGTGGAAGGCCAGTCCCTGTTAACCGCTTTTGTTAGGCGCGGTGGACTCAAAATGAAACAACCTTATCAGCCCACTCGACCATATCCACACAATCAATCATTGTGGATATTGGACACACATCCGTTTCACTTCTGTTCCGCGATTTCAAACATGTTCCAGTTGTTCTAACTCAAATGGATCAGTCGGCTCAACAACCCAAAAGCTAGCAAGCATATAATTGTTATTTGCCTCGTCGATAGTCCCCAAACATTCAATCCCTTCTAAAGCCTGAATTAATGGCCTGAAACCTCCTATCAAATTTTTACTTCCCTTGGGTCTTGTTTCTAATGAGATGACCATCGCCATTTTTGAGTAGTCGAGATCATTATCATCAACAAGGTCTTCTGAGTTGGAAAATTTAACAAGATAGGCTCCATTAGGGAACTGTTCAGGAGACTTTTCCAAGTTGTTGGCTATCACACTTAGGGACATAAGTTTGTTAGAACTTATGCTCTAATTTGGACGCCTCGGATAAGGAAAAGTATCTCAAACCGCGAGATTTCTGCCTGTACCACTGGCTGTGTGAAATACGTTAAGATGCTCGCTTCCGGGAATTTTCGAGCGTCAAGATTTCAGCAATGCTTATTAAAAACATGTGAGAATGGCGACTTATTATTCACGTCGCCATTTTCTCGTGTGTTGAGGTGGGACAAAATCAACTTAGAGTCTTGGCTTGGTTTTTGTTAATTAGGATTAAGGATCGTATGGAAAAATCAGTGCTTTCTCATAAAGCTAGACAAACTCCTTTCTGAACTATGGCCAAATTCACCGTACCATTTCACTCACGGATAAATGTCTACCTTAATCTGACACCATGGTAAGACATTGGTTTATCAAGAAAAGTTTAGCAATTCAAGTTAATGATTATTTGTTCATTCAAAATGTATTTATAAGTTCTTGATTGTTTGGCATGCTCATTTATGCAGGGCAAGATCGTGAACGATTTTCAATCAAAAGCGTTTAGTTGACGAGTAATCCTATTTGTGATCATATGCGACACTCGATAAAATCAAGCCGCTTGCTGTTTAACTTCGTCAAAGACAGGCCCGTTATCAATATTACTCCCCATATTGCAACCACAAATTACAGCATCATTTTTTCCTTTTAAGCTGCTTTTTGGTTGGCGTTCTGCGCGAGATGCATTAGCACGTCCGCGCAAAAGTCCAGCTCGGCGGTATGATGATAAATCTCGCGGCACATGGATAGATGCCCAACAGGGCAATCCTCTTTTATCATTTTTGTTTTAATCAATAAAATCTCTGCTTTCAGTTGCTCTGCGAGAGTTCCAAAATATTTTTTGTTGCCAGAATTAATCATAACCGTGCGGATACTGTGAACCGGAGAAATGATCGGAGTCATGTTTTTTGCGGCTGCTTCAATAGCAGCGTGACCAGCAGCCGTGATTGAATACGGTTTACGGTTTGGCTTGCCTTCTTGGTGGACGGTTGTGAACATAACCAGCCCCAATTTATCCAGCTTTGTCAGTTCACGATATACCTGTTGATGAGATGAACGCCATACGTGGCTTTTTGACATAGACTGAGTTAATTCATAGCCAGTTGCGTTTCCATTCAGTAGCGAAAATAAAATGTGCATTGCTAGATTATTTAATTTCATTTTGTTCTCTTTTTATCAACTTTGTTTCGGTGCTAACAGGGTAAACAAAGATAGCCCCCCTCCAGGTTTCTTCGTCAACTTATTTGCTTGACTGGATTATCAAGTAGTCAAGGCGTGAGTATGAATGCTCAATATTCATACAATGTGAATATTGGCTATTACCATTGAAAAAATTTTACTTTGACTGATGATGCTACGATCTTATTTTTCCATAATTATCAGACAGCTTGTGTTTTGAGTATTGAATATTGAATATTGAATATTGAATATCAAAGGTTAAATTAACAAGCTGGTAACTCATGCTCTTGCCCTGCTCATTTATGCGGCTTAGTTTGATTTTTTAAAAGCGCGGCGATTAATTATCATGGCTATTCTCGCAATATCTTGTTGCCATAACGAAGCAAGACTCAGCCGCCCGTCATTCAACAAATAGATGCCATCTTTTTCTCGCAAATCGCTGATAACCTGAGTGCTTAGATTCAATTGGATAAACAAACCGTACCTTTGTTCGCTACAGACGACACCTTTACCTCTAACATTGAGCGCGGCCAGCAGGCTATCACGACGTTTAGCCAACATCGCCCTTATCTTGACCAGATCTGACAGCCACTGCTGATACAACAGCGGATCACCTAGAATTTCCGCGACTATCGCCGTGCTAAATGGCGCCGGTGAAGAGTAATTTGCCCGAACAATAGTGCGCAATTCTTCTTTGGCTTGGGTGGTAAATATCGGTACGCTGGTTTTAACTGAGACAGCGCCAACACGTTCGTTATACAACGTGAAATTTTTCGAAAAAGAGCTGGCGACAATCAATTCGGGGCATAACTGCGCCATGACCCGAATCCCTTCTGCATCCTTTTCTATATCTTGTCCCAATCCCTGGCTGGCATTGTCCAAAATCGGTAACAACTGTTTGCGGCGACACAGGTCAGCGATTTTATGCCAATCTTCAGCGTCCAACATCATACCGATCGGGTTATGGGCGCCCGCCTGAAACAAGACTGCATCATACGGCTCTGCTTGCTCAAGCACACCCAACCACTGCGCTACCGTTGCCTGTTGCGGGAAATTGACCATTTCTACTCCCGCCGCAGTCGCAATCTGCTGATAATTCGACCACCCAGGTGTTCCCACCCACAAACGTCTACCATTGAGGCTCGAGGCATAAAAGTCGAATGCTAATCGCAAAGCTCCTGTCCCACCAGGTGCTTGCAAAGTGACTAGTTGAGAACAAAACGCATCACTCAGTGCGTGACCAAACACCAGCTCGGTCACCGCAGTATTGAACCTCGCGGTGCCTTCAGGCGCCAGATACTGATTTTTCGCCCAGTACTGAATAAGCCGTTGTCGACAATCAGCCACCGTCGGTAATACTATCGGTGAACCCGCTTCATCTTGGATCACACCAGAAACGAGATCTCGCTTTTCGGAGCGACGATCAGCCGTAATACGCTGATTCACTTTGCTAATTTCATCCATCTGGTGATGCGTAATGCGCTCAAAGATACTCATGGAGTAGCCACTTTTGTGGTTCGGCTTGTCATATTATTACCCGCTAAAGAACCTGTCTCTGATGACAACAATTGCCTTAATAAGGCTTCACACTGTGACTGTGTCATATAACGTGGTACAGGATACGTGCCGTGTGCTTCTTTTAACGCCCGCCGAGCAATCTCAGGAATATCGTCAGCTTTTAACTGTTCAAACATATCCGGAATATTTAGCTGCTGGTTAAGCTGTGCAACAGCTTCGATAAACTGCTCGCCATGCGCTAAACCAATCAATGCCGCCATATCCTCAAAACGTTGACGACATGCAGGAAAACTAAAACGTAATACATAAGGTAAAAGCACAGCATTCGCTAACCCATGGGGAATATGATACAAGCCCCCCAACTGATGAGCGATGGCGTGAACATAACCAACAAATGCCCGAGTAAAGGCACACCCTGCCTGATACGAGGCCATCGCCATTGCCTCGCGCGCCTGCAAATCGCTCCCGTCAGTATACGCTTTCGGCAATTGGTCAAAAATTGTAGTGATCGCTTCTTTCGCATAACGATCAGTGAGCTCATTGCTAAATGAACCGAGGTAGGCTTCAATCGCGTGAGTTAGCGCATCCATTCCTGTTGCCGCTGTCACAGGCTTTGGCAACCCCACCATTAACTCAGGGTCGAGCAACGCTACTTGGGGAACCAGTACCGGATCAATAACGGCAAACTTACTGCGTGCCTCAGGATCGGTGATCACCGCCGCGATCGTCGCTTCCGAGCCCGTACCCGCTGTCGTCGGGATCGCCATAAATGGCGGCAGTCTTTTCCGAACTTTCAACTTACCAGAGAGCGCTTTCACATTCGCCTTTTTTACCACTTTGGCACCAATCACCTTGGCACAGTCAATCGGAGAACCGCCCCCTAGTGCCACGATGGCATCGCAGTTATGCCGTTGATATACCTTTACACCAGCATTAACGGTTGCAATTGATGGATCGGGCGTCACTTCGTCAAAAAGCGTATATTCAATCTGATGTTTTTCCAAAGAGCAGGTTAACTTTTCCACTATTCCCAAAGAAACTAACATCTTATCTGTTACCACTAGCGGCTTTTTCACGCCCTGCGCGGCGAGCAAGTCACCCGCGTCAGCGATACAGCCAGAGCCATGGACAAGCTCTGGAAAAGGAATAGGGATCAGCTTATTCAGCTGCTTGTTCACCCCAATGATTGTTTTATATAACCACATACACAGTCCCTTTAGATCTGCAAAATACGGACCCTTTCGGGTCCGCTACAACTTCGTAAATCACTTATGCTTCGAGTTCTTCGGCACAGGATTCTGTGGTCGCTAAATCGAGCTGGAACATATTAATCACCGCGCCTTCAAAATGCTTGGCAAAGACATCACAGTCAGCTTGGGTAGTTTGCGGAGAGACCAGCCACATATTCAGACCGAAAGGAATGATCATTACGCCGCGGTTGAACAGATACATAAAGATGTAATCAATAAAGTGACCGACAATACCGATCCCTCTAACACAATCTTCAATTTCTACCGGAGTACTTTCGCAGAAATGAAGCCAAGTACGTGCGCCAACCTGCTCAGTGCTTAATGGCACACTGTATTTGGCAATCACGGCATTCAGTTTCTGTGTTAAGTAGGTATTGGTACCAATCATGTGAGCAAAGTTTTCTTTAGTCACGTTATGCTCAAGGTTCAAACGCAGGGCACGCAGAGACAACGCATTACCTGTCATGGTCGTTTGCTGACCTAGCAAACCCGCCATGTGCCACGGGCCTTTGCCTATAGTCGATTGGAATAACTCGGCAACGCTTTCAGAGAACCCATAAACGCCGCATGGAATACCACCAGCAATACATTTACCCGCAACCCAGATATCCGGTTGTAACCCCCACTCACCAGTCGCACCATGGTGAGCCGTAGTCTGCATATGGGTTTCATCAATCAGCAGTAATGTACCGTACTTGGTACACAGCTCACGCAGGCCCTCGTGGAAACCGGGTTTCGGCAGCGTCAAACCTGAATTCGATAAAGCAGGTTCTGTCAGCAAGACTGCGACATCACCATGTTTAAGCTGTTCTTCAACCGATACTAGGTCGTTAAACGTCGCCACTCGGGTAAACTGGGCGGGATCTTGACCTGGGTAAATTTCAGGCACACGATATTCCACCACACCTTCTTCTGGCATCCAGGCATTGGTTTCATCAAGCGTGCCATGATAAGCCATATTAAATTGCAGCACTTTACTACGACCCGTCGCCAGCTTCGCCAGTTTGACCGCAAAGCGGTTAGCATCAGAAGCCGACAAGGCAGTAAACCAGTACGGTAGGCCAAAACGCTCGGTCAGCAATTCTGAGGCAACAATCGCATCTTCATTGGACACCAAGGTATTGATACCGCTGTTTTGCAGCAAATCGATAATACCTTCGGTAACCGCATTTTTTGGTGAGTGACCGTAAAGGTCAGGGGTATCACCTAAGTTGAAGTCGATGTATTCGTTGCCATCGATATCGACTACGCGGTTATCCTTACAGTTTGAGATATAAAACGGATGCGGTACATGCCATACACTTTGCCATGAGTTAGTAACGCCGTTCGGCATTGATTTTACCGCACGCTCATGCATCGCTTTACTCTTCTTCATCCGTGATGTGAACAGCGCCTCTTCCTGTTTATAAAGCTGCTCAAGGTGCTCAAGATCAACGTGGGTGCCTGCAATTTCCGGTAGCCAAAGTTCAGGGTGACGATAAAAGCTGGTAGTCATAATCAGTTCCTTTTGTGTGAAGTATAAGATGGCCGGAAATCATCGCCTCCGGCACAAAAAATCAGATAATGCGATTGCCACCCTGCGCGATTGCAAAGCGTCGAACTCGAGTAAAGTCACGGGCGCTGGTGATGCCTTCCCCAGTTGGGCCAGCAATGGTGAACGAGGTTGTTCCAGCCCCTCCGTAGCCCAATCCCACGAGCGTCGGACCATTTTGAGTAAAGACCGTGGTTCCAATACGCTTGGCAAAAGCGGTCACGTTATTGACGTTGTTTGAATAAATACAGGCTGAATGACGGTTACCGTGCTCGGCGTCGACGGCAAAATCGACCGCTTGGGCGAAGTCCTGACAACGAACGATCGGCAGTACCGGCATCATTTGCTCTAGCTGGACAAACGGGTTATTGACCGGCGCTTCAAAAATCAGCAAATCCACCGGGTCGGCCACCTCGACACCGATAGCGCCAAGAATTTTCTTCGCATCCTGACCCACCCACTCTTTGCGTAGGTGATACTCGCGATCCATACCAAAGCTGCAGGCTTTCGCCGTTTCTTCGTTGTTATCTGCGGTCAGTACCAAGTTTGTGACTTGCTCGACTTGTTCGGTATTGAGCAGATAAGCCCCAGATTGTGTCATCACGTCGATCAATGCATCGGCCTGTTGCTCCACCACAAACACTTCTTTTTCACCGATACACAGCAGGTTATTATCGAAAGAGGCCCCGGCCACAATCGATGCCCCAGCTAGTGCCACGTCTGCAGATCCGTCAACAACAACCGGTGGATTACCCGCACCGGCACCGATAGCTTTTTTGCCCGAGCTGAGCAATGCCCTCACTAGGCCAGGTCCACCAGTTCCCACCAGCAAACGAACTTCCGGCGCCTTAACTATTTCCTGCAGTGTGTCGAGGGTCGGCTCTTTGATCATCGTCACCAGATCGGCCGGACCGCCAGATGCAATAATCGCCCGGTTAATCCGATCAATCGCCATCGCCGATGTCATTTTTGCCGAAGGGTGAACGTTGAAAACAACCGCATTTCCCCCCGCCAACATCGAAATCACGTTGCTGACAATCGTCGGAACTTCATTGGTCACCGGCGTTACCGCACCAATCAAACCAAATGGCGCACGCTCTTCGATCGTCAATCCATCATCGGAAGATACGGCTTGGGTGAGCAGGCTTTCCGTCCCCGGTGTTGCCGTGGCAGCCAGTTGATTTTTGGCGATTTTATGGGCAACTCGACCTAAACCGCTCTCTTCTACTGCCATCTCACCCAATGGACCTGCGCTGTCGAGGATCGCTTGGCGAATAGCAGCAATAATGCGGTTTCGCGCTTCTGTACCAAATTCGTTTTGAAATTCAACCTGAGCAGCCGCACTGAGTGCAATCGCCTCTACCGCCGTTTCATAAACCCCAAACTGTTTGCCATCTATAGTCTGAAAAATTGGATTAACTTGCTGATTCATAATATTTATCCTTATCGAGGCCAGAGCTTACGAACACCGGTCCTCTTAATTGTTGTAAGGTCACTTATACGTCTGCTTTGATACTGTCGCCATAACACTTGGCGGGCTGCTTTTGATGACAAACTTGGAGGACGCCTGCCGCTAAGGCTTCCAGCTCCATCTCGCCGGGGAAAATAGCAATATTTGCGAGATATCCAACACGCTTGTTCAGCTCGCTGGTAACGTACTGGCTATAGGCAATGCCGCCGGTGAGGATCACGCCGTCAATTTGGCCATTTACGACTGGTGCCATTGCCCCAATTTCTTTCGCAATCTGATAGATCATCGCATCCAGCACCATGCGAGCCTCGCGATCACCTTCCTCGGCTGCCGCCTCCACTTCGCGCATATCGGCAGTACCGAGATAGCTAAATACTCCGCCTTCGCCCTGCAGCAGCTTTTTCATCTCGTCGTGGCTGTACTGACCAGAGAAACAGAGATCAATCAAATCTCGGGCAGGCAATCGACCACTCCGTTCCGGGGTCATCGGCCCTTCGGCAATCGCATCGGTCGCATCCACCGCCCGTCCTTGCTGATGTAAACTGATAGTGATCCCGCCGCCCATGTGGCAGACAATCAAATTCAGTTCCGAATAATGCTTGTTACACTGTTGGGCGTAGGTCTGCGCTACAGCCCTTGCATTAAGAGCATGGAAACGACCATGGCGTTTGATGTGACGATGACCGCTGAATGACGCCAGCTCACTGAGCTCATAGGTCATTGGGGAGTCAGTAAAATAGGCTTTGATCCCAAGCTCTTTCGCCAGATCGAAGCCAATCAAAGCTGCCAAGCTAGAGGGATGTTGAATAGGGTTATTGGCTTGGTCGTGGCAAAGCTGCTCATCAACCAGATAAGTGCCACCGGATATCGGCTTGCACGCCCCCCCCCGACAAGCAATCGCATCCAGTTCATACAAGGCGATACCGCTTTGCATTAGCGCATCAACAATGGTTTGTTTACGAAATCCGTACTGGGCCGTGACATTGTCGAACTGTGCCAGCTCTTCGCTACCGTGGCGCAAAACCTGTTCGAAGCATTTCGCTTGGTTATCGAAAACACCAATTTTGGTCGAGGTAGAACCGGGGTTAATGACAAGAATTTTCATTATGCACTCTCCATCTCTGGCATCATCCGTCCCGCTTCCATCGGCTCCGAAGCCGTACACACGCAGGCCATCGCGATGGACAGCAACTTCTCTTGTTCGCTGTCAGCCCGCGACACCAATACCACAGGTATTTTTGCCCCGAGGACAACTCCGGCATAAACATAGCCGCCCATGTATTTCAGTGCCTTGCCAAACACATTACCGACTTCGATAGTCGGTGCGACAAAGATATCGACGTTACCCGCAACCGGATCCTGACAGTCTTTCATCATCGCCGCCTGCGCCGAGACCGCGAGATCCAGCTGCAACGGACCACTGACGGTACAACCAGTTATATCACCGGCGAGATTGCGTGCCTGCAGCTCTACCGCATCCAGGGTTGCCGGCATTTTGTCGTACGCTTTTTCTTTTGCGCACAGCAGAGCCACATTTGGATTGTTATTACCGAGGGCATGCGCCAGATCAACGGCATTCTCAATGATCTGCTGTTTATCATGCAGCGATGGGGAGATATTCATACCGGCATCGGTCAGCAGGTAATACCCGTGATCTTGAGGCGGAAGCAGCAAAGCGACATGGCTAAACAGGCGGCCGGTACGCAGACCATATTCCTTTGTCAATAACGCTTTGAGCAATATCGACGTATCGATCAGCCCTTTCATCAGCGCTTGGCCTTTACCATCCGCGATCAGCCTTACCGCACAGTCTGCAGCCGCGGGATCACCGTATGTCGCCACCACGTCGTAAGGCATGAGACATACCCCTGCTTTCTCTGCGGCAGCGACGATTTTTTCCTCTTCACCGACTAAAGTCGCTTCAATCAGCTGCTCTTTACGGGCATGTTCAACCGCCAAGAGGGTTGCTTCGTCATGGGGAGCAACTACCACTAGTCGTTTCGTACCCAGACTGCTCTGGCGGACTTGATTCAGGAATCGTTCAACGTTAGTCATCGTAGGGTTATCCTTTTGTTCTTTTTGCAATCAGCAAGCAATGCATGTCGAAAGTTGTCATTGGACCGAACAAAGTTTATTCAGTTATGCTCACAAAGCTAAGTTGATGTCGTTCGATAAAACTTATAAGGAAGAAGGAGGAATGACGGAATAATGCTATCTCGATCACAGCACTGTTATCTGTTGAACCAAAATCGTTAAAATTGACGGATGAACTTATTCGAAATGACTTATATCAATGGCAAGGGAAGGCAGAATAATTGAACTGGAACTGAAGAATGATAATAAAGAAATTATTATGATGGCCACGTTTAAGGCCACCGGGTCTGTTTTGAAATTAATCGTAGAACGGCAAGCCTGCAACCGATAAGCCGGGTTTAGGACTCGTCAATTTTTCTATAAACCATAAGGCAGTGCTATCTAACGGGCGATGTTTTTGCCATACCAACTGCAACGGCCACCACAAAGAGCTCACTCCTTTGGGTTTTAACTGAACCAACTTGCCCGTTCTGAGCAAGGGTTCAACCCAATGGCGAGGAAGCTCAGCCCAGCCTACACCTTTTTCTAGCAGGGATAGCAACATCTCAAAGCTATCTAGCAACCAGTAATTCTCCGAGTACTTAGACACTTTATCGATACCAAAGCCTAAATAACTAGCCGGCAACAATTGCAGGTGGCCGAGCCGATCATCGGTACTGAATTCATGTGGTTTCTCTGCCAATGTATGTTCGGCTGCAACAACGGTAACAATCTCTGTATAGCCCATAATATGTTCGGTCATCCCCGGGTACACATTGCCGTGAAAGAAGATAACGCCGAAATCAACTTCCCCCTGTTCAATACCTTGCAAAATATCACTGGTATGTAAGTGTTCGATCTGAATACCTAATTCCGGCTTATACTGCTGCAGCTGCCACAAGGCATCGCGAAACGGAGCGACCGGTAAAGCATCAAGTAACGCGATATTGAGCTGCGCAGGATCTAGCAGTGCCGGTGTTGCCATTTTGCTATCGATGTTTTCAAGTTCGCTTAACACATCTTTGGCATGTCGCGCGACGACCTCACCTTCTGGGGTTAAATTAGCGCGGTAACCTTCGCGGTTAATCAGCGTCAACCCCATATCAATCTCCAAACTACTCAGCCAAGCGCTGACCTGAGAGGGACTTTTCCCTACAATTTTGGCCGCAGTAGAAATTGAACCCGCTTGTTTAACCGCAAGTAATGCCTTCAGGCAGTCGCTTTGCATCATAATTTATCCCCTACTTGACTTGCCAAAGCCTGCTCGTTCAACCACTGTAACGCTGGCCCCTTCTCTTTGCTTACCCCTAATACATATCGTCTGGTAATGGGCTCTATATTCGTTACTGTCTTGTAATCCAAACCGCATTGATATTGAGCTAACAAAAAGCGGGGGAGCCAGCACCACCCCATATTGCCAAGCACCATCTGCAGCGCAATTGTCGGCTTAGAGGTCATCAGATGATGTCGTGTCGGGCTTTTCGGCCCCCAAGGAACTTCAATATACTGTGTGTGATGATTAGCAGCAGGTCCTGAAACAGGTAATAGCGTATCCTCAGAATACAGCTGCCAATTCCAGCCATTTTCTGCAGTCTCATCTGCTAACGGCTCTTCCGGTACGATGAGCAAAGAGGCAGATTGCCATGTCTGTTGCATGACTATCTGGGTAAAAGGGAAACAACGATGGAATTTCTCGAGTAAAGCGGCAATAGGTAGCGGATCCACTTCGCAATCAATATAAATTGCCACTTCACTTTCAATTGCGTGGTGAAGATTATCGGCAATTTTATGTAAACGACTCAATGCCACTATCCGACGCTGGCACAACTGATAAAGCTGCTCACCTTGATAGTTGAGTTGAACCCTTTTGCCGAGACGATCAAAAACACGATAGCCAAGGGCCTCTTCAAGGTTACGAATAGCAATTGAAACCGCTGATTGTGAACGACCAAGATCCAATGCCACCTTACTGAATGAACCGCTCTCGACCACTTTGGCAAATATTGTCAATTGTTCTTCACTGTACATACCACTTCCCGAAAATGAAATCACCCAGAAGCTCGCTGATGTGTTTGATTGGCAGTTTGGTCAACATAACTTCCACATACTTAATTAGATTAACTGAGTGCAAAATAAAAAACGGGCTACCGAAGTGGCCCGTTATTATTTAAATTATCATCTAAATCACATTATTATTGTTCGTTAAAGCATACTTTTTGGAAATCATTCCATTCACCCACACCTGGTGCAACTTCCATACAACCCATTTTTGTATCCATTACCGCGGTTAAAGTCGTAATAAAGTCCGAGCCGTATGCCGCATGCTGAGCAATTGGCTTGGTATTAAGCACATATTTTGCCGCATCAATATTGCCCTCCGGCGTATTATCAATAAATTGCTGAGCAAACTGCGCACGCCATTCAGTATAGGCGGTTGCGATGGTACGTTTTTTACTTTTCTCAGGCATCCCTATAGATTCCGCGAAAGCTTGCATGACGCCCGGTCGCTCTGAGTGGTTAGCATGGCCGATTCCAGCAGCACGCTTAATCACGTAATTGCCTTCAGTTAGCATTTCAACGCCGACCGTATTGCCTTGACGATCCGCAAAATTAAAGTGTGATGCCACCACCGTTCGATGTTTTTTTAGAATTTTTACCGCTTCGTCAACGGATTTAGCATGCCGAACGATATAGTTTTGCAGCGCGCCTAGCTCTATCGCCATCGGTGAGTCGAGACCAACACCTTTAGAATCTGCGCCCTGAAAATTGATCACAATCCCTAGCTCTTTACCCAATGTTTGCCCTGAACCATAAAAGCCTGACGCCATAACTTGGATAAAGTCATCGGCTTGTAGAACCCAATAATTACCACCGGATAAGGATGGTGTATCGTTCACCTGTCCAACCACACCGGTACCATCGAAACTCATTGTAGTACAACCTCTCAGCGAAGCCTCCGCCGCTGAGGCTAATGCCGCATCCAACTGGCTCAGGGTGAACATCTTTTCTACCGTAATTCCGCCAACTTTTGCCAACGCTTCGACAATAACAAAGTACTCTGGGTTTAACTTGCGAGAATTCTCTAGCACCTTTTTCGATTGTTTTTCAAACTGAGCTAAATCGATTCCTGCCAGCTGATAAACATATTTGGCTTCCTCAATACCACGTCGAACCTGCTCACCAATCTGTGCTTCAAATACCTTTGCGTAATCAGCGGGTTGTACACCTCGAATGTCGACTACCGGTATGTTTGTTTGCTGAACAAAGTTCTCTGGCGCGTAGTATGGCTGCTGTACGTTCAAACCTTCTACTGGCTCTAATGAAATCGCGCTAGCCGTCCCAGATAACATGGAGAGCCCTACCGTCGCTGCAAAAATCGTACGTTTAAAGGTGAGCATAATTCAGTCCTCATCGGTTGATAGATAGCTTTGGGTATCCCGTTTAGCGTTGAGGACATATTATCGAGAGATTTTTCCATTATTCGGACACAATGCTATCCTTGATTCCAGAAATCCGGAAAGGCAACAAATTATGGCAGAGATAGAAACAGAAGGCTTTGAGTTCTTCGGCGTGGAAGAGCGGGAGTTTCGCATGATGGTGATTGAGCGCATGGAAACCATGATGGTACATTCAAAGCTGTCTAAAAATACACTTGCGCAAAAAGCCAACCTTGGCCGCTCGTCATTCTATGAAAAGATGGATCGTGAAGGGCGAAGTCATTTTACCCTGCTGGATATTTTCCGCATTGCCAAAGCACTTGATATCAGCATACTGCAAATATTCCCGATGACTGAACTTGAACGGCTGTATGGAGGGCAATTACCTCTCTCAGCAAGTACGTTGCATTTTCTCGATCAAATGCTTGCGGCACCAAAAGAAGACATTGAGTTTCTGAGTAATTTGTATAAAGATCTGCAAAAACGTGATCGGCGAGGTAATTAAGCTAATGTCTCAGTCTCTGATGAGGTTAAAAAGAGTTATTAGCTAGAAGAAGACAGAATCTAAGGGCAGAGTTGTAAGCTTGCTCTTGGTAATAAGTGAGCAATGCTGACCTTCAGAAACACCATCCATCACCTCATTAGTTCATGTATGGTTAATCGCCATGAATAAAATGTTAATGAGTAGAAACTCTAACGCGGAAAGGGGCAATAGTTCTTTAGAACACAAGTTCTTTAGAACCCACGAAACTCATTGTGGGACAGAAACGCGTTAGAGTGTTTATTCTGGTTTAGTGGTGTTGGATTAGGTGTGGTATTGCAACTTTGGTAAGCAGGCTCGGGCTTGTTCAACGCTTCAGATATGTGTTGGCTGCGCGACACATATCCTTATTTGTAAAAGTTCAGACTTGATATGACGTTCTTTCATTTCAAGCTTCAATATAATCTGACAGCTGTCAATCAGAAGCGGAAACTGAGCGCTTTAGTCACGGCTGGAACTAGCAATTGGTAATCGACTTGATGACTTCAATTCCCTAAGAGATATGTTTGAACTAATTACGGATACGCCAGGTAGTTTTCTCAGAACCCTTTCGACGAAGCGACTATAGTCATCAAGATCCTTGGCAACTACTTGCAACATAAAGTCGGCTTCGCCTGTTGTGTTGTAGCAAGACAGCACATTGGCAGAGGACTGAATGATGGCTTCAAATGTCTCGGTTGTATCTACATCGTGTTTGATGCAAGTGAGCTGAACAAAAGCCATAACACCAAATCCCAGTTTTCGACGGTTCAAGTTGGCCTGATAGCCTTCGATAAACCCTTCCTCTTCTAAACGTTTTAGCCGTCGCCAGCAAGGTGTTTCACTCAGCGAAAGCTCTACAGCGAGCTTGGCGTTCGTCAGACGTCCATCCTGTTGCAAGCGCTCCATAATGGCAATATCAACTCTATCCGCCTGCTTCATGTAAAGACTCTACCTTTTATAACTTTAAAATAGAAAGACTATTCCAATATTACTCTTATATCAATTGAAAAAGGAAAGGCAATTCCTGTCATGGATAGTAAGATGGTTGGTACCACAAATTCATCAACAAATACAAGGGATAAGCGTCACATGGAAATAAAACTCTGGTTAGCCTTTCTTGTTGCCTCATTGCTCATCTCTATCTCTCCTGGCGCAGGTGCGGTAAATACTATGAGCAACGGGCTTCAAAACGGTGTGAAACGAACACTGCCGTCTATATTTGGATTACAGCTCGGGTATGGTATCCAAATCATCCTTGTGGGTGTTGGTTTAGGCAAATTGCTAGCCTCATCAAGCCTCGCTTTTGAAGTGGTTAAGTGGCTAGGGGTGACGTACTTGGTTTGGCTTGGCTATAAAAAATGGACTCAAACGCCATTAGGTATGGAAGCTTCGGCCTCGAATAAGGAGAGTAAAAAGCGTCAGTTTTGGGTGGCTGCCTTTGTGAACCTCACCAATCCCAAAGCAACTATATTTCTTCTGGCGTTGTTCCCCCAGTTTATCGACATACATGCTGACACCCATGTAACTCAATACGTAGTCATGGGGACAACCCTAATACTGACTGATATTGCCGTCATGATCGGCTACGCCAGCTTGGCAGCCCAGCTATCACGCTGGATGAACAGCAAGAGACACCAAGTAGTTCAAAATCGTATTTTCGGTGGAATGTTCATCGTTGCAGCAACTGTGATGGCGGGCTATCGAAGCAGCTAATCACCTTTTCTGATCAGGGTCGTGGGGGGAGTCCACTCCCTCAGCCTTGACGAATGTCCGCATTCGAGAGTGAGGCTCGCTGAGAGGTAAAACCAGCAGATTACTCTGTTTTTTGCGCAACGCTCGAAAATGGGAGAAAGTCAGCACCTTCATCGACCGTTAACACATCCAGCCAAACATTATCAAATATATGGGAAATCCACATTAACAGCCTATGAATGAGCATTAGCACTAACAAGGCATGGGGCAAAAACCACTCAAAGACAATGCTCGCATCTGCGAGCTTCCAAGCTGTTTGGTTAAGTTGAATCTAACGGCGCGAACTGACAGTTAGTGTGTAAGTCAGTACACCAAAAGTCCAGTTCGCAAAAAGTAGCAAATGAGCAATCAAAACAAAAAAACAGGGTCAATTACTTAAGTTAGTAATTGACCCTGTTTGTTTTCACAACTATTTGTTTTTAACTACCACGAGTGGCTTAATTACACTTTGTCACCTTTTGCGCTGTAACCCGCAACTCTTCTGCTTTACAACCCAAGTCAGAAGTGAGTTTATCGTTCTCACCCCAACAGCCCAGATCATAGCTGGTAAAGTAATCCATAACGCCGGTTGTCGAGCGCGCTGTTCTCGGACAGTACACCCGATAGTGAACATCAACGCACTTAACCACTTTTGGCTCAATTTTAGGTAGTTGACCACCAACATAGATATCACCATAACATTTCATGGCCGCCATCCGGGTTCCTGCCGTCAGCTTATTAAGATAAGTACGCTCGGCCTGCTCTTTGGCCCGTTTTTCGGCTTGACGCTGACGCTCCCTTTCTCGCTTCTGACGCTCTTTTTCTTTCTGTCTGGCCAGTTTTTCAGCCTCACGCTGACGTACCAGTTCCAATTGACGCCTGCGGTCCGCTTCGGCTTTTCTCTGCTGCTCGGCTTGAGCCCGCTGCTGGGTGAGTTGCTGTTGTTGCTTTCTCTGCCACTCAGCCTCCTTCTTCTGGGCCCTACGCTGTGCCTCAATATAGTCTCGCTCTTGCTGTTCCCTTAACGTGTTCGCCTGGCGTATAGCCGCATTGATCTCGAGATTACGCTGCGCATTCCTGTCAGCCAGATCGGTTAATCCTTGGCTTAGGCCCTGCATGAAAGTATTCATGGCAAGGTTATCATCGGCGGCATCCTCTTCTTCCCATGCAAGGCGTCTTAGCCTCTCTTCCTCGCGTCGTCGTTCTCTTTCTCGCCGTTCGGCTTCACGCTTGCGCTGTTTAGCCATGGCGATTTCTTTAGCCTCAAGATCTCTTTCATTGCCAAGATCCCGCTTGGCGATCAGTATCTCCGCTTTGTCAGACTTGCCGTTAGCATACTTGGCTGCCTCGCCAAGGTGCTTTTCGGCACAATGGTAATTTCGGGATGAGATACAATCATTAGCTCGGTCTAAGGCATCGAGAAAGTCCATGCGATCCAGTTGATCAAGCTGATCAAGCTGATCAAGCATATCCAGCATTTCCTGCTGGCTAAGCTGTTCATTGCCTGATGATGGCGCCGCAAAGGTGATTATCGATATAAAGCTAATTAATAAAGTAAGTAATGTCCGTTTTATTTTCATTTTAATCTATTGATATTATTGGTTTATTCATAATTGAGTTGATTAAGTGCTGCAATATTATCCATATTGAGCTTCATTCGGTGTGATGCACTGATGACTCGCTGCCATTGCGCTTTATCTTGATCATCCATATTCACAATCGATAATATGTGCGCCAGCTCTTTCCGTGCCTGCTGGCTTTCACATGTCGGGGTCGATTGCAGAGCAGGTATTTCAGCCTGGCCGGGAATGCCCGACAAACGCATGACCGGTTCGGTGATTTGCTTTACAGGCCTTAACAAACATGCGTCAAATAGCCGGGATTGCTCAGAGCTCAACTGGGCATAGATACTTTCCACTTTGGCCTGATCGTCCAGATGTTGAAAATATCGGGTACCTTCTGCCATCACCCTGCGTTCACTGCGGACAAAAGCCAGTTCTTCAAGCAGCAACTGAGCGTTAAACAGATGCTGTTCGGCTTTCAGTCGCTCGAGATAACGGACATCCTGATAAATACTATCCAGGCGTTGGATGGGGCTAAGCTGAAGATAGCTGGTTAAGTCCGTAAACTCCGGACTGCTCATTGATGCTTGGACAAGCGAGACAGCCTCACTGTAAAAAGGCATGGTGCTGGAAAAATAGTAGCCTTGCTGCTCAGCAATTTGCAAAGAACTGAGCTTGTCGCCTTCAGCCAACCGGGATCGTTTTGCCGCTGCAAACAGGTGGTCCGGACGGATAAAATCCGTCCCCAATTGCTCATCCGTTTCCATCTCTGGGATCAGCGTGTGCAATGTCTGCTGTAGCAAGGATGCACAGTTTTGGCTGAAGAAACGATAGTCTCCGGAAAAGCGCCAGTGAATTTCGGCCAGCTCTTTTACCATTTGCTCTCTTTGCTGTTGATCAAGCACCAATGGCAGGGAGTACACTTCGCGAAATTCGCTTATCGCATAGTCCCGGTATACATCAATGAAGGGAAAAGCAAACAGGTAGGCGTTATAGCGCCCGCTCAGCGCCTTGAAGGTATTGAGCTCAAACTCATCGATATGGGCCATATAGCCAAGCACAAGGTGTTCGAACAAGTTGCTGTCGCAGCTCTCCTGATCAGACTGTCCTTCGGGACAAACCACCAGACGCAGCGCAACATGGCCAAAGCGAGAGCTCATGTTTTTCCCCTCGCCAGCAAAAAGCAAGTGGATTGCACTGACTCGCTTTGGCGACAACCAAAGAGTTTCTCCCCCTTTATAGCGGTCGATGACAACAAAAGGGAGCTTGTCATTACACTGTGAACCAGATGCGCTGCCGTGGTAACGCTCCTGAAAATACCGGGCATAGATAGGCTGTCCGCAGGCAAAATCCGGCTCCATCAAATAGTCCGATAGTATTCGGGCATAAGAAGGGGCGGATGACACTTGATTGCCACTAACGGTAGTCCGAGCCTTATAAAACACCTGATCCGGTAATAACAGAGGGTTATCAGTCGATTTGAGCAACTCATGCAGTAACGCCCCACTTGACATAGACTGGTCGCCCTGAAGAGTAAGTTCGGCTTGATTGCCGGGAACCAAGCGATCTTTGGTCTCCCGCGCAATAGCCTTTCGCAGCCCTGGAGGCGCAGGCTGCAGCCGCGCCTCCAGTTGTTGCCAATCTTGAGTCGAGATCGGTTTTGTTACTTCCTTCGTCGGTTGCTGGGCACACCCTGACAGCAACAGCGACATGAGGAGCAGATATCTTATCATCGCGCAGCCAAGAGAGGTTCTTCCGATTTTTCGATACGTATTTGCTGCTGTTGGTAAGCTTTGGCCATCATCGAATCAGGCTTGGCCCATGTCGATGGGCGAGCCGCCAATTGCTGAGATAAATATGCCTGTCGACTTAAATTGATCGGCGTAGAAATAACATCGAAAGCTGTCATAATGGTTAATGCTGGTAATCCTGTGAGGAACACCTCAGTAACATTCTGCCCATCTACTGTATCCAGTGCCCAAGACCCCAGCCCTGTAGAATCAATGTAGGAAATGTCATCGATTTCTTTCTGTACTTCTCTTCGCTTTGCTTCAGCCAGTTTTAAGTTTGCAGTCTCATCGACTTTCTGTAGCCAGTATTGGGCTTGATCTGTACTTTGCTCTAGCCCCTTGCCGGTCTGGTAGCGTTGGCTTACCGCCTTCATGGCTTTGGTATTGCCGGCTTTTGCCGAAGCCAGATCGACTTGTGCTTGAGCGGCTTCAATGTTGTCTGTCCAAAGCTGGGCCTGCTTAGCACTCTTAGAGACGCCTTTACCCTGTTGGTAATGCTGAACCATCGCGTTCATCGCAGCAATGTCTCCCGCTTTGGCCGAAGCTAAATCAGCTTGTGCCATCACAGATTCACGCTTCTGCTGCCAGTAGTCTGCCTTGGCTTTACTCTTGGCTACACCGGCTCCGCTTACGTAGCGCTGAGCCATTTTCTCCATTGCGACGACATCGCCATCCCGCGCAGCCGTTAGCTCTGTTTTAACCGCCAACTTTTCACGCTTTTCAGCGGCTTGTTCGCGTTCTCTTTTAGCGCTGGCCGTTAATTGAGTCGGCCCCAACTCAACATTAACTCGCTGAGGCTCACCTTCAACAATATCTAACTGTTTGACAAAAACTTGTTCATGCTCGTTATCAACTTGTTTCTGTGCTCGCAGTGTTATTTTGCCTGCGGGAACTATGGTGTCGACTTTGGGGCATTCACCTTTGTACTTGTTATTTATGAATATTTTAGTTTTGGTATCGTTTTCGTCGCACTTTACGCGAACTGCAGAATAACCGGCATAAGCCGTGCCATTTATAAGCGGAAAACTTAATAACAACAATAAATAACGGGGGATATTTTTATAATGTGGAGGTTTGAGCATTTTTTCTTATTACACCTAGAATTAATGGTTCCTTCAAAAGCACGAAATGATACGGATTTTTCTAGAAGCATTAATTGACTAGCATCATTATTCCCTGCCAAAGCATTAATCAATAATATAAAACCAGTAGCACTGGCAAATACAGGAGCAAAGCTAAATAATGAACAACACTACAAACACAGATATTAATGACGGATTAATAGACAAATAATCTCAGGGGGACATGGCATATATGGAGTTGAGGAGCTGAGCTGCAAAACAGGTAACGCTATGGGGTAACACGGTGATGAAAAGAGGACGTCGTCAAAGCGTCCTCTCCGATGTATGAACTGGCAATACGGATACCTCCGGTTCCAAAAAGTTCAGGCCTGACACCGTTAGAAGTTCATCAAATTCTCCAGCATAGCTTCCTGACTCCCAAACCAGAACCTAGCCTGGTCAGATCTGAACCCAACCTCCTCAGATAGAGTTCTTACTATAATTGAGCCATTCAAAGAAGGCCTGTCCCTTAGGTCTTTTTCAATAAAACCAATAGCTTCATCTGCAGAGAAAAAATGATTGGGAGTATTCTCAAGGTAAATAGTACAACGTAAAAATTTCATTATGGTTTCTTCCTATATATATATAAAATTAAACCAATAATTAAGTTAACGAGTAATTACAGTGATTCTGGGATGAAATAATATTCTTTCCTGCTCTTAAGCAGCTTTTTTATATTTGGCTCCCTCTGCTGGACTCGAACCAGCGACATACTGATTAACTTAAACCAACTGAACTAAGGGGAAACTGTATGGTGCCATATAACATCATCAGGTCTTTTATACCGTATGGCCTAACGGTAGTTATCCTTGGATTTTGAGTCTAAAACCCATTGGCGCATTGGCTCGAGTAATTCTGCTTTCGCATCCATCATTGCCAACTCCTTTTCCATCTCAGAAAGTTCTCTTTTCATGTAAGAGATATTTCGTATTAACATTTCTCTTTTCATCATCATCACACCTATATACGCAACATTAGTGCCTGGAAAAATAGCCCTTCGGGAGTGATCCAGCACCTTGAGGTAACTTGGGTATACACCGTTAGAAGTTCATCAAATTCTCCATTATGGCTTCCTGACTCCCAAACCAGAACCTAGCCTCGCCAGATCTGAAGCCAGCTTCCTCAGATAGAGTTCTTACTATAATTGAGCCATTTAAAGAAGGCTCGTCTCTTAGGTCTTTTTCAATGAAACCAATAGCTTCATCTGCAGAGAAAAAATGATTGGGAGTATTCTCAAGGTAAATAGTACAACGTAAAAATTTCATTATGGTTTATTCCTATATATACATGAAATTAAATGGACAATTAATATAACGAGCCATTACAGTGATTTAGGTCGCTAATAATTCACTTATTTGTCAATAATAAAGTTGATTGTCGCGTATGATACCGGGATGAAATATTATTCTTTACTGCTCTTATTTAAGCCTTGATTACATGCAGAACAAGTAATAAACATCAGTACCGTTAAATCATGGAGTGATTATTAATTGTTCAATCCAATATGTCTGTTCCCCAAAGAACAAAAGTACCATTTCCTAATAAATAATAATGAGCCATTACATTAGAACCTACATTTCGGTAATGACTTCAAAGCGTTGAAACAGTACCTTTCGATGAAAGTACCTATGCCCTTGTCATGCATTTCTGCTGATTTCGAAAAACAAATTGTTTTTCACGCTAATCATTTGAGACGTATCTTCTGTGTTGGGTTATGTCGCTCTATTCGCTGAGTGTCGCTGTATCTATAGTCTAACTGGTACAGTTTCTTGCAAAAGCAGCATTGAACGTCGATTTTAGCATTGAATAAAGAGCCTCAAATTAACATTGCAGACGCCCTGACCACGCTTTGGCGTCATGATCAACATGTATGATGAAATATGGATCATTGGCTTTCAAAGTCTTTTCTCGGATCGTTAAACATCAGGTTGAGATTCTCAATTCTTGCCCCTAAAGCTTGAAGATCAGCAAGATAAATACACTCTCTCTGAATAATTATTTCACCTTTTTTTTCAAGACTTTTAAGTACTTCGTTGACTCTTGGCCTTGAAATACCTGTGATTAAACTGAGTTGATGTTGGGATATTTTAATTGTTGACATGCTGCCTTTGACCGATTTAACACGATTTGCAATATCTAATAATGCATAGACAGTTCGTATCTCTCGATCATAAAGTGATGAAATTTGAGCTTGCAACAGAATTTTTTGTATTTCCATTGCGCAATAATAAAGCCATTTATATACCTCATTGTTTGATTTGGCGAGTTCGAAAATTTTTTCCTTTGGAAAGGATACCAAAGACATATTTTCTATTTCTTCAACTGAAACAAATACTTTCATATCTTGTGCAATCGCAGAGCCACCGATCCAATCACCAGGCCCAATCAACACAGAGTTAACTCCTTTTGTTCCTTCAGAACATAAACTAAAACTCGCGATGCCTTCTTGAACATAATACACGGCAGGTATAGCAGCCATCTGTCGTGTACAATTTAATTTGTCCACTCCATGTATAATGGATGATGTTTCAATAAGTTGAGTTTTCAGTGAATCACTGATATTACATGGCCATTGAATTTGATCGATTAGGGCGTTCAAGCAAGAATCCTCACATAGCTCCAACTCAAAATTACTATAGTTTATATTTTACGATTTCGGTGTAATATTTCTATAATAGAAGCTGAAATAAAAAATCTGGTTAAAACCACATAAATGACTGTATTAAAACAACGAGGAAGATGCTTTCATCTAATGATACTGAACTAGCTAAATCATTGCTTCTGGCAATTGCCGCAGAGGTGGAAATTTACTGCTCGCAAGCTCGGTTGAACCCTGCCTAGGCTTCTTCACCCTCTCTTTTTCTATCATCTTTCAGGTATAAAAAAACCGCTGACAATGCAGCGGTTTCTTTGAATGTGGTGGAGTGCTTTGGGTATGGTGGATTTGAACCCTTGGTTCTCCCAAGCATCAGATGTAAAAAAGCCAGCAATTAAGCTGGCTTCTTTGAATGTGGCGGAGAGATAGGGATTTACTGCTCGCAAGCTCGCGCCCTGCGGGCTAACGGCAGAGCCGTTGTGAACTCGCTGCGCTCGGTTGAACCCTGTCTAGGATTCTGCATCCCTATCTTTAAACACAAAATTCAGACATAAAAAAACCGCTGACAGTGCAGCGGTTTTTTTGAATGTGGCGGAGAGATAGGGATTTGAACCCTAGATACGCTACAAACGTATGCCGGTTTTCAAGACCGGTGCTTTCAACCACTCAGCCATCTCTCCAATGCCGCGAATAATACATAGCAATGAGGTGGCTGTAAAGCCCTGAAAAACCAACCGTTCATAGTTTAAACAAATCACACACATTTATCGCCAATCGATTGAAAAGCAAACAGTTACACCAACTTAAACGCATAGCGCACAACAATGAAAAGAAAGATAAATGAACAAATAAACGAGGCATTGGTGCGGGTGTGTGCATCAGCGGCAAGATCTGTAAAAAATTGATCTCAACACGCCGTTTTTGCTGGGCTGGAATGAACCACGTTACGCCTTAAAAAGCCTCTGTTACAGCTTAATTTAGTGATAGTTTCATAAATTAGGATTGGCTCACAAACTGGTACTTATCCTCTTAACTCTTGGATTTTCATTTGGTAAATATAAGTTGATTTCGACGCAGGGTTTCTATAGGAGGTAATTGTGTCTATCAACTCTATGGACCACACAGAAATTGCTGATATTTCTTCTAAGTGGGATTACAAAGATGAAGCCGCTTCAAACATTGCTGGCAAAAAAAAGCAGCAGGCAGAAGCGAGAAGACGTATTGAAATGCTACGGGATATCCGTGAAAGCGGGTTAACTATCGATGAAGCAAAAGAACTGGGATTGATCCACTAACTCTTTATATCTATTACCTCTCAGGTAAACAACTAAAGCGCTATATTGGCGCTTTAGTTATGTCGCCCCCCCTCTCCTCAGTAGACGGCTTAATTGGTAAAACCTATCAAACCAATAAGTAATACGGTTCTAATGTAATGAACCATCCCACTCCATAATCTACCGCGAGGCTATGATTATGGTGAAAATCAAATCAGTCATTGATGAGTGGGAGATAGAGTGATGATCATTAACTTACTTGGTATTGATATTGCGAAGAATGTTTTTCAACTGCATGGTGTTGATTATAATGGCAAAACCGTTTTAAAAAAACGACTATCAAGAGGTGAATTGGCTGAATATATCGCCAACATTCCCCCATGTACGATCGTCATGGAATCTTGTGGAGGAGCCAATTATTGGGCCCGGGTTTTCCAACGGTATGGTCATATAGTTAAACTCATTAGCCCTCAGTTTGTAAAACCGTTTGTTAAAACAAACAAAAATGATGCTAACGATGCTGAAGCCATCACAGAGGCAGCCAGTAGACCCTCAATGAATTTCGTACCAATCAAGCAAGTTGAACAACAAGATATACAGTCTCTACATCGAATTAGAAGCCGGTTAGTTAAAAAYAGAACGGCATTGATTAACGAAATAAGAGGGCTCAATTTGGAGTACGGGATTACTATTCCAACAGGGGCATCAAAGGTAAAAACCGAATTATGTTCCATTATTTCCAATGAAAATAATGAGCTGACTGTAGCATCTCGTGAGTTTATGAATGACCTCTACAACGAGCTAGTCGAAATTGAAGGTAAGTTGAAAAATTTAGGAAAAAAAGTACAACAGATCTGTAAGCAAAATGAAGACTGTCGCCGAATTATGAAAATACCCGGTGTTGGTGAATTAACAGCAACAGCAATGATCTCTGCGGTTCCAAATCCAGCAGTATTTAAGAATGGCAGGCACATGTCCGCATGGCTAGGCCTGGTACCAAGACAGCATTCTAGCGGAGACAAGCAGATTCTGTTGGGTATCAGCAAGCGAGGAGATAGATACTTGCGAACATTACTTATTCACGGTGCCAGAGCAGCCTTGTCGAAGTGTAAAAACCTGGACAACGAATATGGCCGCTGGTTAACACAGAAGAAATGTACGCTTAGCTTTAATAAAGCCGCGGTTGCACTGGCAAATAAGAATGCCAGGATCATCTGGTCAATTCTGAGCACGGGAAATGAGTTTGATTTCAACAGTCAAAAGGTGGCTGCCTAATACACAATATTGAGTGGCTTAACATCAACCTAACAGTAAGCATTTCAATAAGTTTGCGTCAGTTAATTTAGATGATGAAACATAGGTCATACCTGCTCTTCTAAAACCTGTCTTGCGACGCGGCCCTTAGAGGCCATGGTTCTGATGAGGAAGAAGAGTGCGGATTTACATCAGGGCACAAGTTTAACTTAGATGCCGAATATATGACTGCAACTTAGACCTATACCAACATCATTGAAAATTAACGTGCAAATAGGGATGGTTCATATATGTCGCAAGCTGGAGTCGTAAGTTATGATCTCCATCAACATTCATCACTTCCAACATTATGACCATTAAATTCACAGGCCGTCATTTTCCTTCCGAGATCATACTGCAGTCCGTTCGTTACTATCTTTCCTACAAGCTGAGCTACCGTGAAATTGAAGAGATATTGGCAGAGCGTGGCATCAATGTTGACCACTCAACATTGAACCGCTGGGTSATYAAATATGCSCCMTTRCTRGAACATCGWGCYCGMMAARWGAARAAGCCAGTCGCGTCTTCGTGGCGGATGGACGAGACCTATATCAACGTCAARGGCCAATGGAAATATTACTACCGGGCCGTTGATAAGTACGGTGATGTGATTGATTTTCTACTGCGTGATAAGCGRGAYGAAAAAGCGGCKAGAGCCTTTTTCCAAAAGGCCATCGGYCAACATGGAATACCGGAGAAAGTGGTTATTGACGGCAGCCATTCCAACGCGTTAGCACTGCATCATATCAATGTTGRGCTTTGGAATAACGGGYACATGCTGAGTCTAATTGAAATCCTTTCAATYAAGTATCTGAACAATATCGTCGAGCAAAGCCACCGCAGAGTGAARGGTAAAATGAATCAATGTYTRGGATGGAAATCAGACGAAGGMGCAARGGCCACACTCGCTGGCGTGGAGCTGTGGTCGATGATTAAAAATGGGCAGCTCGACAACCCTGAAKGCTTATCTGTTTGGGATGAATTTTACGCGCTTGCAGCCTAATTGTATCTGGAAATCAGTGCGCCTGTAGTTAGACTAAACTCTGCGACAAAACCGTTTTTTTTGTCCGCTTTCAGAAAAAGCGTGCGAGAGAGTCTTGCTCGAAATTTCCCTAAACAGATGTATTTCCTAACCGTTGGGTGGTGCTGGCTAGCCGCAAGCATTCTGCTATTTTAGTTAGTATTGGTTCGTCTATCATTGGTGAATTAATCATATTCATATTGAGCACTAAATTACTTTTTAAAATACTTGAAGATT
>NZ_JAKJSP010000074.1:0-28522 GCF_050337085.1 Photobacterium sagamiensis | reverse complement strand
GTGGAATCGATAGCAATATGTCGAACTGGCCCTTTTGATGGGTTGCGATATTTCACCTCGACAGTCTTAGCTCGTTTGCTGATACAGGTGTAATCAGGCGAGCTAAGTGGCACATTCATAAGCTTGAAAATGGAATTGATAAAACCTTGAAGAGCACGCAGTGGAAGAGAATAAATCCCTTTAATCATCAAGGCAGTTTCAATAGCGGTATCAGTATACTGAAACCCACGACCACGCTTGCCGTGATGTTCGGTGCATCTCCAAGAGTCGATAGCAGAGTCATCAACCCAGAATGTAATTGAACCACGTTGTTCCAACGCTTTGTTGTACTGCTTCCAGTTTGTGATTTTGTTCTTCGACTTACCCATTGCTGACACCTAAATCACCTGTGATAGATGATCTGATCACTGAATAGCAAAAGAGTTCACTGATTTAGTCAACAACGCCCCGTCGTATAGCAATCACCGTCATATTTACTAAGAGCTTCGAGACTGAAGTGCCTCTTAAAAGCAGCGTCTAATCGACCTTGATTACCTTTAACAGCAATAATGTAATCTCCTTGTTGCTCAACAACTTGCTTAGCTATCTTTACTTGGCAACCCATTGCATCAATGGTCACTAGCGCATCTTGTATATCTAGTAATTTCAACAATTCGGGAATGGCTGTTATTTCATTTATCATCTGTTTTAACCTGACCGAGTACAACGCCGTTCTCTACAGCAAAAGCACTCACCATATGAATCAAACATTTTCCCTGACTTTTATCATACGTTCCGCGTAAGGATTTACCATCAATGGCTATCGTTCTTACATCGCCTTCGCTTTCTTTTTGACAGTCTTTCATCCATTCACTAAAACACAGTTGAAACTCGTCAACATTAACCATGCTGACAACTCTAGCTATCGTGTCATGGCTTGGAATACCATTTTTGAACTCACGGTGTTCTCGTAACCAGTCCAAGCTTTCTAAACCAAAATTTTCAATTTCTTCCCATCGTTGATAACCACAAATTATTGCGACTAATGTTAAGAAAAGGATATCAAAGAGGTTATGTGATATTTTAGTATTCTGCCGTGTGGCAGAAAGCACTGAAAAATGCACGAAAAACGATGTCTTGTCCATGTGACAATTCTGCTAAATGATTGAAACAGCATATGATCACACTCAATAGGATAAGAAAAGACTTTTTTAAAATTTTTGTCCTGCAAAATTCAAATTAGCTTCGTTATATACATGCGCAGGCCCTGGGCAATACTCCCCCAGTTCTATTTCTGATAGGCTGGCGGTTTCAACAACTACGGCAAATTTGACTTCCGGTGACCATTGCTCCGGAGATTGACCACTGTTAGGCACTGGACTTCCTGTCTCTCTGATTTTATTGCGCCAATTGTACAGGGTTGCTTCGCTAATGCCTTCTTGTTTAACCAGCTTTGGTACTGACATACTCATTGGCGGCAACAACTTCTTAAGGATGGCGTTCTTTCGTTCTTCTGGATAGTGGGGCATATTTTCTGCTCACCACCCCCTGTCTAATTTACAGATTTAGATTAGGCGACAACTATCCTGACACAGGGGGAGCTTCTCAGTGAACTAATACAAAAATTATAGCTTAGTTTATGCTTCCCAATAGATATTTAACTATAAATTTAGGGTAGTATTTCACTACTCTTTTCCTCACATGAGAATGCATTACAAATCTCTGTACCCATCTCAAACCCAGTTTTTTTACTATAGGATAATAATAATCACTTCTTAAAGAAGTTTGAGTTATAAATCCACCACATGAAAATCCGATAAATGGTACTTTAGAAACAGTCGAATACATCTCCAATGCGTATTCTTGAAATGGTGTCCCCATTCCAAAAATCACAACATTTGGGCGTTTTTCAGCTAGTTTATATATTGCATTTTTTAATTTTTCATCACTTGAAAAATGACCATGAGAACAATAAACAATGTCTACAGAACTGTATTTGTTTTTAATGTTTTCAATAGCAAGATTAATCTCTCCTTCCGTTCCCCCCATCAGCGCCACCTTCAAGTTACTTTCTTCGCACATCTGAAAAACATCACCTGCTATACTTGAATAATCAAATGAAATTCTCGGGATGTCTTCTCCAAACTTGATCTTGTACAACTTTTGAAGCAAAGCACCATCACATAAAATGAAATCAAACTTTGAAACAGAGATTTTTGAGTTCTTCAATACCTCGTATGAGAAAGGATTAACAAAGGTTACTATAGAACTTTTCCCTTCACTCATCCTATTGTTCAGCACCGAAAGAGAAAAGTTGCAAGAATCGGATAAATAATAATCTATAAAATTTTTCACAAAAAAGCCCCAAAATATTCGAAAATAAATCAATGAGTCAAATCGCTACTATAGAGCATAAATAGCAGTCATTATACGTTAATTTCTCTTGATAATGTACAATCGCGCCTCATCAATAAGAAAGTCATACCCATAAAGAAAAACACACTGCTAAATGAAGATACTGAGAGCCCATTAAGAACCACTAATAATATAACAGAAATAATAACTCTATAATTATATCCAGATACTTTCAAACTGTAATAAACAAAAGACAAAATAAATGTTAGCCCTAAGAATCCATGATCAAATATCATTCTAAGAACAAAGGAATGAAAGACAACAGAATATGCGACTCCGTTATCTGCGTCACTAWAAAGCAAATAGTAATAACTAAGTTTATCAGCACCATATTGTGATAAAGGGGTAAGTATCGGGTTACCAAACAAAAAGTCAAATAGATGCCATGATTCTATCTCAGACAAAAACACCGTCAAGAAGACAACCCTATCGATTTCCTCTACAGACATGTTGCCTAGCCTATATAGAAATAACAGGATAATGAGTGGAACACAACATCCAAGCAAAAAACCTTTTAGATACTTTTCAACCTTTTTGTATCCGAAGTCATTCATAAGAAAAATCATTATAAAACTAATTAATCCAGATCTAGAACCACTTAAGAAACAAACAATTCCTAAAAGAAGGATACGAGTTAGACCTTTCTTTCCTTTATTATCGTCCATTGAGAAAAATAACATCATGGGCAACATAATCTCAAAGTTATTTTCTGTAAAAACACCAGGCCTATTAGTATTACCAATTAAAAGCCAAATGCTATATTTTAAAATAAACAACAATACAAAAAATAAAAACAATCTGTTCAGATCTTCTTTTTCAAAAACATTCTTTCCGATGGCCATTGATAAAATTAACACATAAATAAAAGCTTTAAAGGCTATAAAATAGTCGATAACATTTGCAGTTTCCTCAACTAGGACAATATAGTTTAATGCATAGAATAAGTATAGTGTACATATAGAAATAAATATTGAACCAACAACATGCAATCTATTAAAAGTAGCGGTTACAACTATTACAAAGACAATTTCAAAAATAACCTTTGACGGAAGTGGGTTATACTCTAAATAAGAAAAAAATGAAGATAATGAAAGCACTAATGTTAATGATATAATTAGTACCTTTTGCAACCCCAAAAATCTTTCTTTCTTAAGAACAGTCAACAAAACATCCTCTTAAAAATCAAACCCAATGCTCACACCTAGTTTCAGTTTATATTTATATACACAATAAATATTTAAACCCTTCCGGTAATCTTTGTTAAACCGCAGAGATTTTTCACTTTTAGTAGGAAATTTCTAGGGAAAACGACCAACAGCAATATAATTATCAATGCTTTTACAAAAGATTCCAACCTTGAAAAACTAAAGCCAGATTTCAAATGAAAGAGCGATTTACGAAACTCACCGCTAATTGCATAATCAACAGCCATTTGTCGACTCATCAGCGTGCTATCTACTGTATAGGGAACTTCAAGTTGCTTCATGTAATCTTCCAATCCATTCAAGTCCGAATTTAATGAATCCTTCCCTTCATTTTCTATTCTCTGCTTGTATAAAAAGGCAATTACTTGATGACTATGCCGCTGTCGTACGGTGCTAAACACCCTCCGAGTTAACGAATTACTCCTAAATCTGTAGCTGTACAATAAATCAGGCAAAGACATCCCCTTACCATATGCCATCAACCTAGCGATAAAATCAAGATCCTCTCCATTGCAATCATGAAAGTATTTGTTAAACCCACCGACTTTTTTTGCATAATTACTTCTAACAAGAGTAGAACTACAGCAAACGGTCATTCCATTGCCAGATAATAAGCATTCAGTTATAACTTCGTTATTCGCACTAATTATGTCTTCGCCAATTTTTCGACCAAGCTCATCAATCCTTGAGCAACTTGTTGAGATGAAAACATATTCATCATTTTTTTCCAAGAATTCGACCTGAACTTGGATTTTATTCATATCCCATAAATCATCAGAATCTAAAAAAGAAATGTACGTTCCAGTTGCTATTGAAATTAAATTATTGATGGTGTCAACTTTTCCAATATTATTCTTGTTACGTAAAAAAAGAACTCTATTGTCAGTTGCAGCTACCTTTTCAATCTCTTCAATGCTTTTATCTATAGAGCCATCATCACATACTAAAACTTCGAGATTTCTGTATGATTGAAATAAAACACTTTCTAGCGCCAGTCTAATGTACTTTTCACAATTATAAACTGGAATAAGTACACTAACTAATGGTTCACTTTTCAAATGGATTTACCTCTAACAGATCATCACCACATTCAAATTTGCCTAACTCGAAGTTCAGTCCCAATAGTTTCACAATAGGAAAATCCACATCAACTTTTTGAGCTGTAAAATTATTTCTTCCGACACTAAAAGAATAATCTGCAAACTTAAAGTCTCCACCAGTTACTAGGCTAGAAAAACTGATTCTTGAAGATGGTACATTATAAGCGTCTGATAAAATAATGCCGTGCAATGAGCTGGATACAATTTTTTCGCACTCGAGTATTTCATTAATAAACTTTTTAACATCTACAGTTTCTACATCGATAACCTTGATCCAATCGGGAAGGTCCTGCTTAAAAAAGGGGTTTTCTTTATCAACAAAGTGAGGAATGATTCCAAGCTTATATTTTTTCCTTTCGGTGCCTCCTGTTATTAAATTTGGTAATAATAATGCAGGATCACCGTATATGCGAGGACAATCAATACCAAGAGAATTTAGCCTATCTCTTGTTAACGGGCCTCTAACAGCTAAAACGTGTTTTGGTTTTTTAAAAGGAACCGCATCTTTACTAATTAGACCACTACCCCATATAGTCGTATATTCATTTGCTAGTTGAGCTACAGATCCTACTGATGTAATAAAATTCCCTTTGTAATTATGAGGCACCCACTCTATAACTTTATCACCCGAAAGCCAGTTTGCAATATTAAAATTAAGAGCATCTCCAACATTCTCCTTCTCATTCCACCAAAAGAGTTTTATTGAATCAGACCTTTCCGCTTTAAATTTAGAGTGTCGATATGTAATCTTTTTAATTGATTTTTTAATTTGACTAATCATTTAACCTTCACCAAATAATTTTTAAAAATGGATAGTGTCAACTTTTCAAAAACGCCATTATTAAGCTTTTCGGACGCTTCAGCTCTACACTCGTTATAAAACTCTTGAACTTCAATTGGTAGGGTAGCTTCATCAACAAAGGAAGATAAATTATTAGAATGTCGCCTATAATAGGCCTTAGATTTAATAGAAAACTTAAATTTCCCTATTGTAGCCATTCTAATCCACAATGACCATTCACCAAAGTTTCTATATTTATCACACCATCCTCCAACTTCTTTCATCGTAATCGTTTTACAAACCATGCCTGGACTCGAAACGAAATTACTTATTGATATAAGCTGATTAAAAATTACATTTTTAACAATTTGCTTTGTCGGATTAAGTGCAACACCTCTAAAAGTACCTCTCTCGTCGATTACCCTTGAATTACACCATACAGAAACTACACCTTCAGAGAACTCGTTAAGCATAGTTCTAACATGGTTGCGATCTAGCAAATCATCTTGGCCTAAATACATGACATAAGGGGTGCTAACATGATTTAGTGAATCTTGATTTGATGCCATCAGCCCAAGGTTATTAGTTCTTAAAATACAATCTACATTAGCATATCGCGCTACTAACTCTTTTATTATTGAAACTGAATCATCAGACGAACAATCATCAACAAGAAGAACCTTTATACCACCGTCAAAGTCTTGGCTAATAGCTGAAAAAGCTGTATCAGAAAGAAATTTTTCACCATTATATACGGGGATTACTATGGTGATATCGAATTTTTTTATCACAACTAAATTCTCTAATAAATATGAAAAGCATCATAACAAAGTGGGCCAAACTAGTTACAAAATAGGCTATTACTGCTGCATTCTCATTACCATACGCTGAAATTATTGCTGTTAAAGAAATTAAAGAAAAGCCCATTATCAATTCTGTAACAACAACCATCTTAATCATTGCCTTCGCTACTAATATGTAGCCTAACAGCCAAGATACTGACTTAACTACGTTTCCAAATAGCTGCCAAGGTAACATATCACCTATCGGCAAAAAGTCTTCCGTATATAATAATAAAACTATAAAATCTCGAAGAACAAACAATAATAAGGCACCAATGATTGATACAGGTAGTACTATAACAATTGCTTTCTTTAACTCATTTCGTATTTCGTTATCTGTTTTAGCTGACGACAATGCTGGTAAAAGATAAGTGGATAATGATAATGTTAGGAACGAAAGTGCCACTTGAGAAAGCGACCATACACCTTGCCAAATTCCAGCCAACTCAGCTGAGAATGAATTAGATAATATATTTCTTACCATTACAAGTGAAATATTAGTAACCAATATTGTTGTTACTGTAATTATTGAGAACTTCAACAAATTCGAAGCGGAAATAAAATCTATCCTAAAATTCCAAAGTGAATATATAAGACATTTCCTAAATCTTTTTGAAAATGTAGTTAGATATAAAAATACTATAATGTTGAATAATAATACAGCATAAAGTATGCCAACAATCTTGAATAAATAACCAAGAGAGATGACAACTAGAAGGGTTGATAATGAAACCCCAATATTAACCATGATATAATCTTTAATTCTTCTTACACCATTAAGGTATGACATGTAGAGTGTATTAATCACGCAGAATGGAATAGATAGAATAAAAAACTCTTTGTAATAGACTACTTCGTAAGAAGATAATAGCTCATCCAAATTTTTAGAAATGAAAGAATAGAAAATTACTGACGTAATAATCCATAAAATTATTGACATCTGCAAGGATGAAGAAAATATCTTTAAGCCTCTATCATCTTTATCATCAGCGGCAGTAGATATGAACCTAACAACACCCGTTTGCAACGCTGTGCCAGAAGTAGTCTGACATATCGCCAAATAATTTTGGATCATAGCAAAAGATGCAACACCAGCAGGTCCACCAAAAACCGCAACAACTTTTATTATTAGAAACTGAGAAACAGTTTTAATTAATGTCGCTAGAAATGACAAGAATGAGGTACGAAAAATATTCATAACTTACCAACCAAACTTGCTGGATTTCCAGCCACTATACTATTATTTGGAAAACTCTTCGTAACAACCGCTCCAGAAGCTATTACTGAGTTCTTACCTATTGTAACGCCTTTTAAAATACTGACTCCATTACCGATAAAGACATTGTTTTCGATAACCACATCCTTAGATTTTACTTCTTTAGGATCAAATCTATTACAAGGCTTTATATCATGAAAATCAGAATTTACTATTGAGACTGATGCTCCAATCAAGCAATAGTTTCCGATACTAATATCCGCATTATATGCGATTACCGTTAAAGAGTTATTACACTTAGTATTTTCTCCTATACTTATAGTAGCTCCTTTATCCCTAGCCTCTAAATAAGTATAAGAGCTAAAAAAGAATGGGCTAGGCTCAACACCAAGCTCAACATCTTTCTCGATTAATATTTCCCCTCGCCCCTTAGATAATACAGGCTGCCTGAAACAGCCGACTGAAACCTTATTATCGCTGAGGATGTAGTATATAAAAATTCGAGCACCAGTAATCACCTTGCTTAGTGCTCTAGCAATAACAAACCCAATTCCTTTCATTTTTAACCAACTCTGAATTACTAATTAGTATAGCTATTGACTACTTTTATTACTTTATTAACCTCTAGATCAGTCATCATTGGGTCAAGTGGTAACGATACAACCTCGTCATGAATTTCTTCGGTCAAAGGTAAATTATAGTTCGCTAATTCCTTATATGCTTCTTGCTTATGTGGAGGAATGGGGTAATGAATGAGTGTTTGAATACCCTCATCACTTAAATATTTTACAAACTCTTCTCTGTTTTTTACCCTTACAACAAACAGATGCCAAACGTGTCCACTTTGACTATCAACAATAGGGAGTTTCACCTTATTATTACTAATACCGTTTAAATACCTGTTTGCAATCGAACGGCGAATACTTGTATCAGTATCAATATGTTTTAGCTTAACGTTCAAAAATGCAGCTTGCATTTCATCAAGTCTACTGTTGACTCCAATATACTTATTTACGTATTTCTTTTCTGAACCATAATTACGGATTACTCTAATGACAGAAGCCAAGTGTTCACAACTAGTCACAACTGCACCACCATCACCTAATGCACCTAGGTTTTTTCCTGGGTAAAAACTAAAGCCAGCAGCATCGCCCCAAGCACCGCATTTACGATCATCAATTTTCGCACCATGGGATTGTGCACAATCCTCCAATACCAATAACTCATTAATTCTTGCAAATTCCATAATCTCTTTCATCGGTGATATTTGTCCGTAGAGATGTACTGGTAATATTGCTTTAGTTTTGCTTGTATGTGCCTTCTTTATGCCCTCTAATGACAAGTTATAGGTAGCCTCTTCAGGCTCTACAAGCACTGGAACCAAGTCATTCTGAGATATCGCTAGTATAGATGCAATATAGGTATTAGCTGGAACAATTATCTCATCCCCCTTCTTTAGCTTTCCCATCTCGATCCATGCTCGGAGAACTAAACTCAAAGCATCTAAACCATTTGCAACACCAACGGTGTGCTTTACACCACAATATTCTGAAAAACCCTCTTCAAACTTTTGAACTTCCTGTCCGAGCACATACCAACCTGAATCAATAACTCTTTCAGCAGCCTTAACTAATTCATCTCGGTACTTTTTATTAATTCTTTGTAGATCCAAAAACTTAATCATTTATAACTCCAGCTCATAAAAATCATGACAAACAGCTCTTCCTCCAAAACCTTCTTTCTGGGCAATCAAACCTTCATTAAGATACATCCCATTTTTTTCGGTGGAAATTCCAAAGCTGAAGTATTTTCTATCTGAAAAGACGTCATCAATCATTGTCATTAGAACCAAATCTAGTGCTCCTAGTTCTCTACCTCGTTCACTGGATGCCAAATATTGTGTATGAACAATCTCGCCGTAATCATATACGATGGTACCAGCAATGACTTTGTTTTCTAGCTTAGCAACAAATAGTCTAATTTCACCTTCAAACCTACCAGAAAGAAGTAATAGCTCATCTAAACTGTGAACAGGTTTAGTATCAAACTTAGAAAGAACTTCTTCAAGTAATTGATAATAAACTTGATAATCTTTACTTTCCTCTATTATCACACCTGATTTTACGGCCTTTTTTGAAGAACGCTTACGTAGGCTTCCGTACTTTGGACGCTCTGATTGCAATTCAATCACTGTAGAAACGTCTCTTCTATAAAGATTAAATCCTAACTTAAATAGAGCGTATGTATCTTCTTGAGAAGGGTACTTACAAAACACATGAGGTATTGATTTATAATATACTTTATTGCAATTCTCAGACTTATAAAAAGCCATTATTTTAGTCATTATATCTATAACTAATTTTACGTTGAGATCTAAGCCATAAATTAATCCCGCATAAGTTAAACCAGCATGAGAAAAAACGTTTCCATTTATTCTACATGCTGGGAATACAGCAACAGGTTTATTTTTATACCTTATAATCAGAGAGCAATCATCAAACCTATCATAATGATAGGTCCAATAATCGACTAAGTGCAAAAAATTTCCGTTTTTTGAGCACCTAACAATTTGGTCCCATTCATCACGCATATTTAAAGAAAAAGGAATTATTTCGATCATTTTAGCCTCTGTCCCATTTTTAATATATCTCGGGGATCTATATAGGATTCTTCCAGTCTAAGTTTTTTGACGATTAGTAGACCATCTTTAATTTTTATCCAAGCACCTTCTTCATCAATATTAACAACTCGTCCTTCAGTACAGAAGTAATCTCGTTGTTTAATATCATAATCAATTACCTCAAAAAGACTATTGCCGATTTTGATCATCGGTAAAGGGTATGGTGAAACTAATGCGTCAAAAAAGAGGTTCAGTTGCTGGCAATTTTTCTCGAAGTCAATGATGCAATCACTGTAGCTTCTCTTAGGTACCCAAGTAGCATCATTTACATTCTGTTCTATTGGGCTTATTTTCCCTTGGATATAGTTATTAACAACATAACCTAGATTATCCCTAACAATTTCATTACACTGTTCCATAATTTGTACTGAGTTCATATCCTTTCTATCAAAAGAGAACTGAGTAATAATCGGGCCATTATCAATGAACTTGTCCATCAAGTGGATTGTTAAGCCAAATTCTTTTTCTCCATTTAAAACCCCCCAAACTACAGAGTGCATACCTCTATATTTAGGTAAAAGAGAGTAATGCACATTAATATAGTTTTTTCGACTTAAGCTCTCATCATCTATAATATCCTTGTGTCCAGCACAAATGATATACGTCGATTTTGCTTCCATTAAACAGTCAATCAAAATATCTGATTCACGTTTTAAACTCAAAACATCACTATCAGATGAGTATATTTCAACCTCACTAAATACTTGTTGCAATGATACAAGTGCTGGAATAGCTCCCCAGCCATTGCCTGACAAACAAATCATTTAGTTAGCCTCTTAAACTCTTCATATGAACGAATGTAGTCTGACTCTTGATAGTAATCACTAGCTATAACAAGCAATACACAATCACTAGAAAAACTATGCATTTCATGCCATTGCATAGGCTCTATCAAGATTCCTTTCCCTGGAGAATCTAAAATGAACTCTTCTTTTTCAATACCATCGTCCATAACCATAACACAACTACCATTAATGCAAACGGCCAATTGGGTTAGTGATTTATGAGCATGATGACCTCGGGATTCACCTTGAGCTGTGGAGAAGATGTAATACACCCTTTTAACATCAAACGGAATATCATTTTTTTCTTCTAAGGCAACTAATTTACCTCGTTCATCACCTATTACTTTGAAATCCAGTAGATTGTATCGAGTCATAATTTAGTTCCGATTAAGTCAAAAAGATACTTTCCATAGCCATTTTTTGACATTAAGACTGCTCTTTCTTCAATGAGGCTCTCATTTATCCACCCATTACGCCAGCTAATCTCTTCCAAGCAGGCAATTTTATAACCTTGACGTCTTTCGATGGTTTCAACAAAGTTAGCCGCTTCTAATAAGCTATCATGCGTACCACTATCAAGCCATGCAAAACCACGCCCCAACATCTCAACATTAAGTTCCCCCATATTGAGATATTCCCTGTTAACACAAGTTATTTCTAACTCACCTCTATCTGATGGTTTAAGGGATTTAGCGATGTCTACAACTTTATTGTCGTAAAAATATAGCCCTGTAACAGCTAAATCTGATTTGGGGGTAAGAGGTTTTTCTTCTAATGAAATAGCTCTATTATTACTATCAATCTCAACTACTCCAAAACGTTCTGGATCATGAACCTTGTACCCAAAAACCGTTGCACCAGAAGTTCTACTTGCGGCTTCTATTAACTTTGGCGAGAAACCTTGGCCCCAAAAGATATTATCCCCTAACACCAAAGAGACAGAATCATCACCAATGAAATCTTCACCAATGATAAATGCTTGGGCAAGACCATCAGGTGTCGGTTGAATTGCATAGGTCAATTCAATGCCAAATTGGCTTCCATCACCCAATAAGCGTTGAAAACTCGCTTGGTCTTCTGGAGTGGTAATAATTAATATTTCACGGATGCCTGCCAGCATTAATACCGATAGTGGATAATAAATCATCGGCTTGTCGTACACTGGTAATAATTGCTTCGAAACACCCATTGTGATTGGATACAAACGTGTACCTGAACCGCCAGCTAAAATAATCCCTTTCATTATGCAGCCCCCTTCTCTGAAATACCTAAACGTTCACCAGTATAAGAACCATCAAGCACACGGCTCCACCAATTTTTATTATTGAGATACCACTCAACGGTATTGAGAATACCTGATTCAAAGGTTTCTTCAGGTGTCCAACCTAATTCACGTTCAATTTTAGATGCGTCAATCGCATAACGTACATCATGTCCAGGACGATCTGTCACATACGTAATTAAATCTTGGTATGCTTCTACGCCTTCAGGTTTATTCAGCACTAACTCTTCTAAAAGAGAACAAATAGTCTTAACCACATCAATATTAGCCTTCTCATTATGGCCGCCAATGTTGTAAGTCTCACCAATTTCACCTTCCGTAACCACTTTGTACAACGCACGTGCATGATCTTCCACAAACAGCCAATCACGAATTTGCATACCATTGCCATATACCGGTAACGGCTTGCCTTCTAAAGCATTCAAGATCATCAATGGAATTAGTTTTTCCGGGAAATGGTATGGACCGTAGTTATTCGAGCAGTTTGTCACCAATGTAGGTAAACCGTAAGTACGTTGCCATGCTCGTACTAAATGATCGCTGGATGCTTTCGAGGCAGAATAAGGGCTACTAGGTTCATACGATGTCATTTCAGTGAACAAATCATCCGTACCTTCCAAGTCACCATAGACTTCATCGGTTGAGATATGATGGAAGCGGAATGCTTGTTTACGACTCTTGTCTAAGTCATTCCAATAATTTCGTGTTGCTTCAAGTAAGTTATATGTACCAACAATGTTGGTTTCGATAAATGCGGCCGGACCATCGATTGAACGGTCGACATGGCTTTCGGCGGCCAGATGCATTACTGCATCCGGCTGGTGCTGTTGAAACACTCGGTCAAGCTCGGCACGGTTGCAGATATCTACTTGCTCAAACGCATAACGCCCATTGTTTTCAACATCCGCCAGTGATTCCAAGTTCCCTGCATACGTTAATTTGTCGACATTGATGATGCTATCATTCGTATTGTTAATCACGTGACGAACGACTGCCGAGCCAATAAAGCCAGCCCCTCCAGTTACAAGAATTTTCACAAAACGGTCCTTAAATCGTTAGAATGCATTTTCTGTATGTTAAATTTTTCCAACACCAAACCTCAGCTATAGCTAATAACTGAGACAAAATCTGCTTTGATTGAGACACTAAAGTAACAATAACTTTAGTCGTGCTTTATGGATTCCCGCCTTCGCGAGAATGACAAGCTATCGCCCGAATAAAGAACTTTGTGCCAATAGGTTGGCCATTAATAAAGAAGGTCGCTGGAAGCGCCTTGTATTAATAATACTACTCTTCTTTGCGTCGGAACGCATGGCGAATGAGCACAATCGCCACACCCAGCATTCCACCAAGTAAAATTGCAAGTACACAGATTAATGCGCGTTTCGGCTTGGCTTTTTCTTCAAATACAACCGCAGGATCAATGACTTTAAATGAATATTCATCACTCACTTCTGCCAGCATTTGGTTTTTGGTTTGATCTTCAATCAACTGATAAAACACACTTTGCATGTCTGCAATCGTTGTTTTTTGTAGCTGTTGTTCTAGGTAAGCAATATTACGTTCCGTCTCTAGCGACGATTGGCGCTTAGTCCATAGATTAATATCTTGTACCAACCAGGTTAACCACTGTTGTGCTAATACCGCAGAATAGTGCTCAACCGAGATAGTCACTAGCCCTGACTTTTTATCTTCGGAAACCGCCAATAGTTTACTAAAGGCTTTGTAGGCTTCCCAATCAGTCGGTATCACGCTTTGTCCCGGTTGGACTTCTCTCACCCATTGTTGGGTTTCAGTGTCATAAAGCCCAGGATCAATAGCCAGCACATCTTGCATTTTATCCCACTCGGTAGCCGCTAGAAGTGGAACTAGCAAATCATGCTCGTGAATAAATGCACTAATAAATTGACGTGATTTCAGCGTCGCCAAAGCAATTTTCGTTTTATCCGTACCACCACCGCCAAGGTTGACCCCAGCCAGCGAAGCCAAGCCACCAAACTGCGCCGCCATAGCCGACAAACCACCTTTACCTTCTGCATTGGCTGGTGCCAGTAGAATATCTGATTTATAAATATTGGGTTGGCTTAGCGCAAACAGAACGCCGGCTACGGCAAACAAAAACGTTGTGGCGATAATAAGCCATTTACCCTTCCACAAGGCAATAATCAATTCTTTTAAATCAATTTCATCGTCTGCCGGTGGTGGCGCAAAAGCTGTCATTTGTGTCGACAGAGGCGAAGGCATTGGTGTAGACAGGGGCGCAGTGGGTGGCTGCTGGTTGGGTTGAATAGGTTGATTCATAATTAATAGTCAGTCAATTTCCGTTCATGTGCTGTACAAACATGAACAGAGCAAATCGCTCTGTTCGTGTTCCGATGATTAATCTTTAACAGCGCTCCATGCTACACCAATCTGGTAGAGCATCTGGGTTGCCGTACTCAGGGTACTTAACCCGTCAAGATAATCCGTATCAATAGGCACCACGATAGTATCACCAGGTGCTAACGGTTTGTTAGAGCGGCTGAACCAGTAACCATTATTTGGCAGCATCACCGAGCCATTTGCACGGATCACATAAATACGATCAGCATCCGCTTGCTTTTTCACCCCACCGGCTCGTTCCAGATAATCTTCAACGGTCAGCTTATCTTCAAAAATATGATTGGATGAGAACTGTACTTCACCCATGATGGAAACAACATCACGCTGTGGTGGAATATAGAGTTTATCGCCATCTTCAAGTTGAACATCTACACGACCGCTATCAGCAAGGATATCTGGCATATTGATGACCATACGGCCAACCGCTTCAGAATTTTCAAGCTCGTCGACAATACCCATCGCATCAACCGGTGAGGTTGGATATTGCGCGCTGCTCGTTTGACGACGCAATGTCAAGCTAGCAATTTCCTGACGTAAACTGGCATTCAGTAACTTAAGACGTTCTTGCTCTTGGCGACGTAATGATTCTCGACTGTAAATGGTACCCGCTGAATACGCAAACTCGGTTAAACCACCGGCACGAGAAACCAATTCAGCAATTGTTTCTCCGCGTTGTAAGGTGTAAAGCCCCGGAAACTGAACTTCACCTTGTATTTCAACATTCAATTCACCACGCCATTCCGGGCGAGCAAAGACATTAATTCGATCTTTCGACTGTAAAGCAACGTTTGCCTGGTAGTCAGATGCCGATGCTGGCATCGGTATTTTCAGGTGTTCAATTTTAGCTACACCATTACGCTCCACCACTCGGCTGATTTCAATATTCGTTTTATAAGCCGTTTCTTTATACCCGCCTGCAGCATTGACAATATCTTGAAGGCGCACTTGCTTTGCTAACGGATATACACCGGGGTAGCGTACTTCACCGCGAATTTCGACAATCTGAACCGGCTCTCTGTTTGAAGATTGCATCTTAAGCCTTTCAATCAACGGCTCAAGCATAATTTCGCGGCTGTATGGATTAGTTGAAATCGTTTCATCTTGTGAAAGCTGATCCAAGGCTATTTTCGACTTGGTTTGAATTCCTTGTATTTCTGCACCTGTCTGGGCATCAAATTGTGGCCCCATGTTTTGGGTGATAGTGCGAGTTTTATCCAACGCTTTTTTATCACTTCTTGCTTGCTGATACAGTTTCTTTTGCTGAAGCGCCCATACCGGATCAGAATCTGCGGTACTGAATACCCAAACCCTGTCTTTTGGCTGTAATCGGTAATTATCAATACTATTTTTGTCTTGCAGTGCTTTCGCCAGACTGAATTGGAATACCTCAAGATCACCTTGCACATTACGCTCACGGATGAGCAAGGCGTAATCAAGGTCGGCGTTGTCATTCATTGAAGAGGCCAACGAGCCGAACAGATCCGAGACTTTCATGCCGTTTCTAAACTGGAATGCGCCCTGACGAACCACATCACCGCGCACGCTTACCGCATTACGATAAGTACTTGATTTCGCTTGCAGGCGAATGGTATCACCATTTTGGATGATGAAATGGCCTGCAGATGCCTGATTCAGATTTTTAGCATACACATCGATGCCTTTTGCATTGCGGCGGTCAATCAGCACATTTTCAAGATAAGTCGTGGCTGTAGTGCCACCGGCAATAGCCAGAACCTGATTTAAGGTTTCTTTGCCTTTCAACTCGTAGATTGCAGGTCGAGTCACTTCACCTTCAACAACAACTTCAGCACCTTTAGCTGGAATAAAGACAGTATCGCCCGCTTGCAAACGGATATCTTCACTGCCGTTGCCTTTTAGCAACAAATTATATAGATCAATCTGCTTAACGGTTCGGCCATTACGTTTGATCTGTACTTTACGTAAGGAACCCGTTTCTTTAATTCCCCCCGCAGCAATCATGGCTTGGGTTACTGTTGATAGCGCATTGACATTATAAGCACCTGGCTGAAAAGCATCCCCCATCACATACACTTGCATGGTGCGCAATGTCCCTAAGCTGATCGCGGTATCGACACCAATGATTTGTTGCTTAATGCGTGCATCCAAGCTCTCTTTCAACTCACTGAAATGAAAACCTGCGACGGCTATCGGGCCTAATTTTGGAAGTTGGATAGCACCATCGCGCCCCACAACCAGTCGATGGGTTGCGTTGTCTTTACCATAAAGCTGGATAACGATTTCATCGCCAGCAGCAATGACATAATCATTGGGTACCGGTAAATCGGCTAATGGTGTGAAGCTGGTTGGCTGGCCGGCAAAAAGATCATAGCCAAATGGCTGAATGGTTTTGCCACTTGATGTTTCATACTGAGCTTCGTTACGACTCTTTGGGGCTACAACCGAGCGGGGTTCGATTGTTGGCTCACTGTCGCTGACTGACTGCGCCGACGAACGGCTACCTGCGTTGTTCAACATCGCAGGATCGATGCCATATTGACGAGCCAATGCTTGCTGCTGAGCCGGTGGCAAACGCTTAAACTGTGCGAGCTGTTCCGGTGTCGGGTTAGCGGCAAAGCTAGTACTTGTTCCTAACACGACAGCGATTGTCAACGCTGCCAAATAACGAAATCCAAACATCATGATATCCAGTTATGCATATTGATAGTGCTAAATTTAAAAACGGTAATCCATTCCTAACCAAAAGTTATTGTCATTACCTTGATGAGAATTGTCATTGCTGTAACCCAAATGAATACGGCTTGATGCAATCGGAAATATATATTCCAGACTACTGACTGTTCGACTGTCGCTATCCCAATCTTCCCCCCAATAAACCCCCAGATTCAGTGCGTGATCATTACTGAATTGAATTAACGTACGAATCACATCACTGTTTTTCAATTCATACGAGGCGCTAAACTGACCGTTGTTATTTCCTGGATAGCTTTGTTCAACAGAGCTTTGGTTTGCGTAATCGGGGGCGTTTTGTACATCGGTACTTTCGTAACCAGTAATGTTTTGATGCTCCCAAATCAGTCGGACCACCTGACGATGAATGGCCGTCTGACCACTCCAGCCAAACATGGCTGCATCTGGCTTCCCCTCTTGATCGGAGGTCGTATACTGTACGTAAGCGCCATGAGAGATTTGTGCTGTCTTTGTGAATGCAAGCGCGGGGAATGAAATCTTAGGCAATTGCACATGGGCATCCACGCTGGTGATCGCAACATCACTATCACTCTTATTAAAGAGAACATCCGGCAGATCACTTAAATTTTTCCCGTCTTGTCCCCACCAGACTTGATAGCTGGCACCGACAGACAGAAACGACAACGGTTTTGAAGACAGTCTTGATGCCCACAAATAGTCACTGCCTGTGCTGCTATTTTGTTTGCCGATCTGTTTGCTATTCTGTTTGCCAACTAGCGTCTCAATACTCCAGGATTTTAAAATCGGTGTATCAACGCCAGCATAACTGACCGACACGGCCGGAACAGGACGACTTTTGCTATCCCAGACCAAACTATTCTGCCAGCCAGGCCCCCACCAGCGATCTACCGCGCCGACAACCAGATACCAATCATCGACAGAAAATGCCACAAAACTGCCATCCCAGTTGAAAGCTGTCTCATCATCATCCCCATCACGCTGTTTAACGTAATTGGTATTAACGCGAAAAGCATAATTGGCCTGCATGTGTGAATACGAACCATAAAGCCCCCATTCATCGCGAGAGAACTGACCAAAGCCTGTATTGTCAGGGAAACGATTTCCAGCAACGAATCTGGTCTGTCGATTGCCTCTCTGTAATTGGCGACTTTTTAACGTATATCGAACATGGTAATAGGCGAGCTGCTCTGTCTCGGTCAAACCTTCAGGAGCTATCTTTTCGAGTTCATCGCCAATTTGATTCCAACGGAGGGGATACGTATTAAGAGAAGCTTGAATCAAGCCTGCATCTGCAAGTAACTGTACATCTGCTCTTAGAAATGCATCATCCGTTTCAATCCAGGGTGATGCTTGAATCAACTGGCTGGTAAGCAACAGAGCAACACCACCACAAAGGTATAAACTACGACGGCTAGATAAAGTATGCCGACGTGGACGCAGTAACATCCTTAACAATCCTTTTAATAAGCCTTGGCTCTATAATACCCAAACCACCTTAAGGTTCAGGGTTCAGGGTTCAGGGTTCAGGGTTCAGCAAGAATTTATGAAAATAACAAAGCTAGATGTTAGATGGGCGATCAGATTTTAATACTATTTTTTGTTAGATCTGATTGTCAGAGCTGAATGGAAAATCTGAAATGATATAAAAGATTTAGCTGGTAATATCTAGTGTTGTTTTAATTAAAAAAGTAATCAATAAGCATGACTAGTTCTTTTTATTATCTTTCCATATTCAAAAAACAAACAAATAAACAAATAAACAAATAAACAAATGAGAATAATGACTTAACCACTCGTCAAAAAAATGACCCACTTGTTAAATAACGCTGCTATGATTACTAAAAGCATGACCGTTTCGTTAAAAAAGATGAATTGTAGGTTGCACGCTTGTATTTAACTAAGGAGATCTGCGTCCAAACATTACTGCTCAATATTCAACCTACCGGTTTTGTATGCAACGGATATGCATCTAATTTGGCACTCAACCTCGGAATTCAGGCATGCTACCGCCCTTAGGTTTCAGCCCCCAATTCGCTATCATCATCGCCAGCAAGATTGTTATTTTTAGCTTTTTATCAAAGGCTTGGGTCACAAGCGACAACAAATCAAAAGATGACAAAACAGTAAAATATGTTGTTTTTAAAAAGCTAATTTAGCGTCGGTATACTACAGAAAACGTGTAGATAAATAAACCTAAAAAAATTGTTTTACTGTGCTATTTATCAGTAGATACTGATACCGTCTCTGACTCCAATATCATTTGTTAACTTTACTTATTTGCGAAAAAGTTATTTGCGAAAAAGTTATTTGACAATAAATCAAATGCTTCTCTCGCACTTAGGTTATTCTTTCACCAATACCCCTATCTGTAGAGGGAATACCTGCTCATATGGAAAATATCTATTCCCTCTCTTTCTCTGAAAGCCCAAAACTTTGACTATTTTATAATAATTTTCAATTCATGCCGCTGATTGATTGCTATTAAAGGAAGATCTAAATATCATTAACGGGAAGGTTTACCTTCTTTTTATCATTTTTATACAATAATAAGGGAATAGGATGAAGAAAACAGCAATTGCTTTGCTGGCAGCTCTTACTATGGCTAGCTCTGCGTTCGCAGCAACTGAAACTGGTACAACTGCAGCAACTACAGGTTCTACCACTTCAGCGACTACTGCTGGTACAACTACAGCAGCAACATCAACTGGCGCAGCTGCTGGTACTGCAGGCGCGACTGCAGCAGCGGCTGGCGGTATTACTGCAACGGCAGTAGCAGTAGGCGTAGCAGCAGCAGTAGCAGCTGTTGCTGTTGCAGCCTCTGATTCATCAGATAACGGCCCAGCTACTACTACTTCTGTTTCAGCTCAAGGTTAATCTTTTGCTGTAATTGTAGTTATCAACAACCGCACGGTATTCGTGCGGTTGTTTTTTTATTACGGTGTAAAACCTAGGCTTTGGGCTTTGGGCGCTAGGCTTTCGGCACTAAGAGCCATTCGTGGTTAGGGTTGAGTTAAAGTAGCTTGCACCATAATTTTCATTCATATTCTTCTTACTTATTAAGCAACCCGGATGCGTCGAAATAATAAAACAATTACGCTGCTCTCATGCCTGATACTGGCTATGGGATTAACAGGATGCAGCCAGAAATTTAATGATGTGAACGACACGGTAAAGTTGGCACTATTTGGCGAAAACGATACCAATCTAAGTACGTATGACGTTGAGCAGCTGCCTTATGCCAGTATTTATGCTCGAATAGATAACGGACCGCGGGCATTTATGGTGTTGGCTTTTGCCGAAGCCCCTTTCGTAACAACGCCGGCCCTGATCTTGCGAGACAAAGCCGCACAAAAAATAGTTTCGCAAAAGACCAATTCACAAAAAACAGCTGCGCAACAAACCGCATTGCAGCCCGTAACAGAGCTAAAATGGCTGTCTGCCGATCGCGGAATGCTGGTTACGGCAAACGGACGACTGGTAAAAAGTCATAATCTGCCGATGGGCAATCTCGTTGCCATTCAGAGTCAGGAATCTGATCCCGTGGCGTTGGGGTTACATTTACCTTCTACACCTAGAACATGGCAACGCACGCTTGACTGGCAACCCGGTTATCACTTTGGTTATACCCTCAATTCTCAATTTGAACAGGTCGCCTCTGAAGTCGTGATAAACAATGAAAAACCTGTTGAAGTGCTGCATTTTGTTGAAACAGTCTCCGTTAATAGCTTAGATACAAGCTATCAAAATGATTTCTGGGTTCATCCAACGACTGGCAAGGTCTTACAAAGCAGACAAAAAATAGCCCCTGACCTGCCGTATGTTGAGATCACATTACTGAAGCCTTACTCATAAATGGAATCATGATGAAAACGCTTTTACCATTTTATTGTATTTTGCTAAGTGCCCTCTTTGTCGTTCAGGCTCAGGCAAAAACGCAAACATCCCCGGCGACATCGATTTCTACACCGACCTCAGTCTCTGTAGCAACATCGGTTAATGATGATCAAGTTATTCAGCTGACTTACTCATCTGCCGTCCGGTTAGATCAAGTATTAAATGATGGCCTGAATAATATAAAGACGTTGCCAAGTCAGCGTGTTCATACCTCACCTCAACCTGTTTTCTGGACAGGTGCTGCGTTATACGACCAAAAACAAACAAAACAGATGCAGCAACAAAAACAACAGTTGCTCAGTCGACTTGATCGATTGGCCCAAGAGTGGCAAGACGATGCTGAACAAGTCTCTACGGTTAACGCACTGAAAGGATCCCTCACTAAGCTAATGTTAGCCCATCGGATCATGCAACCGTTAGATCCCGACTTGGTGCGAATGCAACCGTCACTCAGCCCGTTACTCAGTGGTGACTTTCAGTTGATTTTACCCGCTCGACCAACATCTGTATTGGTGCTTGGTGCAGTTCGGCGCAGCAAAAATATTTTATGGCAAGAGCGTGCCAATGCTGCATTTTATTTAGATCAGGCTAAACCAACGTCAGATGCCGAGAATAGTGATGTCTGGGTAATTCAGCCAGATGGTGTCGCAGAACAGCATCAAATTGCTTACTGGAATCACAAACATCAGGATATCGCCCCAGGCGCAATCATCTATATGGGCTTTGACTCTCTGCCATCTGATTTTACGACGTTAAACCAGGATATTATTAATTTGCTAAGGAACCGGGCGCTGTAATGAATACTCGTTTAACTTCTTCATTTACATCATGTGGCTCATTTTGCTCATTATCGGCAATCGCCTTAGCGCTATTACCTGTTTTTCATGCCCAGGCAGACAGCTTCAGTTATCCGGAATTTCAGCCGTCGCAATCGGATTTCGGCGGTGTTGGCTTAATGCAAATGCCAACGGGGCGAATGGCTCGTGAAGGTGAATTCAATGTCGCCGGAACTTTTAATGATGAATACCAGCACTATACGGTGTCACTGCAATTGCTGCCGTGGCTGGAATCCACCATTCGCTATACCCTGGTACCAGATCTGCTCTACAGTGATGATGAAGGTTTTAGTGGTGATACCAAATACACCGACAAAGGGATCGATTTTAAAGTTCGCTTGTTAAAAGAGAGCTACTGGTTACCCGAAACCTCGCTTGGTGTGCGTGACTTTGGCGGTACCGGCCTGTTTGATGGCGAATTTATTGCTGCCAGCAAACATTTTGGCCCGCTGGATGTCACCTTAGGGGTTGGCTGGGGCTATATTGGCAACAATGCCAATCTGACAGGTGATAAAACACAGAGTAATGACTGTGGTCGTGATACCGCTTATAAAGGCAAAGGCGGCAGTGTCGATTTTGAGCGCTGGTTTACCGGCTGCTCGGCCGTCTTTGGTGGTGTAGAGTACCAGACACCATGGCAGCCACTGCGCCTGAAAGCAGAATACGATGCCAATGATTATATCAGTGATTTCCCGGTTACCCGCGGTGGCGTGGATATGTCACAAGACAGCAAAATCAACTATGGGGTGTTATACCGTTTAGGTAGCTGGGGCGATCTGCGTGTCAGCTATGAGCGCGGCAATACCTGGACCTTTGGCTTTAACCTCAACACCAACTTCAATGATCTGAAAGCGACCTGGCAAGACGAAGCAACACCGGCCCACCGCCCGAAAGATGGCAACAGTGATATCAGTGATGCCGAGTGGCAAGTGATGGCCGATGAATTACATCGTATCGCTGGTTATGAAAATTCAACCATTTATGCTGATGATAATGCCGTCACCGTTGTGGCACCGCAAACCAAATATCGCGATCGCACACAAGCCCATGAACGCGCTGCCACAATTATTGCGAATCATGGCCCTGCAGTGGCTGAATATCGCCTGATTGAAACAGCTAATCATCAGCCGACCACGGAAACCCGGGTTGATGCTGAGCAGTTTGCTAAGGTTGCTAACCATAGTTACATCGGGGCTAGCATCGAAGACAGTACCACCGTTGTCAACCCAACCGATCCTCAGGGTCAGCGTATTGCGAAACCGGATTCCAACTGGGATTTCAGTGTCTCGCCGACTTTGCAGCAATCGTTCGGCGGTTCCGAAAACTTCTATATGTTTAATATCGGGATCAATGGCGGTGCCAGCTACTGGCTTGGCAACCATGTTGAGGTTGGTGGTTCGGTCTATCTCAACCTGTACGATAACTACGACAAGTTCTTATACGAAGTACCGCCTGATGGCACGGATCTGAAGCGTGTTCGTACCTTAGTTCGCCAGTATATCAATGATAATCCACTGCGAATGAATAACCTTCAGCTGACCTGGATGGATAACGTCGCTGATAACTGGTATGCCCAGTCATATGGCGGTTATCTGGAAATGATGTTCGGTGGCGTGGGCAGTGAGATCCTCTATCGCCCGCTTGGCAGCAACTGGGCATTTGGTATTGATGCCAACTATGTGATTCAACGTGATCCGGATTCGCAGTTTGGTTTCTTTACCGAAGAAGAACAGTTTGACCCACTCACCGGCCGTGATTACCGGGTGCAAACGGGCGCATTAACTGGCCATGCAACGGTGTACTACCAACCACAATGGGAATGGTTACCGAATACCTTGTTCAGAGTCAGCGCAGGCCGATACCTGGCCGAAGACAGAGGCTTTACGGTCGACTTTTCGAAGCAGTTTGACAGTGGTGTGATTGCAGGGGCATTTGCGGCAATCACCGACCTGACAGCGGAAGAATTTGGTGAAGGTAGCTATAACAAAGGATTCTATATCTCGATTCCGTTTGACATCCTAACGGTGAAACCAAGCAATAACCGGGCAACGATTGCCTGGATGCCGCTAAGCCGTGATGGCGGACAGATGCTGAACCGTAAGTATCACCTGTATGATATGACCGATGCGCGAAATCCGTGGTATGGGCGAAAGGCAGCGAATTGATAAACAGGGGCGAGTGTCAAGTTTCTAGTACTTAATCACAGAAGTTTTGACGAGTTCCATCACCAAACGTCGTCATTCCGTAAAGTGAGGAACGAACTTATACGGAATCTAAGGCGCACACGGTTAGAACTGGATCCCGGATATCTCGTTCCTCGATTCCGGGATGACATGCTTAAGTGCTCCAGCTATCCATAATTTATGTGAAAGATTACTAGTTTCTAGGAACTTGGTACGAGTGTCGAGTGTCGAGGGACTAGTTTACTTATTCGATCCGAGTGCGATCCACTTGCCCATCTATTGATAGGTATTTATACTGACTCGCATCATTCTTTGTTGATGTGTTTGATTCAGTAACATCATAGACAACAAATTGTTGGATTTTAATACAACCCAATTGAACCTGTTCTATTGAATAGATATTGAGCAGCAAGAAGAGTTGAGTCAGTCGGAATTACCTTAGCCGATTGATCTTTCACCTAATAACCACACTGGAAATTACCCACTATCGGGTTGATTTGCACAAAATATTTAATGGATGCAGAATTGTGACAGAACACAATAAAGATGTTACGCAAAATTACCAACCAACACCGCCATTACAACATCCTGCCAACTCGAATCAATCCCGTAATGATGAGATTAATTTAACCGAATTTTTTTATGTTCTGTGGAAAGAGAAAATTCAGATCATTGTTATTTCGCTATTTTTTACCATTATTGCAGCTTTATACGCATTCACAGCGCAAGAATGGTGGTCAGCTAAAGCGAAGGTGATCGCTCCACAAATCACCGATTTTGCGGAATTCAGGCTGCAAGTTAAACAATTTCAGCCAGCATTTGATCTCTATCAGGATGATGGCACTATTTTAGTCAATGAGACTTTAGATAGTTTGGTAGAAGCTGAAAAACTCTTTGAACAGTTTCTCTATAGTTTCAATTCCCTGGCCAACAAGAAAACATATCTACACGGAAGCAAAGACTTTCAGCAGTTTTTAACAAACAATAAAATTCACTCAGAAGAAGCAATCAATGAAACTCTGGAAATTTGGTTTGATAAAATTAAGGCTAGCCAAACGGATCAGAGCCAGGACGATGTTTATTCACTTAGCTTGCAAGCAATAAACAGCGAGCAAAGCTACAATATGCTGAATGGCTACATTAGCTATGTCTCCAGTAAGGTTTATGATGACGAAATAAACAACTTAAGAGCTGTTGTCTCTGCGAAAAAGAACGAACTGTCACAAACGTTAACTATTTTTGAGTCACAAGCGAAAAATAACCTGGAAGTTGAAATTCAACGTACAAAATATGCTTTAGAGATAGCTAAATCCGCTCAGTTAACCAAACCAATTCAGAATCTGGGTGATAAAGAAATATTTGCAATCAATATGGGTTCTGATGCATTGGCAGCAAAAGTAAAAGCGCTTGAATCAGTGAACGACTTTAGTTTAATTGACCCACGAATTCAACAGGTTAAAGCAAAGTTGGCTCTACTTGATCAAACTAAGATTAAAGAAGACATGAAGTTTGACACATATCGATTCTTAGAGAATGTAGAAAAGCCAAGCAGTCGTGACAAACCTAACCGCTCTCTAATTCTGATCTTAGGCACCTTACTCGGTGGTATGCTTGCTGTGCCGATGGTTCTGATACGACACGCTTTCATAAATAGTAAAAAGTAAAAATAAGCTATAAATTAACAATTAAAAACGCCGTGATTGATATAATCAATCACGGCGTTTTTTGGATAAATTGAGTCTTTTATGTGCTTAGTCGACTTTTTCTATTCAGCTTTTAACTGCAGCTGCGCCCACATTTCTTTCACAATCAGCTGATCGGCAGGGTTCAGCTCTGACTGAGCACCAACTAAGCTGATATCAACGGCTTTTTTCATCTCGTCCACAGAAGCCACACCTTCCAGCTCGCAATCGGCGGCAGACAGTGAGATATGTCCCCGTAAATAACCACCAGCAAATAGTTCATCGTCAGAAGCGGCTTCTACCATTTGGTCGATCAGGGTAAGCAATTTTTCTTCGTATTGCTGAATCATATTGGGTCACTCTTCTTTGCTGTTTGATCGGCGATCAAGGTTACGTTTACGGTCTGGTGAAGCCTACCCGATCTGGTTCGCAATCGCCACTAATACCAATTTCATTAATTATCTAGCCATTAAGAACACAGGGGCTTTAAAGCCGCTTTTTAACATGAATTGAATTAATGCATGAAACAAATCTTTTCATTCGAATCAAAGGTTAATCGCAAATATAATCCACCTATCCTTTGCATTCTTTATTTGTCCTGAATATTTCTCATGCTATTAACAACACTTTATATAATTGGTATTACCGCCGAAGCCATGACTGGTGCGTTGGCTGCGGGTAAACGTCATATGGACTGGTTTGGAGTAATGCTGGTTGCCAGCGCTACTGCAATTGGTGGGGGGACGGTACGTGATGTCTTACTGGGCCATTACCCTTTAGGCTGGGTAGCAAACCCTCACTACCTTGTGATCACTTGCTTTGCAGGTCTGTTAACAACGGTTATTGCGAAATGGGTCGTTCGCTTCCATAAAGTTTTCATTATTCTTGATGCGATAGGCCTGATTGTCTTTAGTATCATCGGTTGCCGTGTCGCGATGGACATGGGAATGCCGGCGATTATTTGTATTGTCTCTGCGGTAGTCACTGGAATATTCGGGGGCCTGCTACGGGATCTTATCTGTCGCCGCCAACCAATGGTGCTACACAAAGAACTTTATGCATCAGTTGCTTTTCTTGCTGGCGGCATGTACTACGGCATGATGGTTTTTGCAGTACCAGAAATGATCGCGACCATTGCCACTTTGGTGGTGGGATTTGCTGCCCGCATGGCTGCGGTACAATGGAGCTGGAGATTACCGGTGTTTAAGTTAGAAGATACGAGTAGCGAGAAACTAGAAACTAGAAACTAGAAAAACAAGTCACGAGCGACGAGAAGCGAGTGGCGAGAAACTAAAAAATAAGTCACGAGTAACTGGGGACGAGATTCTAGAAACTCGCCCCTCTAATCTAGTTCCTAGACACTCGTATCTAAACTATATCTTCGGCGTCTCAGTTACCACACCAGCATTCTGGCCGCGGTGGCGAAGCAGGTGATCCATCAAGGTGATCGCTAGCATTGCTTCTGCAATTGGCACTGCACGGATCCCCACACATGGATCGTGGCGCCCTTTGGTGATCACTTCTGCTGATTCACCTTGCTTGGTGATTGTCTCGCCCGGTACGGTAATACTCGATGTTGGCTTCAGTGCAATGTGAGCAACAATATCCTGACCCGATGAAATCCCACCTAAGATGCCACCTGCATGGTTAGTTTTAAAACCCTGCAAGGTCATTTCATCACGGTGCTGGCTGCCACGTTGTTCAACCACCTCAAAACCATCACCAATTTCGACCCCTTTCACTGCATTGATGCTCATTAATGAGTGGGCAACATCAGCATCCAGACGATCAAAAACAGGTTCACCTAAACCAACCGGTACATTTCTGGCAACCACCGTCAGTTTTGCACCAATGGAATCGCCTTCTTTTTTCAGCTTACGGATCAGCTCGTCGAAAGCATCGACTTTGTCAGCGTCCGGACAGAAGAACGCATTCTGAGCGATCTGATCCCAATCGACTTTATCGATTTTCACATCACCCATCTGCGACAGGTAAGCACGTACTTCAATACCATGTACCTGCTTTAAGTATTTCTTTGCTACCGCACCGGCAGCGACACGCATCGCCGTTTCACGGGCAGAAGAGCGACCACCGCCACGGTAATCACGTACCCCGTATTTCTGGTGATAGGTATAATCGGCATGGCCGGGGCGGAACAGATCCTGGATGTTGGAATAGTCTGTTGAACGCTGGTCGGTATTTTCAATCAACAGACCAATGGACGTGCCTGTCGTCTGGCCTTCAAATACGCCGGAAAGGATTTTTACTTCATCAGCTTCACGACGCTGTGTCGTGTACTTAGATGTTCCCGGACGACGACGATCAAGATCGTGCTGCATATCTGCTTCAGTCAGTGCCAGACCTGGAGGGCAGCCATCAATAATACAGCCTAATGCCAGACCATGGCTTTCACCAAAGGTGGTGACGCGAAATAGTTGTCCAATCGTATTGCCTGCCATTACTTCCTCTGTCTATTCGTCCGAATTTCATTATTCGTTAATTTTGTCAGTCACTACATAGTGCAAATTCAGCAGACGGAATGCAAGGGGGAAAATAATCAGAGGGGTTC
>NZ_JAKJSP010000073.1:0-31132 GCF_050337085.1 Photobacterium sagamiensis | reverse complement strand
CTTCAAGACGTGCGCCCCCCCTCAAGAAACCCTACAAAGCCTACAAACTCATTACTCACTTCAATTTGTAGGGTTTATAGGGCGTTGAACAGGGGGCTGCCCCCTGACGGCAATCCCCGTCCCCCCTTCACGAATCAGCCCTAGAAACGTCACCCATTTTCCAAAGCTGTAAACTTCGATAAATGCTACTTATTGCACTGTGATTCACATAACCAGAGCTCACTCAATAAAACATATGCATATGATGACAGCATCGCCTAAATTTGATGATAGCTGGTAGGTTCTGATACCCAAGGGCGGTAGGTATGCGATCCCGATGCGTAAAAACCTGCGGTTTGGGTGGGATATACGATCTTAGATCGTTTGAATAAAATGTTGGGCGGTCTGACACGAGAACACTATAGATTTATACTCAATCCAGTTAGGAGATGAAAAATGAAAACAGAAGACTTGGGAAATTCAAAGATTCTGAATTTACTTTTTAAACCAGCTGGATTATTGATGGGGAGCAGACTTCGAAAATGGCTTATGGACCCGTTGAAAACCCTACGAGGTGCAGACATTAAGCCTGGGCAGTCCGTTCTAGAGGTGGGGTGCGGTACGGGATTTTTTACTGTACCGGCAGCACTGCTGATTGGCGACAAAGGTTGCTTGGTGGCGATGGACGTATCATCGGGTTTTATCGAACAGGTATCAAAAAAAGTACAAGCTGCTGATTTGAAGAACGTCCGCATAGTCAAACGGGATGCCCTTGATACGGGATTGGATACCGCCAGTGTAGACAAGGTCGTGTTGTTAGGTGTGATTCCTTTTCCTTTATTACCCTTAAACAGGCTATTACCCGAGATGCACCGGGTCCTGAAACCTGGGGGAAGCATGGCTGTGTGGTTGTTTCCGCCTCTGGTGCATTTCTGGGTACCAAAATCGATCCTTCGGTCAGGKTTGTTCACGTATATCAGCAAACGAAATGGCGTGTACAATTACAAGCGATGCTAAACAAKAAGGYAAAGTGGAAAACTYTTGGTTAGTTATRCTCTACTGTTGGAGTCATTAATTCACTTTGAAAAACTGTGATCATCTAGCAGTTCAACCACTAAACAACTGCCTAATCGGGTAGCCGAGGGTATCTYCCCTCWGCCCCAAAACACCCTGCATACGCGCCCCCTTCCAGAAAGCCTACAAACCCTACAAACCGGATTTATACGGGCACCCGCACCCTAAGACTTCAGGTTACGCGCGCGCGTACATTAGTGAATTCTAAATAAAGTCGCTTGGTGGTATACTTTAGCTATCGCTAATGTATGAGGGATTCAGCCATGGTCGCGCCGAAGGGAAACACCTACAACAACAAGTACAAGCCCGAATACGTCGATCAGGTTTACAAACTGTGCCTGCTCAATGCCATTGATCGCGAGCTGGCTGACTTCTTTGAGGTGAACGTTGATACCATCCGTAACTGGTCAATCAGGCACCCTGATTTCGATGCGGCGAAGCGTCTGGGGAAGATGAAGGCGGACGCTGAAGTGGCTTTCAAGTTATTTAGCCGGGCTATGGGTTGCACGGTGAAGAAGCAGCGCGTATTAAACAACGGCTCTGTTGTCGACTACTTCGAAGAGCTGCCGCCGGATACCCGTGCCATTGAGTACTGGCTTCAGTGTCGAAACCGCGATAAATGGAACCCTAAGCAGCAGGTAGAGCTTTCTGGCGATGCAGGTAATCCGCTGGCGTTTTTGTTGGGTGAAGTTGCCAAGGAAGCTGAGGGTGCGAGTCCGTTGCCGAGTGGTGGGGCAGGGGCAAACACAAGTTGCAGATATCGGTAAATTTGACTAGATTTAGGTCATCCACTTTATGTGGATCACCTGAGTAATTAGTCAATGGTAAGGTATTGATTTATAAACCGCAGCGGGTGACGTGTGTGCCGGGATGTGGCTGGTGGGGGCTTCCACCCATCTGCTGTTTTGTAGTTTGCACCATAAGCCTGCATATCGTCCCTAATACCGTACATAACTGGCACAATAAGCGTGCATAAGCTATTTTTGTTGTAGTTTAACAACAAAATGGGCTCGAGCATCATGTATCGCCGCCAGCTCAAACACTCCCGCGTTAAGAACCTTTTTAAGTTCGTCAGTGCCAAGATGAATCAGGTCATGACAGTCGAATCATACTTAGAGTTCGATACCTGTTTCCATCTCGAATACTCCTCAACCATAACGTCCTATATTGCCCAGCCAGAAGGTTTTATCTATCGTCTTGCTGAGCGAGAATTGCCTTATACACCTGATTTTCAGATTGTTGAGAATGACGGTACTAAGTGGATTGAAGTGAAGCCCTTCGCGAAAACCCAGCATCCAGATTTTCTTCAGCGTTTCAAAGCTAAACAGGAAAAAGCTCAAGAACTTGGCATCCCATTGATTTTGGTGACAGAGAAGCAAATCAGGGTTAATCCAGTACTGAATAACTTAAAAATATTGCACCGCTATTCAGGTTTTCAGTCGCTTACCCCTATTCATCTCCGGCTTTTGTCATTGGTTAAAACGGTAGGAAAAATCAGTGTTAGTGATGCCGCAAACCAGTTAGGCATAGAACAAAGGGTTTTGTCGCAAAGTTATGCTGAAGTACAAGCGTACTGATTTCCAGATACAATTAGGCTGCAAGCGCGTAAAATTCATCCCAGACAGATAAACCATCAGGGTTGTCGAGCTGTCCATTTTTAATCATCGACCACAGTTCCACGCCTGCGAGGGTGGCTTTGGCTCCTTCATCAGATTTCCATCCCAGGCATTGATGCATCTTGCCTTTCACTTTCCGGTGGCTTTGCTCGACTAGGTTGTTCAAATACTTAATTTGAAGGACTTCAATCAGGTTGAGCATCTTCCCCATCAACCAGAGCTGGACATTGATATTGTGCAGCGCTAACGCATTCGCACCACTCTTATCGATCACCACCTTTTCAGGTAAGCCGTTATGACCTATCGCCTTGTTAAAGAAGGCACGAGCTGCTTTCTCATCACGGGGATCACACAGTAAAAAATCAATGACATTACCGTATTTATCAACGGCCCGGTAATAATACTTCCATTGACCTTTGACGTTAATGTACGTCTCGTCCATTCGCCACGAAGAGGCGACTGTTTTTTTTATTTGTCGAGCTCGATATTCCAGTAAGGGGGCGTATTTGATGACCCTCCGATTGATAGTTGAGTGATCAACATAGATCCCCCGCTCAGCCATGATCTCTTCGATTTCACGGTAGCAAAGTTTATAAGAAACGTAATAGCGAACAGTCAGGAGAATGATTTCTGAAGGGAAGTGCTGGGCTGAAAAATGGATGGTCATGCGATTACATTGAGTGGAAAGCTTCGGTGATCATAACTCATAGAGTGACTTTGCGACAAAACCAAAAAACAGCCCTATCATGGGCTGTTTTTATGGGGAGAGATTTTTATTGGCACAAAACGTTAGTGCGAAGACGAGCGCGACTGACTACTTCCGAATACGCAACTTGGGCCGCCATAGGTGTTATTCAAACAAGTATGCGTTCGGCCTTTAGAACCGTCAGCATTCACCCATGAAAGCTCGCCTCTGCCATGCGCTAAACCGTCCCTGCATTCGCCTGTCCAGTTGATACTAGCTGCGTTTGGCGCCATTGACGATGCGACTTTGCATCCTTCAGAGGTGAGCAGCCATTCTCCTGACTCGTAATCAGACTGACCAGCGCATGAAGCGCCACTGAATGTTAGAAGAATAACTAAAGCAGTCATTTTTATCATGATTAATCCCCATTATTTATTGAACATCATATTAAAAATAGCAGGGATTTGATTCATTCGTTGAAATTAGTTGCATGCTCGAGCGAACTTGCCGCTGGTGGTCGCTTTATATGACTTGGTATATGCCGGTATAAATGCAGACTCGCCTTTCTCTAGAATAATGGTTTGCCCACAATCATGAGTCAGCGTTAATTGCTCATCTATAGCGAATAGGATTTCTGCGCTATTTACGTCCAGCACATGATCTTGTTGATGCACACTAAAGCCGAAATCGGTAACCGGAATATCATAGCGCTTAGTTCCGTTGCCAGCTCTAGGGGCAAGAATGATGTCATTAAATGACTGTGCTTCAAATCGTGTGCTGCCCACCAGCTCATCAATATCAATGTGCTTTGGCGTTAGACCAGCGCGAAGAACGTTATCCGAGTTAGCCATTATCTCTAAGCCAGTGCCCTTAATGTACGCGTGTGGGGTACAGGCATCGAGGAACATTGCCTCTCCTGGTAAAAGAGTAATTACGTTGAGCATTAATGGCGAGAAGATACCGATGTCGTCTGGGTACTGCTCAGCAAGGTCAAGAACAAGAGCATACAGCTCATCGTCACAGTGAGCGCTAGCGTAAGATATCAGCCCATTAATTGCATCTTCTTTATCACTACCTTCTAGAGATAGTAATGCGGCGAAGAAGTCTCGTAGACCGTCACTGTTCGGAGAATCAGAGAATACACGAACTAAAGGCTCTAATACTGGGATATTGAGTAGCGCGAAGATGGTGGCTATTTCCTCGAACTCACGAAAGCCATTCATAGCCGTGTATGACGTCAAGGCAAAGACAAGTTCAGGTTTATGATTTGCATCTTTATAGTTTCGATGGCCGGCTGATAGAGGGACGTTTAGCCCTTCTTCTTTTGCAAAGCCTTTCTCAGCTTGTTCTTTGCTAGGGTGTACTTGGATAGACAGAGCTTTTTCTGCCGCTAGAACTTTAAACAGATAAGGCAATTCACCGAACTCTGAGTGCGTTTCGTCGCCTAAAATCATCTCTGGGTTAGCTGCAATGAAGTCAGAAAGCGGAGTGCGAACGCCTTCTATTGTGACTTCCGAGCAACCATTGGGATGCGCACCCATCCAGATTTCTGCTTGTGGGAGTGCTTCTGTGTTTTTTATGCCAAACAAACGTTGAATGGATGTTTTGCTGCCCCAAGCATAATTTTGAATAACATTGTCCATCTTCAAAAACATTGGGTAGCTTGACTCACTCATTAGATGATCCTTTTAAGATATAAATACGTTCTTCATGGCTCAGCACTCATCTCGTCTAGCGTTCGTAAAATGTCGCTTTCTCTATTAGCTGCAACTTTTTAGGAGCTTCGCCTTCAATGTTGCGAATTAACATTTTGGCAAGATGACGGCCCGAGTCATGAAAGTTTTGTCTGAAACCAGATATTTGAGGGGTGAAGTAGGCTGGCAATGAACATGTTTCCATTACAACAACGTGAACGTCTTCACCTACGATTTTCCCTGCGCTTTGAATCCCAGCAATTATCCCCATTGCTGAAATTTCAGAGCCGCAGATGATCCCGTCTGGGGCATCTTCTTGCTCCATCAGGTTTTTTGCATATTCGCGATAGTCTTCGATCTCATATCCAGAAATAAGATCTGTTTCTTTATCGAACTTGAAACCACATTCCAATGACGCTCGACGAGCACCGTAGAACTTATGCCATGTATAGGTATAAGCCTGTGATGAGACAAATAGCTTCATGCGACGACACCCTTTGTTGAACAAATACGTTGCCGCTCTATAGGCGAAATCGTAATTGTCGATGTCGTAGTAGGGGTGTTCGATGCTCATTTCAGTTTGACCGAAGGTGATAAATGGAAAGCCTTCGTCGTGCAGATATTTAACGCGCTCATCGGATGGTCGTGTGAGGTTCATTATCACCCCGTCAGCCATCCGATTCTCTACGACATGCTTTACTGCAATCAAAGGATCTTCATCGGGCTTCATCGGAAGAACTGTCAAATTGTAAGGGGTGCCTTCAAGTGCGCTAGTTAGACCTTCTATCAAAGGAAGTGTACTGATGTCACCCACCATATCGCCGGGTTTCTGAACTGGCAAGATGGCACAGATGTTATAGGTGCGACCTGTTTTAAGACCAATGCCAGATACATTGGGTCTGTAACCTAACTCTTTAGCCGCAGCTTTAACGATGTCTTTCGTCGGCTGTTTAACTTCTGGACCATCTTTTAGGGAACGTGACACTGTTGTTACCGACAACCCTGTATGCTTCGCTATTGTTTTCAACGTGGTACGAGACATAATTAACTCTATAAGTAATAGTTCTCGATGATTTTATATGGGTTTACAGGAATTTAAAATGTAAGCATCTACATTTGCCAACAATGTCATGTAACAGCAATTACTTGTTTTCAGCTAGTGCCGGTAACCATGCTGCGCCACGAACGCCGCTCGCGTCACCATGTCTAGCTGAGCGCAGTTGAGTGTTGAAGGTATCTGAGAATACGTAAGGGACAATGGCTTCGTTTAGGTCGTAGTAAATAGATTCTACGTTCGACATGCCACCGCCAAAAACGATTGTGTGCGGGTCAATAACATTGATTACTGCTGCAAGACTACGCGCTAGAGCATCAATGAAATGCTTATAGTGAGCGATAGCTGTAGCATTGCCGTACTGAGCAGCTTCAATTATCTCAGGGGCAGATAGACCAATATCGTTATATCGCTTAGCGAAACCTGTTCCTGATACAAATTGCTCTATGCAGTTGCTTCTTTCACAGTAGCATGTTCCCGCATTGCCATCAGTAAACGGGTTATACCCTGGCAATGAATTGTGCCCCCATTCGCCTGTAATGGCATTAGGGCCACTAACTAGCTGCTTGTTAACCACTAAACCACCGCCGCAGCCTGTTCCCAAGATAACGCCAAATACTGTATTGCCATTTTGTCCCGCGCCGTCCATCGCTTCTGACAAGGTGAAGCAGTCAGCATCATTAGCAATATAAACTGGCTGGAATAGTGCTTTATTTAGATCGCTACGAAGGTCATTGCCATTTAAGATAAGGCAGTTCGAGTTCTTGATAAGATCGGTATCAGGGCTAATCGCTCCCGGCAGTCCGATGCCGATTGTGAACTCAGCATTAACTGTTTCGCGAACCTGCGTAACTAGACTTGTGACAGCGAGAATAAACTCGTCGTAATTTTCCGTTGGGGTAGGGATGCGATGCTTAAAAACGCATTCGCCATTCTCATCAATAACATTAGCTTCAATCTTAGTGCCGCCAATATCTAGACCTAGACGTAACATGTAACCTCCTATAAAAAAGGAGGGCGTTCGCCCCCCTCAAATGCGTACAGATAAACTAAAGCGCGGTTAAGCTGGAACGCGCTTATAAAGAGAAATCATCTCAGTAACGAGTTCTTTAGCCAGCATAGATGTCATAAGGTGATCTTGTGCGTGAACCATGACAAGAGTCATTTTTGTCTTACCTTCACCTTCATCAAACTCAATCAATTTGGTCTGAACCAAATGCGCTGCATTCGCGGCCTCCTGAGCCTGTGCCAGTAACACCTCTGCTTCATCGAACATACCCTTCTTAGCGCAACTAAGAGCTTCGTAGCTCAAGCTACGAGCCTGACCAGCGTTAACGATAATGCCCATTACCTGTTCTTCTAAATCCATCATTTGATCTCTTAGTTAAAGCCGTTGTTTTTCGATAGTTCTGCAAACCAGTCACCACTCTTCTTGATGGTGCGAGTTTGAGTTGTTAGGTCTAGCTGAATAAAGCCGTAGCGGTTCTTGTACGAGTTAGACCATGACCAGCAATCAATAAATGTCCACATGTGGTAGCCAAGACAGTTAACGCCTTCTGCAATAGCCTTATGTGTCCACTTAAGGTGTTCGCTAATGAACTCAATGCGGTAGTCATCTTGAATCTGACCGTCTACAACGAATTGCTGTTCGTTTTCAACGCCCATACCGTTCTCAGAGATGAAGCACTTAACGTTGCCGTAGTTCTCGCGAATATTTGTGAGAATGTCATAAATGCCTTTCTCATAGATTTCCCAGCCTCGATGCGGGTTCATCTTACGACCTGGCATTTCGTAGTAGTCGAAGAACCACTCAGGCATGAATGGGCTGTCAGGGTTAACAGCGCTTGAGCGAGCACAAACTCGACGTGGCTGATAATAGTTGATACCCAGTAAATCAACTTTACCCGCTGCTAGGATTTCCTTATCACCTTCTTCACAATCAGGAAGCTGGCCATGTTCGGCTAGAAGCTCAATAAGTTCTTGAGGGAATTCCCCCAGCACTGACGGGTCAAGGAAGCTGCGGTTAAAGATAAGATCTGCAATATTCGCGGCTTTTAAATCTGCAGGGTTTTGGGAACGCGGATAAGAAGGCGTCAGATTAAGAATGATGCCGATATCACCACTTAGCTCTAGAGCACGGAACTTCTGAACAGCTTTGCCATGTGCAAGCATAGAGTTGTAGCCAACTGTAGCAGCTCGCTTAAAGTCCACAACGTTAGGGTAGTGGAAGTCGTATAGGTAGCCGCCTTCAACTGGAACAATCGGTTCGTTGAATGTGAACCAGTATTTAACGCGGTCGCCAAACAGCTTAAAGCACACTTCGGCATAGTCAGCGAAAGCATCTACTACTTCACGAGATTCCCAGCCGCCTTTCTCTTGCATTGGCACTGGCATGTCAAAGTGGAATAGGTTTATGAACGGTTCAACGCCTTGGGCGATCAGTTCATCAATTACCTTGTTGTAGAAATCAACAGCTTCTTGGTTAACAGCGCCAGTGCCTTCTGGGATCAGACGCGACCAAGAAATAGATGTACGGAAACTATTGTGACCAACTTTCTTCATTAGGGAGATGTCGTCACGGTAGTTGCTGTAAAAGGTCGAAGCGTCAGTTGCGCTTACTTGATTGTGAAAGCGGGTAGGTTGAAGCTCGAACCATAAATCCCAAATGTTCTTGCCTTTGCCGCCTTCAAAAGCTGCGCCTTCACTTTGTGTTGCAGATGTCGCGCTGCCCCACCAAAACCCTTCGGGAAATGTAAATTTCATGACCAACCCCAATTACCCGATTAGCTCTAGTGCGAAATCAAGAACTTTGTCTGCACGTTGCATGCCGTAGTCCATAGGGTTGATAGGCTCAACCTTAACACCGTGTGCTCTCGCTTTGCCTTGTAGGTCAGACTGCATGTATTTCACTTGTGGACCAAGAAGAACGACTTGGTAGTTACCAACTTGCTGTTCGAACTCTGATGCGCCAAAAGCATTGATTTCAGCCTTAAGACCACGCTGATCAGCTTCTTTCTGCATTTTTTTAACAAGAATACTGGTGGACATGCCAGCTGAACAACACAACATAATCTTTTTCATAGTGACTTACTCCTTTCATATGGTGGCTGAACTATATTCACATGGACCGTTAAGGTAAACGCTTTCCGTTTTTTAATTGCAGGCATTGTGATGTCGATCACCAGCTATAACATTTTTAGCGTTGTTCATTCCTACCTATAAGTAGCAAACTAAATGCACCTTATCAGTGGTAGCGAACCCTTATAATATGCAATTCGCATCCTATATTATTGTTTTGATAAGCATAAATTAACGGGGTTTTCAGAAAGACATGCATTATTGAGTGAAAAATGACGAGGGCAATGGCGATTTTGTAAATTGAAAAAACGCACTCAGAGAAAAATTCATGTTGTGGATCACATTTTTTTTGGCGATATTTGGGAATTGAGGCGATGTAAATCACACTTCTGCCAACGCCAAAAGGGAAAGCGTTTACCGCGCGGTCACAATCTCTTATAGTGCCGCTGTCTGGAGCTATTTCAGGCACTACATCCACACTTTGTTAGACAAATCTAATAGGTAATTTGATGTCCAAAATATTTCAAACCTTAGAGCGCTTTTTACTGCCAGTGGCAGAAGCGTTTTCTAAAAACACGTATTTGAATGCCATCAGGGATTCATTTCTTGTTAACATGCCGCTTCTTATCGCGGGTTCTATTTTCCTTCTAATCGCTGCATTCCCAATTCCCGGTTACGGTGAATTTATGGCTAGTATCTTTGGTGATACCTGGTCTAGTTATATGTGGGGTATCGCAGATGTAACCTTTGGGTTGATGGGTGTCATTACCGCAATTTCCGTCGGCTACAACCTTGCTAAAGGGTTTAAGCTTGATGCGATTATGATTGCTATTCTTACGCTTATCTGCTTCTTGATGCTGCTACCTTTCTCTATTCAGCTTGATGATGGCGGTTCAGTTAAAGGCATTTCAGTTGAGTATCTTGGCGCTAAAGGCATATTCGTTTCTATCTTTGTGGGTATCGTTGTTACGCACATCGTTAAATTCGTAATGGATCGCAAGCTATACATTAAGATGCCTGAAAGTGTTCCAGATGGTGTTGCGCGATCATTCAATGCAATCGTTCCTGTGTTTGCTGCGCTAGCTGTATTCATCTGTATTAAAGTACTGATTGACTTCACATCATTCGGTAGTATGCACAGCATGATTTACGACATTCTTCAAAAGCCTCTACAGGCAGTTACGGATGGCCCAGTTGCTCTTGTAATTATCGTACTGTTTGAACAGCTACTATGGATGCTAGGTATTCACGGCGGCATGGTAGTCAACTCTGTGATGACGCCGGTTCTTGATTCTCTAATGATCGAAAACTACACCGCGTTCCTAGCCGGCGACGATATTCCTTACATCGTTTCTAGTTCGTTCCGTGCTGTTTACCTACTGATGGGTGGTAGTGGTCTAACGCTAGGTCTTATCATTGCTGTGTTTATTGTTGGTCGATCTCGACAGCTTAAAACACTAAGCAAGATGGCTCTACCTGCAAACCTCTTCAACGTAAACGAACCAATTGTATTTGGTATGCCGATCATCCTTAACCCAGTTATGCTGATTCCTTGGGTGTTTGGTCCGATCTTCATTGCTCTACTTACTTACTTCGTTACATACATTGGTCTTGTGCCAAGCCCTAACGGTATGCCAATTCCTTGGACTACGCCTATCTTCGTATCTGGTTTCCTAACCGCTGGATTCAAGGGCGCAATCATGCAGCTAATCAACCTAGTGCTGATTACTATGATTTACCTTCCATTCGTTCGAATCCTTGACCGTAAGTACTATGGTGAAGAGATTGAAGCAGATAAAGCAGAAGCAGAAGCTCAGCTAGAGCCTGCAAACACAACCGCTTAACAGCGTAAGGGCTGTTCGCAGCCCTTTAATTTTTATATTAATTAGAAAAGCTATTGTTGAGGTATTATGTCTATTTTGAAGTTCCCGGAAAATTTTTGGTGGGGCAGTGCGTCATCTGGTCCTCAAGCAGAGGGCGCAGCAGATAAGCCGCATAAGAACATCTGGGATCATTGGTTCAAGACGCAACCAGTTTGCTTCTTTAACGAAGTCGGCCCTGAATTGACAAGCGGTTTTTACCATAGCTTTAAAGATGACATCGCTCTATTAAAACAGACTGGTCATAATAGCTTCCGTACATCTATCCAGTGGTCACGTCTTATTACTAACTTCGAGACAGCAGAAGCTTGTCCGAAGGCAGTTGAGTTCTACAACAATGTAATTGATGAGCTAATCGCTCAAGGTATTGAACCATTTATTAACCTATTCCACTTCGATATGCCTATCGAGCTTCAAAATCGTGGTGGCTGGGAAAACAAAGAAGTCTGTGAGCTATATGCTCTATACGCGAAGAAAGCATTTGAGCTATTCGGTGATCGCATTAAGCAATGGTTTACTTTCAATGAACCGCTAGCAGTAGTTGAATGTGGCTATATTCGTGGCTGGCACTATCCTTGTCAGCAGGACTTCAAAGTTGCCATTCAAGTACAGCACAACATGATTTACGCTCAAGCTCGCGCAATTGAAGAATATCGCAAGTCAGGTCACAAAGGAAAGATCGGTTCTATCATGATCTTGTGTCCTACCTATGCTCGCGATGAGAATAACCCAGAAGATGTGAAAGCTAAAGATCTCGCTGAGCTATTATTTAACCGTCCGTTCTTGGACTGTGCTATTCACGGCGAGTATCCGCAAGAGCTAATCAGCTTCTATCAGCAAAATGATTTGATGCCTGTAATGCATCAGAAAGAGCTAGAGGTTATTCATCAGAACCGTATCGACATTCTTGGTGTTAACTACTATTCGCCTCGTCGAGTTAAAGCGAAAGAAACGCCAGTTGACCCACGCGAACCACTAATGCCCGAATCGTTCTTTGACGAATATGATTGGCCTGGGAAGAAAATCAACCCACATCGCGGTTGGGAAATCTACGAGAAGGGTATTTATGACCTTCTAAAAGAAGTACAAGGCCGCTACAACAACATCGAATGCTTTATCTCTGAGAATGGCATGGGTGTAGAGGGCGAAGCTAAGTTCCGTAACGCTGACGGTATTATCGAAGATGACTACCGCATTGAGTTCATCAAAGACCACCTGAACTGGGTACACAAGGCTATTGCAGAAGGCGTTAACTGTCGCGGTTACCATCTTTGGACTGCAATGGATAACTGGTCTTGGACTAACGCTTATAAGAACCGTTATGGTTTCGTTGAAGTCGATATCGATAATGGTTTAGCGAAGCGTGTTAAGAAGTCTGGTCACTGGTTTAAGACGGTACTAGAAAACAACGGTTACGATGTTTAAATATTAACAACTAAATAAAGTGGTAGCTTCGAGAGGGGGAGAGCTTGGGGCTATCACTTTCCTTAATGTGGAACCAAAATGATCAACTGTAAAATACATGGTTTGCAAGAAACCACATCAACTAATAGATGCGTTTGTTGTTTGGCAGAAGAAAGAATGAATGTTATTAACAACGCCAGAGAAAAACAATTTAAAAAACGAAATGAGACTTTAAATAATAAGAAGAATGAAACAGCATCACTTCGTTCATTTGTTGTTTTTAACCAGCGCAAGAAATATTCTAAATCTATATAATTAAACTTTGGTCGGCACTTCTGTTAGGAAATTATATAACGTGCCATGTAGGTTAGCGTCATTATTAAATTGACAAATAGCAAGCTTTGGCCTAATCATCGCATAATCAATTTGAGCAAAGATTTTATCTAAAGCCTTTTCAAATTGTGGTGGCAAATCTGACTGATTACTAATAGCGCCGCCTAAAACAATAACCTCTTGGCCTTCAATAGACTGAATATTAAACAATTCTTCTGCTAGTCGTAAATAATAATCCTGAATCTCTTCGATTACTTCGTGATCGCCGTTACGGCTTCGTTTAAGTTGATATCGACAACGGATTGACTACGTGATAATCCAGTCAAGCAAATAAGTTAACGAAGAAACCTGGAGAGGACTATCTTTGTTTACCCAGTTAGCACCGAAACAAAGTTGATAAAAAGAGAACAAAATGAAATTAAATAATCTAGCAATGCACATTTTATTTTCGCTACTGAATGGAAACGTAACTGGCTATGAATTAACTCAGTCTATGTCAAAAAGCCACGTATGGCGTTCATCTCATCAACAGGTATATCGTGAACTGACAAAGCTGGATAAATTGGGGCTGGTTATGTTCACAACCGTCCACCAAGAAGGCAAGCCAGGCCGTAAACTGTATTCACTCACGGCTGCTGGTCACGCTGCTATTGAAGCCGCCGCAAAAAACACGACTCCGATCATTTCTCCGGTTCACAGTATCCGCACGGTTATGATTAATTCTGGTAACAAAAAATATTTTGAAACTCTCGCAGAGCAACTGAAAGCAGAGATTTTATTGATTAAAACAAAAATGATAAAAGAGGATTGCCCTGTTGAGCATCTATCCATGTGCCGCGAGATTTATCATCATACAGCCGAGCTGGACTTTTGTGCGGACGTGCTAAAGCATCTCGCGCAGAACGCCAACCAAAAAGCAGCATAAAAGGAAAAAATGATGCTGTAAGGACAGTTTCATTCAGGACTTGGTTGTAGATGCGAAGCGAGGATGGATCTATCTGGCCGATATCAACAACCCATCTCTACTTGCGGTACGTATCTCTGATGGCTACACACGTCGTTTCGAGGGGCACTATAGCTTACAAGCAGAGAAAGGGGCAGCAATGACCGTTGGAGGAGAACAAACATACTTCTTCGGTGCTCCAATGGAAGTAGGAGTCAACCCTATAACGCTCTCTGCTAATGGCGATACTATTTTCTTTGGAGCGATGACTGGCAATCACTGGTATAGCGCCCCAACTGAACTGCTGCGTGAAGGTAGCGATGAGCAACTTGCCGCTGCTATTAAGTTAGAAGGTCATAAGCCTGAATCTGATGGCGCAAGTACCGACCGTGCAGGTAATCACTACTTCACTAACTCAAATGACAACGGCGTAGATGTTCTTACCAAAGAAGGGCAGCTTATGCCTCTAGTTCGAGACGAGCGCATAAGCTGGCCGGATAGTGTGCAGTTCGGTGAGGGTGGATGGCTTTATATTTCAGTTAACCAGTTAAATATGACCGATGCCTTTACGGGTAAAGGAGATCTAGGTACTAAGCCATATCGTATAATGCGGGTTTGGACAGGTGCAGAGGGCGGAAATCGTCTTTAATCAATAATTGATAGAGAGTGAAAAGAGCAAGGCTTATGTCTTGCTCTTTTTTTTTGTCAGAGACTAAGAGGCAACAGTGTCTTTTTGCTTTTCCAAAAAATGATATAGAGCGCCATACAGATTGGCATCATTATTAAATTGGCAAATAGCAAGTTTGGGTCTAATCGTTGCGTAATCAATCTTCGCAAATATTTTATCTAAAGCCTTTTCAAGCTGTGGTAACAAATCTGGCTGATTACTAATAGCGCCGCCTAAAATAATAACCTCTGGGTCTTCAATATACTGAATATTAAACAACCCTGTTGCTAGTCGTAAATAATAGTCCTGAATCTCTTCAATTACTTTCTGATCGCCACTATCTGCCATTCTAAACACATCAAGCCCATTTATCGATTGAGCAGGGATACCCTTGCGTTTAGCGACATGCTCTACAAGACCGCGCGTCGATGCTTGGTCGCTGAAAGTTAACAGTTCGCCATCAGAAGATACGTTCGCCACAGTGAAGCCAAATTCTCCGCCATGCAGATTCTTGCCCTTGTGGATTTTTCTATCGCGGACAATCGCCCCACCAATGCCCGTACCGATAACAACGAAGCAGCAATCGTTAATGTTCCTTGCAGCGCCTTTCCATACCTCAGCAAGAGCAGCGCAGTTTGCGTCATTCTCAATTTCCACTGGCATGTCATAGCGAAGAGAAAGTGTTTGCTTGATATTCGGTCCGTGGATGTAAGGGATCGCGCTCGCACCGCCTACGATACCCGTATCGCTGTTAACAGCCCCCGGCATACTTACTGCAATGCCTGATAGCTTCTCTTGGGAAAGCTCTACAACTTTATCGATTTCGCTGACAAGGCTATCAAGGCTGTCTTTAGGGGTGATAAAAGACCCTTTGACAACTTGATCCCAAGTGTTAGTGATTAAAGCGTACTTTACCGATGAGCCACCGATATCTAGTGCTAAATACATATTCTTCTTCGCCAATAATTGTAACGTTACGATTAATTGATAAATGCGCCCACACAAAGTGAGTTCGCATTACTCTAGCACAATATCATGACCTGAAATTTCGGAATGTGTGACCTGATTCTAAAAGAAAAGAAGGGGTTATGCTGGTTTATTGAACACAGCAACAGAATCGCCACTTACTAACCGGCCAGCTACAGGGCAAGCGTCAGCTGATATTCCAGTTTCGCCAATGATAGCCTCAAGGCGCGACAAGGTGATGTCGATAATGGACTCATAAGGGTAGGTGATAACTGTTAGCTTTGGGTAAAGGTACTGGGCTAACTGAGAACCCTCTAGGCTAATGACCGACATGTCATCAGGAACACGAATGCCGAATTCACGAAAAAGATTCATCGCTTCTGCGGCATGAACGTCACGCTTAACAATAATGGCAGAGCATTGGCTCTTGTTATTGATTAGAGAGATAACCGCCTGGTCAAGATTAGGAATAGCATTGAAGATTAGCTGGCTGTTTAACGGGCGAGCTAACTCCTTCTGAGCAACCTTGAAGCCATTGATCATCTCTTTGCTACCCTGATCTTCTCGCGAATCAATGACCATACCAATATTGCGATGACCTTTGTTTGCTAGGAATCGAGTAGCTGTCTCAGCAGCAAAGTTGTAGTTGTAATTGATTGAATGACTGCCGCAATCACTACTATCAACCTTTAGAAGCTTTGGCGATTTAATGTCAGTGTCGTAGCCTCCGAACAAGATAACAGCCTCACAACTGCTCTCCGTTAAACTCTTGAGCAGCTTAAATTGCTCGAGTTCGGTACGGAAGAAATGCAGCATCATGTTCTTGCCCAAATCCGACAACTGTTTTTCAAGATAGGGAACCATAACGGAAAATCGCACTTGGTCATCAGCAAATAGCAGAACGGCGATATTGTCTGACTTCTGACGAGCTAAGTCTCTGGCGGCAGCGTTAGGCTGGTAATTTAGCTCTTGAGCCGCTTCAAGCACAGCCGTGCGACTTTTCTCACGAACACCGCGACTACCGGTTAATACGCGAGATACCGTAGCGATTGATACTTTCGCCAGCCGTGAAACATCATTAATCGTCGCCATAAATCTAATTCAATACCCTTTGGTTAGTCGTAACAATAACTTTAACACGTTTTAATCTTTCTCAATAAGCGTTTCGTGTAATACCAGAGGAATACTGCCGGTATTTCAATTACTTACATCGCTAGGTAGGCTTGCGCCACCAGCTGTGACGGCGATTGTATCAAACAGCACTATAGCTTGGCGTGGATCAAGCTCGCTAATTGTCGACCTTAGATTGAAGTCACAGATTGAGGATTTATAACGGTAAGCGCTTTCTAAAGTTTTCCATATGAGTAACATTCTCTTGAAACAACAGAAAGGTATTTATCCAATATGTTTTCCGTAATCAAGGGTTCATCTATGAAACAATACTCTAAGGTCGCTGGTCTAGTATCGATAGCGCTAATGGCCTCTGCACCTGTATTTTCAGAGACATCTGAATCTACATCATCGGCTCAAATTGCAATTGAAAGCGCTACTCAATCATATGGTCCTGTAGCAGGTGGTCAAGAGCCTATTTCAGTCCCGCAGAGTGTCAAACAAGCTACTAACACCAAGTTTGACTATTACATCACTCGAGGTGTTGGCGAAGACGGTAACAAGCTGTTTGAAGGTGATCGCGAGTTTCGTTTCGCATCATTCAACGTTCCAAACCTTCACATTCAAGAAGACCCGTATTGGGGCATGATTGATGAGTTTGAGACAGAAGATGCTCTTAAGACAATTGATGCAATCGGTGGTCAGGTAACTCGTAGCTACGTACTGTCTGTATTCAATGAAGCGAACCCAGCGCGAGTGCCGGTACACATCAGCTTTGACAAAGAAAGTCAGCAGATTGTCTTCAATGAAGAGCTGTTTGTTTCTCTAGATAAAACGCTGGCGCTAGCTAACAAGCATGGCGTTCGACTTATTTTCCCATTCATTGACCATTGGAGCTGGTGGGGCGGCATCACTGACCTAGCTGCTTTCAGAGGCAAGACGGAAAAAGACTTCTATGGCGATAAGCGGCTACGAGAAGACTACAAGACTATTGTCAGCTACTTGCTGAACCGTACTAACACAATTACTGGCGTTAAGTACAAAGATGACCCGGCTATCTTTGCATGGGAAACAGGTAACGAGCTACGTGGTGCGACAGACGAGTGGACAGCGGAAATGGCTGCATTCATCAAGAGCATCGACCCAACGCACCTAGTGATGGACGGCAAAGAAGTTAACTTGTCTGAAGCTTCTATGAGCGATCCTAATATCGATATCATTTCCAACCACTACTATGGCGGGAACTATAAGACTCGCTTCCTTAACGATTGGAAACAGCTAGGTAAGCGTAAGCCTTTCATTCTTGGCGAAACAGGTCTTTCAGACTATAAAGATATCACTTCCGCTGTGAACTCTGTGATTGATGAAGGCGCTACTGGCGTCATGCTTTGGAGCCTACGTTCTCATGATGCTAACGGTGGCTACATGGATCACCCAGAAGATGGTACTAAGTTCCACTCTTACCATTGGCCTGGCTTTGATGAAAACAAAGAATATGATGAGCAAAACATCCTAGACTTCATGTGGGATGCTGCATACCGCATTCAAGGTCTAGAGAAGCCTGTTCTCCCTGCGCCTAATGGTGTACCTGAAATCCTGCAAATTACTTCTACGTCAGACATTCGCTGGCGCGGTGTTACTAGTGCGCAATATTATGTTATTGAGCGCTCTGTAGACCAGAAGCAGTGGTCTGTTGTAGGTGATGATGTTCAGTTCGGCGGCACTGGTGATGAAAATTACTTCACTACTACTGTTACTGATTGGACGGGCACTGCGCATGAAAATGCCAAAACTCAAATGCTGTTCCAAGATGAAAGCGCGAAGGTTGGCGAGACATACTACTACCGCATCAAGGGCTTCAATGAGAGCGGTTCTACTGAATACTCTAACATTGAGTCAGTAGTGAACAAGGGCTACACGAATGGTCTATTCGAAGACAAGCTAGCCTCTTTAGATAAGTTGTCTGATAAGTCGGGTGAGTCGTTTGTTATCAAGAGCGGAAAGCTTTCTTCGACTGATAAGAGCTCTTCTTGGGTTGATTACGACTTTGCAGGCGATATTAATTCGTTCTGGCTAGAAGGCTACAATTCGCATGGCGTTGCGCTTAAGGTATTACTGTCAAAAGATGGCGAATCTTATGTTGACGCTAATAGCTATGTGGTTGGCGACAAGAGCAAATCTACCTATACCGGCTATTCACTAGATTCTGGGTTTACTCATCTTCGCGTTGAGTTCCCACCAGCAGAAAAGGGCAAGGGTGCTAAGCTTGCTAACGTTAAAGTAGGCGTGGGCGAGATGAAGCTCGATATCCCAGCTCATCTACAACACGCTAAGAAGATGACGACTGTAGATAGCTTTGACGATTACGCTGACAATAGCCAGCTAAACGGTCAAGGTGCTTGGTCATTCGCTAATACGGACGGAAGCATCACGACAACGCTAGAAAACGACGGTATGAAGTTTGACTACAAACTAGGTGGCGGCGATGGCTATGCTGGCAAGGTTCGTTCGTTTACTGAACCGTATGATTGGAGCGAAGCTGAAAAGATGACGCTTAAGCTTAAAGGCGATGGCTCTGGCAACATCATGGTTATTCAGTTCGCAGAGGCAGATGGCGAGCATTGGGAGTACTACCATATTCTTGACTCGACAGAAGAGAAGCTAGTTGAGATCCCATTCAGTGACTTTAAAAAGCCACACTGGCAGGGCGCAACTCAGACTCTTGAGCTAAAACGTGTTGAGAAAATCGCATTGTATGTTAACCGCAGCATTAATGGTGTGAATAATCAGTCTGTTTCAGACTCAGGCGTTCTGCAAATCGGTTCTATCGATCTTAATTAATTCTGATTAAGTCCTATAGGGAAGTGGGGTTATCCTCACTTCCCTTTGTTTTTATAACGTTTCGATTCAGGTCTAAAATCAGAATGATAATTTAGACTCAACGCTCAATATTAGAAGTAAATGCTTATAAATACACCCCATATCGACTAGGTTCTCACCATTCCCCACTCAGATGTCATATGTTTGATTTTTAGTAACGTTGCGATTTTAAGGCGTGATAAGACGAGGTATAAATGAATAACATGAACCAATCTTACAAAAATAAGAAAAGTGTCATACCCAAAGGCGCTATGAGAATGACGGCGCTCGCCGTCATCATCGGCGCATTGTCAGGGTGTAACGTGTTAGACCATGACGAAGAGAAAAGTGCTGATAGCAATTCAGGCTCAAGTTCAGGCAATACAGTGGCAGTTGATATTACTAACTTTGACGGCATGCTGACCTATTCATCTAACATCGGTGTTGATGATCAGAACTCAGAATACTATTTTGAAGACAATACTAGGCTTAAGCGCGGAAGCAATACATTACAGCACATAGAATACCTGCTCGATGGCAATGTTAAAAACCTTTCTTTAGTCACCTACTATGACAACAAAGTTAGCGATAAAACTGAGTTTGGCGTTTACTTGTCTAAAACCGGCGCTGATTATGAGAAATTTGACCTTACAACTGACATTGCTACGGCGGAAAGCTCTGATTGGGTGACCCGAGTTGAAATGATTCTGTCAGATATCCCTGATGGCTATGATTTCGTGAAGGTTACTTTCCCTGTTCTTGATGGCAATGATGAGCTCCCGTGGAACCCTCAGCTTGGCGATCTTATGTTAGATGTAGAGGCCAACCCAGCCGCAGCAGATGACAATGTTCGTGGTGGTAGTGGGCCGGTTGCTGGTGGACAAGAACCGCTTCCAGTTCCAGCAGAGGTGATCACTGATACTCAGACTGTGTTCGGCTACTATGTGACGCGAGGCGTCGGTGCCGATGGCAACAAGCTGTTTGAGGGGAATAACGAGTTCCGCTTTGTTTCTTTCAACACTCCTGAGTTACATACGCAGGAAAGCCCGTTCTGGAGTAAAATCGACCAATTTGAAACCGAAGATGCGATTAAATCGATAGCTGCGATGGGCGGCAAAGTTACTCGTAGCTATGTGCTTTCAGTTAAGAATGAAAATCACCCTAATGGTCCATTCCACATTACTTTTGATCAAAATGGTGAGTTGCAATTTAATGACGACATGTTTGCGTCATTGGATAAAGCGATTGACCTTGCGAATAAAAACGGTGTGAGAATTGTTATTCCGTTTATCGATAATTGGTCATGGTGGGGCGGCATCACTGAGCTTGCTCAATCACGCGGTAAAACAGCAGAAGAGTTTTTTACCGATACGCAATTGAAAGCTGATTATAAAAAGATTGTTGAGTATGTTCTGAACCGTATTAACGCGCTATCTGGCGTACAGTACAAAGACGATCCGGCAATTCTTGCATGGGAAACCGGTAACGAACTGCGTAACGTACCTGCGTCTTGGACAGCAGAAATGGCGGCTTACATCAAATCCATTGATAGCAACCATCTAGTTATGGATGGATCAGATTATGTAATTTCTGAATCCTCAATCAGCGATACCAATGTTGATATCATTTCTAACCATTACTATGTCAACGCAGACATGAACAGCAATGATTACAAAGCCCGTTTCTTGAAAGACTGGAAACTAGCTGGCGCTCGTAAGCCTTTTGTTGTAGGTGAAGTTGGCATAGAAGGCATGGATGTGATGTCTGATGTTGTTAACAGCGTTATTGATGAGGGTGGAACCGGTATTATGTTATGGAGTCTTCGTCAGCAAGATGCTAACGGTGGCTACTTAGACCACTCTGAAGAAGGCACTGACTATCGTGCCTATCATTGGCCAGGTTTTGCCGCGAATGATGGTTATGAAGAGCAGGCTATTATTGATCTAGTGTGGACTAAGGCCTACGAGATCAATGGTGAAAGCAAACCAGAGCTGCCAGCGCCTGATGGTACTCCTGTTATGCTTCCTATCGAAGTAGCATCAGATATTCGCTGGCAAGGTGTGACGAACGCTCAGTACTATGATGTGGAGCGTTGTGAAGCAGATTGTAGCAACAATGCAAACTGGTCTGTAGTGGGCGATGATGTTGTAACGGGTAGCACTAGTACCAGCTACATCATCAAAGATGTTGTCGATAACTCAACTGGTGTAGATGTTACACATAAAGATGTACCCATTCAGCAGCTATTCAATGATGTAACTGTCAAGGTGGATACGACCTACTCTTACCGAGTAAAAGCCTTCAATGAGACAGCTAGTGGCAAGGCTCAGGAAAGTGAGTATTCAAACGCTGTGTCGTTTACCAATGGCGTTGCGCCTGATCTTTACCTTGAAGATCACTTTACTGATTTCAGTAAAGTATTTTATATGGATCAGTGGGCAACAAGTAACCTGATGATTGATACTGGCGGTGCTTCTGATTTTGGTAATGATGCCAACCGAGTCAAGCGTATTGACGATCAAGCCGATGCGATGACGTATAAGGTTGATAGCGATATTCTTTCGCTTGTGATGGATGCCTACTTTGATAATGGTAATGCTGGTTCGCTAGATCTTACCGTTCAGCTGTCTGCTGACGGAACAAGCTATGACAGCTTGGCGCTTTCTAGCAATATTACTGATGCTGGCGGTAATTATTACTATAAGAAGGTCGCTTATACGGCAACTGTTGATGGGGATAAAGGCTACCGTTACCTGAAGATTATTTTCCCGCAAACGGGGGATGGTAAACCTTGGGCACCACAGCTTGGGTATATGAAAGTTGATTTGAAAGACTAATTCAATTTCTCATCAATATAGCCAGTCAGTAACCTGACTGGCTTTACTTAGATTCATGTCTCACATTGACATGATAGACGTTTAAATATTACTAGTATAAGGATAGATTAGCCCGTATCGCAGATTCAATCGTAACGTTACGACTCATGGCTGCTAAATCTATTCACACACGAGGTATCCAATGAACTCTCTTAAATTAAAAAATGTAGTTAAAGCTACATCTCTTGCTCTAATGGTGGGTGCGCTAGCGGCTTGTTCTGGCGGCAACAAGATTGAAACTCCAATTGAGTTTGCTGGCGGCAACTTTATCGATACGTTTGAAAATCTAGATCTGTCTTACGATAGCTCAATGAACTTGCAGTTCGAAGAAGGCGATGAGTATGGTCGTTTTGACGGTGACAGTGACCGTGTTCTGCGCATGTACAATGAGGCAGAGTACATTACTTACGAATTTACAGATGGTCTGAAAGCAGTGAAAGTTAACAGCTTCTTCTGGCGTGACCCGTCAGAAAAGAACGTAGGTGAGTTCACCATTGAAGTATCTCAAGATGGCGAAGTATTTACTCCGCTAGCTATTTCCGCCCACAAAGGCGATAAGATTGTAGACAAGTGGCAGAAGGTTGCTTACACAGCAACAGACATCGGCGCAGAGAACAAGTACTTGCGTATCATCTTCCCGCTTTCTGTTAACGACTCAAACGGCTGGGCTCCACAGCTGGGCAGTGTAGAAGCTAGCAGCCACTAAGCCTGAATAATTTCATAGAAAAGCCGTCATTGTTGGCGGCTTTTTTTGCATTTAAAGATCTTACATATGAACGTTAAAACAAAATTAATATTGACCACAGTATTGGCTATCGCATCGACAGCCATAATTCTCACTCTCGTCTCAGGTCAAGCCGCTAGAGGTGCTATAGAAGATAGACTGCGCAACGTTGAGTTGCCTGCTGTATTGCTGTCCGTTACTGAGGGTGTCGAGATACATTTGGCCACGCCCGTTGCGGCATCTAGAGGGATTGCCTCAAACCCAGATTACCTAAGTCTACTCAAACAATCGGCACTGTCTGCTGAAAATGAAAAGGTGACTCGTTACCTTTCTTCTGTAAAGCAACAGTACAAATCGCTAAGTACATTCATAATCTCATCAGAGAGTGGCAACTATTTTACTGATCGAGGACTAATCAAGACGCTATCGCCTACTAACGACAAAGATCGGTGGTTCTATGATTTTCTTAATAGTGGAAAGGAATATGAACTGTCACTTGATATTGACCCTGTAACATCGAATATTGGGCTATTTATCAACTTTGCCATCAAGTCGGAAGGAACCGGGCTGGGCGTTGCAGGCATTAGTTTGCCAATGTCCGAAATGAGCGAAATGATCAAAGGGTACAGGATTGGGCAGCTTGGCCGTATATTCCTAACCGATGCAGAGGGGAATATCCGAGTACATGGTGACTCATCGGCACTAAACATGAATTTGTCGCAATATTTTGAGCAATCCCTTCCAACATTGTTAGATGCCAAGTCTACTAAAGTTCTTACCATTTCTAGCAGCAAGGGCGATGCCATTGTCGCTTCACAGTATTTGCCTCATCTTGGCTGGTTTGTAGTTGCCGAACTTCCTACGGAAGAAGTGTTTCAAGGCACAACTGACCTAACGATAACGCTCTCTACCATAGGCGGCTTTATAACTCTCCTGTTCATCGTGATTGCAGCGTGGACAATCTCCAAGACAATCGATCCTCTTAAAAAAGTCGGTCAGATGCTTGAGGAAATTGCATCAGGCGATGGAGATTTATCAGCAAGGCTAGATGACAGCAGTGACGATGAGATTGGTCGCCTATCAGGTAGCTACAACCGATTCGTTGAATCTTTGGTCGATATGTTAAATCAAGTGCAAAATGCAAGCTTGGCTCTTTTTGAAGGGGTCGAGTCGATAGATGATCAAATGACAGGCATTAGCGAAGATGTGCTAGAGCAGCAAAATCAAACTGACATGGTGGCGACTGCAATCCAAGAGATGGGCCACACAGTTAACGAGATAGCAGCGAACGCTAGTCAGGCGGCCAACGGTGTTGGTGTCATCGAAACTGACGCGTCTGACGGTCATCAGTCCGTAAATGATACAATTGAGCATGTATCGTCAATGGAGAGTCAAATGGCCTCCACATCAGAAGTTATTCAGCAGTTAGCTCAAGAGGCGATTGCAATAAGTTCGGTACTGGAAGTAATTCAAAGCATATCAGAACAAACCAACCTTCTAGCCTTGAACGCTGCGATTGAAGCTGCGCGTGCAGGCGAAAGTGGTCGAGGATTTGCCGTTGTTGCCGACGAAGTTAGAAGGCTTGCAAGTCGCAGTCATGATTCAACGATAGAAATCAAGAGCATCATTGATCGACTACAGATGCGCTCAGGCGAAAGTGTTGAAGCTATGATGACCGGAGTTAAGACTGCCGAAACATCAAGAGAATTTGCAACGGAGTCGGGAGTCAAGTTGCTTGGGATATCTAAGGCTATTCAGAATATGAGCGACATGAATATACAAATCGCGACAGCGACAGAAGAGCAGTCTAGGGTTGTTGAAGATGTTAGCGGACTCGTGGCCGGAATTACCGCCATTTCGTACTCAAATGCAGGTAGTGCAACGAGGGTAAGTCAGGATTGTGTTGAACTAAGAGCTCAAGCGGTACAGTTAAAAGAACTGGTGTCTCAATTTAAAATAAAAGACGACAGCTAATCTGTTACCTCCAACAAAAAAGCCGTCATAGTGACGGCTTTTATTTTATTTCTAGAAAAGCTACCAACTCATCTTGGTCTTGAGAAACTGCGTCAATTCCTCTGACATTGCCTTGTGATGAACAATTCTAGGGTGCTTATCAAAGCCCGAATACTCAAAGAAAAAACTATCGATTTTGTCATCGTCATTGTTACGGCGATATTGCTCTACAGCAGACTCAACGTAAGCCGGCCATTTGCTTCCTTTCTTTACTATATCCATATTGCCAAGCGTCGCGACAATGTAGCTATCTGGGTACTTACTGCGAATAGAGTGCAGGAAGTCATAATACGCCTGAGTGTGCTGATCGTCAGTTGGGGTAGGTTTAAGCTGACTGTCCACTAGCCAGCTATCATTTTGCATTATGTTGATAACAACAACGTCAGGCGTCCACTGGCTAAAATCCCACTTCTCGCCATTTGTACCTGTCCCATCAAGTTGATCGTAATAGTCAGTCATTGTCCAATCGAACCAGCTAACCATTAAACCGATGCCACTAGACGATATGCTAGAGGGCTCTGCATTAAGGTTTCTTGCAGTGATTGCAGCATAGCTCATGTAGTTGTTTTTCTCTGCCAACTCTTTGTCCCCGCCATCGAAAGGCGCTTCGTTGCCAAGCCCACTAGTGACAGAGTCACCGTAGAACTCGATACGACGAGATAAGCGAGATGGTGGTGGGTTTAATTGAGCATCTTGGTCGATGAGCAGACCATAGAAGTTAGTGCCTCCCTCGTGCCCCTCAGTTCGTTTAGCAATAACAACCGAATGATTTCCGTCGAGTAGGTTATCTGCTATCAGATATTCCTTACGTCCTTTCTGGCATTGAATGACAATCGGGTTTTCAAAGTCATTGTCCAAAAATACATTGAAGTAGTTCTTGCCTTTATCGTCGTCGAAGATAACTGACAAAGAAGTGCCGGTGAAGTTAGCCTTAATCGTAGTCCCTGGCCATGTGATTCTCATAGGGTCGCCATCACTGAGATCAACCCTTCCAACATACTGAATATGGCTGTTGTCAGGGGCAATTAGAGTTTGTTCTGGCATGGAAGAACATGAGACGATAGATAATGCAGCGAGTGACATGATTGCGTATAACCTAAGTTTTTTGTGCATAAGATTTCCTCTTTAAACAATAAAAACATTTGTTGTGACTAAAGAAGTTTGAAATAGAGGGTGGGACAAGAGACGTATTTTATTGGGCTCTTGATTGAGCCCAATTTTGAGAGGTAATTATTTACTGGTTTTCTAGTGCGTTCAGAAACAGTCTACGAGCTTCTACGTCACCGTTTCGCTCAGACTCTTCTACGAGACTTAGAGCTGTTGCAAAGTCTTTGTCTGCGATAGCTTGCTTTATCGCTTCGTGTCGCTCCCCAGACGCTATATCTTCTTTGTGAGTGACGATTCCAGTAGCTCTTGAATGAAGTGCTGTAGAGTCAGTAATAGTTGACTGAGAGCCTGTTCCCGAGAACAGTTTAGAAATTATGTTTCTACGATTAAGTTTCAGACGAACTAGACCTGTAGGCACAAGAGTGGCGTGCTGCTTCTCGCGCGGCATTGGTATTATTCCGCGTCCTTCTGCGTATAGCTCTTCTGGGTGAATAAGCGTGAAGGTTTCGTTAAGAGAATCGTGATCAGCATGAACGACAATGTATCGAGCCTGATAATGTCTAGCCGATGTCAGATCGATGCTAACTTCAAGGCGGTCATTATCGCCAAACTTTGCAGGGGCATAGGTAAATGAGCCAGCGTCAATCTTGCTAATGCGATTCCAGTTCGCGTCGTACAGGCTTACGGCAGGGGATAGAACAGTGTTTTCGATAACTAATGCAGATACGTCGAGATATCGGTCTTTGATGCTATCTGATAAAGCGTAGGCGACAGCAAAGCTTTCGTTGCCATCGATGCTGATTTTTGGCTTGCTTGCCTCAAGAGTAGCGTATAGCTGATCGTTCATCTGTATTTGCTCTAACGGAAGCGACTGTAGGCTTTCGCAGCAAGACGAGTCAGATAGCGCCGAAAAACTGCTTGTTGGCGTTATTGGCAAAGAGCCGGTATTAGGCTCATTAAACGAGCTACAGCCGAATAAAGTTAGAAGTAGTGCGCTAGTTAGGATCGTTTTCTTTGTGTTTTTCATTTGTGTACCTCAGATACAACAAAGGGCCGCCTTTGAGGGCAGCCCGTATCGTTAGTTAAAAGCTGTTACCACCACGCTTCAAAGTTTGCGCCGAATACAACTTCATCTTTAGCAAAGCTTTCAGCAAATGCAGCCTTGCCAGGAATTGCGCCCCACTCGTTACCGCCTGGTGCCCAATCTTGAGTTTGGTCAATGTAGCTAGCAAAAACGCGAATGGCTGGTCGAGCCCATACGCCTTCACCGGCTTGAATCTGCTGAGAGATAGTTGCCTTAAATGTTTCGTTCTTGCCGATGCCTGTTTGGTCTTTAGCAAAGTCGTAGCCGACCTGGAATGCTGTAGTATGGTACTTATTCCATGCGTATTGCGGCATGACAGAGGCAGAAGCCCACTCAAAGCCGTTGCCGTTATCAAGATCTACATCTTGATAAGCAATTGCGTACATCATATCAATTTGAGGGGTTAGTCGCATCTCACCTTCGTTGAATACGCGAATGCTGCTGCCTTCATGTTCTAGACCAATGCGGTACTGACTCTCTGTGCCAATACCATTCATTAGACCACCAGCTAGACCATCTGTGCCGTATTGAACAGCTAGACGGTTAACACCTTTTGACCACGTTTGTGCGTACACAGCAGACAGCATTAGACCGTCATCAGAGATGTTGAATTCTGATGGAGACATGTCACGGTTTTGCAATGTAGCGTAGTTAACACCTAGTGTTAAAGATGCGCCTTTGGCGAAACGAATGTCAGAAACACGGAAATCAAGGTTGTGGAATGCGCCAGCTTTGTAGTCCAGCGAGCCATCTTCTTTTTCAATAGGCTGACCCCATTTAGCGTCAGGCATAAACCATGCTGCATGGAACTTACCGAAACCTACATCAACGTCTTCGATACCAAGACCTGTGTCAGCGGTATCCCAGTATTTAACGTCAATCAAATACGCTTCGTGCTTACGATAGTAGCGCTTACCAGCCCACACTTTAGCTTCTGGCACACTTTCTAGAACGCCAGTTGCACTAGTGTACATCTGCATGGTCATGATGTTACTCCAATCACCACCACCATTACCGATCATCCAAGTAACGTCCCAGTTAGTATCACCGGATTCGTAAACGTCACCCTTTAGACCTGCTTCCCACCACTTAAGCTCGTTACCTAGACGGAAGTTACCGATGCCGCCTTTTGTGCGAGTAATGTCTTTTAACTCACCTGTACCGTCGTTGGTGGTGTCGTCGTTGGTAAAAATCTTACCCCACTTGGCATAGCCAAAAAATTCAGGGTCAGAGATTGCCATTGCTGGCGCCGACATCACCGCGCCTGCTACTAGGCAAGATAGTATTTTCTTATTCATTAATAAAACTCACTACTTGTTAATGGGACTACTTACTCAAGATCAGGACAACGTCTTTTTGTGCATCAAGACTGTCCAATTCAAAATTCAACTTGTTATCGCTTGCGCTAACTTTGTTTAATGAGGTCGTTTTGCCTGTCCATGTGTCGTACATGCTGAGGTTGTATTCGCCATCAATGCTCACGCCTTTCTTGTTAGTAAGCGTGATGCCGATATCTGACAGATCGTCTTTCTTGTTGTTCTTAACCCAGATGTAGTGCGTACCGTTGTTGTTTAACGCTCGACGCATTAGCTTGTGCTCAACCTTCACCGAGTCAGTGCTGACAAACAGATCATCTGTTGAGGTCAGGTTGTCGATGAAGTTAGCAGCGTGCTTAAGATGGAAGTTCTGTTCCGCAGAGTCGTAGTCTTCCCACCACCAAGTCAAAGGCAGGAACGGGGTCTTGTTGAACATGGCAACCCATAGGTTTTCATGCAGATGCAGTGCGTACTCTTCGATACGGCTATTAACACCTTCCCAGCCTAGAGCGGCTTCGCCTACTGCGTAGCTCTTTTTGTAACGTTTCGAAAATTGCTTAATCTTCATCTCAGAAGTTTTTGCAGGCATGCCATACAAGTGAGACTGGATTAGATCTAGACCTTCAACATTGAACAAGCCCTTTGGCAGCTTATGACTGATGCTGGTGGTCTTGATGTGGTTGTATGGGTCTATCTCTTCAAGGTAATCAGACATGACCTGATGCCATTCAGTAACAGCCTTCGGTGAAATGTTCTGGTCTTTCTTGTAAATAGCGTTATCGACTTCGTTCCAGAACTCGATAGCAGCAATGTTAGTGCTGTAGCCCCAACGAGCTACGATGTAACGCAGACGGTCTTGATAGCGAGAGATGGCACCTGGATGAGTGAAGAATTCTTCTGGCGTCGCTGCTGGGCCACCATTCTTAACGTTGTACGGGTTAGACTTCCAGAAGTCATTGCCCCAGTTATCATGGTCTTTTGCCCATAATGAACCGTGATAATCCATAGCCAGGATTAGCTTCACGTCATTTTTTTCAGCATGTTCGATAAGGTAATCAAAGCGCTCGATACCTTCTGGGTGAAGACCCGGAGCATTGTTTTTTGAGTAGCGACCATATACTGGCTTTTTCCACTCTAGTGGGATATTCCACGGAGCATTAACCCATGTACGAACAAGATTAATGTCGTCCTTTTTCATCTGACGCATCCAGTATTCGTATGTGTAATCTGGATTGTCGCCAATAGTTATACGAGCTTCCCAGCCGATGTTTAAGCCCACACCGCGGAATCGATCGCCATTATCAAACGCCCAGCTACCCATGTTGCCATCGTTGGTCAGAAAGCCCTGAGCATCAGATTCAAGGGAGTTAAAAGTAAATGACTTAGACTGAACCTCTTCGCCGTCATGCCTTGCAACGACTTGATACTGATATTTGCCGACTTCTTGAGGTGCAAAATTCAAACCCCAGACAGTCTTCTCGCCTGTTGAGTCCTTGTAGAACATAGGGACTGTTAACGTGGCGCCACTTGGAGTAGTGATTACCGCATCAACTTTAATCTCTTGAGAGTTAAACGGGTTATTGAGCTCTTCGCCGCCAGTAGAGAAGGCGTGACTGTATTTGCTATACAGGTCGGTCTGAGTCTGTTCTTGTTGCTGCGCGATTATGGCTAAATCACTAGCAAGAGCAGAGGTGGATACCCCTGCGATAAGAATAAGCGGAACTATGCCCTTAATCATTTTCTACTCCAAATGCCAAAAAATTCACTCTGCCCAACTACCGCATTAATTATCGTAACGTTACGAATATCATTGGTGAGCGAGTGATAAGAAATTTATATTGGAATGTATGCTAGGTAAATGTTTAAGCGCTTTTGCTGCATGTCTTTGTGACGTCAATCTAAATAACTCTTTACGATCAAGTGATTTTAACGTTACGATTTGGTGCGGATGAGTAGACGGGGATTGTTGCAACTAATCAGATAAGGCAGATCTACCCAGTGATGTGGTTAATGATTACTGGTAAACAACTTCATCGGATCAATGCCATTATTGAGGTTCTTAACTTGCCGCTGCTCGACATTAGCTCGCAGTCGACCCTCCTTTTTCAAGCGAGCAATCGCATTGGTGTATGAGGGGGGGCTGTTGCAAATAATCTGATGAGGCGGATCTAGTCAGTCATTGACTTAAAATTACGAGTAAATCACTTCAACATTGAATAAACGATTCATAAAGGCGGATCTCTCCCGCACAAGGGTTTTACGTTCATCATGACGTAACCAGAAATCAAACTGGCCTTTGTTTACCATCCGTAATGATTCGAATCCCTGGATGGTTGACCAGGCTCGCTTTCGTATTTTGAAACCGCCGGTGGCGACAACGAGCTTCTTGATGGGGGCGTGATCGGACTCGATACCATTATTGAGATACTTCACTTGCCGTTGCTCGACATCCGTTCGCAGTCGTCCCTCCTTCTTCAAGCGTGCAATCGCATTGGCGTATGAGGAATGCTTGTCTGTGTTTAACGTTTTAGGCTGATTATCTAAGTCATAATATCTCAGGCAGCGCCTACCTTCTTCAAGCGTGCAATCGCATTGGCGTATGAGGAATGCTTGTCTGTGTTTAACGTTTTAGGCTGATTATCTAAGTCATAATATCTCAGGCAGCGCCTA